>DAISWF010000068.1:0-21693 GCA_036826495.1 Burkholderiaceae bacterium
GCATACCGCCCCCGCCGGCCGGCCCCGGCGCCGACACCCCGATCTCGCCGACCTGCCCGGCCGCAGCCGCCGTCACCACATCGGTGCCCGGCGCCAGCGCCACGTCACCGTGGCCGACGAACATCCGCCGCTTCATCTTGCCCAGATACTGACTGCGCGCCACCACCTCCTGGCCGGGATAGCAGCCCTTCGTGAAGCTGACGCCGCCGACCAGCTCCAGATTCACCATCTGCGGCACGAAATGCTCGACGGTCGCCGGGAACACCCGCGGCACCGCGCTGCGGATCTCCGCCCAGCGCCAGGCGGCGGTCGGGGCCGGAGTCAGGTTCGCCAGCACCGTTGCGATGGCAGGCGGCAGGCATCCCGCCGGCGCCGCCTCGGCCCACAGCATCACCCGTTCGAGCGCCGTCCCGTCATCGGCAGGCACCGGCGCGAGCCGGACCGCGGTCAGCCCGCCCGCATGGGCCACCGACATCGGCGCAGCCGGCAGATCCAGCCCCAGGGCCGCCAGGGTCGGCGACGGATCGGCGGCCAGCAGCCCGACCGCCAGCCGCCCGGCGGAGCGATCGGCGATCACCGCCTTGCTGCGCAGCACGAACATCGCGAGCCGCTTGCGCAAGGACTCGGCCTGCGCACGACTCACCGTCAGCAGGATCGCCTCGGCGTCGCGCCAGCACAGGAACACCGACATCAGCCGGCCCTTGGGGCTGCAGTAGCCGTTCCAGCGGGCGCCGCCGGCGTCCATCGCCTCGACATCATTGGTCAACTGGGCTTGCAGGAAGGCCGCGCGGTCGGCGCCGCCGACCGACAGCAGCCCATAGTCGGGCAGCGGGCACCATGCGCCGCCTGCCAGCGCCGTGGCCGCCGGCAGCGGCATCACGATCTGCGGGCCATGGGGGTCGTCGGCATCGCGCCGGGCATCGGCCGGCAGGGGAGCGAAGGGTTCGGCGTCGGCGAGCGTGGACATGTGCGCGGGTCGGGTCACCCGCGCCAGCCAGCGGGCGGGTGGTTCAGCCAAAGTATCATACGACGGTGAGATACGTGCGTTCGAAAGGGTCAATACGGCGCTCGCTGCTGATCGCCTTCGGGGTGATCGCGGCGGCCGCCGCGGGGATGGCCGGCTGGGGCTGGTACCGCTACGACTCGGCGCCGCTGCCGCTGGCGGAATCGCCGACCCGCATGCAGGTGGCGCGCGGTGCCAGCGCCCGCACGATCGGACAGGAGCTCGAGCGCCGTGGCGTCGGCGTGCCGGCCTGGTTCTTCTCGATCGTCACGCGGCTGCGCGGCGACGGCGACCGGATCAAGTCGGGCGTCTACCAGTTCAGCGCACCGCTGACCCTGCGCGAGCTGCTGGACCAGATGGTGCGCGGCGACGTGCTGCTGAAGGACATCCGCTTCACCGAGGGCTGGACGTTCAGGCAGATGCGGGCGGCGATCGACCAGCATCCCGACCTGCAGCACGACACCGCCGCGCTGACCGAGCGCCAGATCCTCGAGCGGATAGGCGCGACCGAAACCGCCGCCGAGGGGCTGTTCTTTCCGAGCACCTATTACTTCTCGCCCGGCAGCAGCGACACCGAGGTGTACCGGCAGGCCTACCGGCAACTGAAGCGGCTGCTCGACGAAGCCTGGGCCGGCCGCGCCGCCGGCCTGCCGTACGACAACGCCTACCAGGTGCTGGTGATGGCCTCGATCGTCGAGAAGGAAACCGGCCGCGAGAGCGATCGCGACAAGGTGGCGGCGGTGTTCGTCAACCGGCTGCGCCGCGGCATGCTGCTGCAGAGCGACCCGACGACGATCTACGGCATGGGCGAGCGTTTCGACGGCAACCTGCGCAAGCGCGATCTGCAGACCGCCACGCCCTACAACACCTATACCCGGACGGGGCTGCCGCCGACGCCGATCGCGTTGCCCGGCAAGTCGTCGCTGATCGCCGCGACCCGCCCCGCGGCGATACCGGCGCTGTATTTCGTCGCCCGCGGCGACGGCACCAGCGAATTCTCGGACGATCTGGCCGCCCATAACCGGGCGGTCCAGAAGTATCAGATCACGCGCCGCTGACGATCGCGGCGGGTCGCCAAGATCGGCCGACGGTCAATGACCCGGCAGTCAACCGAACTTCATGTGATTTATCACACAAATGTCCCAAGACACTGAATATACGGATATTCCGTGGATTCGACCGACGCTCGATCGGCTGCTGGCCGGCCAGGACAGGCTGCCGCATGCGCTGCTGCTGACCGGCCGGCCGGGCATCGGCAAATCGATGCTGGCCCGCCAGCTCGCCACCGCGCTGCTGTGCGAGAGCCCGGCAGCCGGCGGCCGGGCCTGCGGCCACTGCGCGGCCTGCCAATGGACGCGGCAGGGCAGCCACCCCGATCTGCGGATCGTCACATTGGCCGACGAAGGGGCTGACGACGGTTCGGAGAGAGGTGCCGAAAAACCGGACAGGGCCGGCAAGGCCCGCAAGCCGAGCAAGGAGATCAAGATCGACCAGATCCGGGCGCTGGGCGACTTCCTGTCGGTCGGCGGCCATCGCGGCGGCCGTCGCGTGGTGCTGCTGGATCCGGCCGATGCGCTGAACACCATTGCCGCCAATGCGCTGCTGAAGTCGCTCGAGGAGCCGCAGCCATCGGTGCTGTTCGTGCTGGTGACCGGCCGGCCGCAGGCGCTGCCTGCGACGATCCGGTCGCGCTGCCAGCAGCGGGCCGTCGATGCGCCCGATACGGCCGAGGCGATACGCTGGCTCGCCGAGGTCAGCGGACTGCCGCCGGCCGAGGCGGCGGCGGTCCTGGCGGCCAACCGCGGCATTCTGCACATTTATGGGGGGCGATGCAGGGGCGGTCAGTTGAGCAGACTCCCGCAGCGCCTGGAGCCGCTGCAGGCGGCGCGGCTCGCCGGGGCCGATCAGGCGGCCGTCCATCGGCTGATCGTGGAGACGCTGGCGCGGCTGCCCGACACTGGCGCCGTGACCGCTGCCGATTCGCTGGCCAATCTCGCGCCGGCGCTGTGGCTGCGAACGCTGCAGGGCTGGACCGGTGATCTCGGCAGGTTGCTGGCCCGGCACGGCCCGCGGCGTTTCCTTGCACAGGAGCCGCGACTGCGCGCGCTGGCTGCCCGCACCACGGCGGAACGGCTCGGCGGTTTTGCCCGGTGGCTCGATCAGCAGGCGCAATTGGCTGCTCATCCGATGAACGCCAGGCTGTTCTGCGAGCAGACTCTGTTCCGGTATTCGGCGATCTTCGTCCAGGACGACCAGGCTTGATGGATCCCTCGGTAAGCACCACAGGCACTCACCCGAACACGGGCTTCGCGGCGCCGACCACGATGATGGCAGCCGGCGGTCATGGGAGCTCGGGCTCTGGCTTCGCGGCGACCGGCCCGGCGACGGGGGGCGGCGGCATCGGGCAGCCGGGCGGCTCGGGCGGCGGTTCGGGCGCAGGCCCGTCCGGTGGCGGTACGGCAGGGTCGGGCGGGGCATCGATGGCGTCGGGTCCGCTGGACTCACCTGGCGTCAGCAGCGGGCCGCGGCCCAGCGTGCTGTCGCTGTCGATCCGCGAGAAGGCGGCGCTCTACGCCGCCTACATGCCCTTCGTCAAAGGCGGCGGGCTGTTCGTGCCGACGACCCGGCCGGCCAAGCTCGGCGACGAGATCTATGCGCTGGTCACGCTGATGGACGATCCGAACAAGCTGCCGATCCCCGGCCGAATCGTCTGGATCACGCCGGCCGGCACGCCGGGACGAGGGCAGGGCATAGGAATCCAGTTCGCCGCCAACGAGGCCGGCGAGGAAGCCCGTGCGCGGATCGAGAACCTGATCGGCGGGGCGCTGAAGGCGGCCCGGCCGACGCATACGCTCTAGTGAGGATGCGCGTAACCTAGGGCCCGTTCGCGCTACGCGTTCGAGCCCCGCCAGCCCGCGCGGACCGGTTCCGGCCCCGCCACACATCTCGTCCCCGAGGCTGGACTTTCCGATGTCGCGCGAGCGGACGGCATACAATGCCGACGATGTTCGTAGATTCCCATTGCCACCTCGATTTCCCCGAATTGTCGGGACAATTGGACGCCGTTCTCGACAGGATGGCGGCAAATCGCGTCAGCCACGCGCTATGCGTCGCGGTCGACCTGACCGATTTCCCGGCGGTGCTGGCGATCGCCCGGCGCGACCCGCGGCTGTTCGCATCGGTCGGCGTGCATCCCGACTATCCGGACGTCGAAGAACCCTCGGTCGACCGGCTGATCGCGCTGGCCGATGACCCGGCGATCGTCGCGATCGGCGAGACCGGGCTCGACTACTACCGGCTCGAGGGCGACCTGCACTGGCAGCGCGAGCGTTTCAGGGTCCACACCCGTGCCGCCCGCGCCTGCCGCAAGCCGCTGATCATCCATACCCGCGCGGCACTGCTTCACCGAGGACTGGGACACCGCCCGCGCCGCGCTGGACCAGGGGTTCCACATCTCCTTTTCCGGTATCGTCACCTTCAAGAGCGCCGCGGCGCTGCGCGAGGTGGCGGCCCGGGTGCCCGACGACCGGCTGCTGATCGAAACCGATTCGCCCTACCTCGCACCGGTGCCGTTCCGCGGCAAGACCAACGAGCCGGCATTCGTGCGTCACGTGGCCGAAGGGCTGGCCGCGGTGCGAGGCACGACACCCGAACGGATCGGCGAGCTGACGACCCGCAACTTCTTCAACCTGTTTCGCGCCGCGACGGAGCGCCACGATGTCTGACCGGACCCGAACCCTGCGAATCGCCGGCGCGCTGGTCAGCGTGGTGCTGTCCGGCGCTCAGGCGGCCGAGGTCAGTGAAGCGTTCTTCACCGCGGTGCTGCGCGATTCCGCCAGCGACATCCGCCGGCTGCTGCTGCGCGGCGCCGATCCCAACCAGATCGATCCGCAGCGCGGCCCGGCGCTGGTGGTGGCCGCCGCCGCCCGCTCGCAGCATGCGCTGAAGGCGCTGCTGGAATCGCCCGAGACCAACGTCGACATCACCAACGGCAAGGACGAGACCGCGCTGATGCAGGCGGCGCTGCTGGGCGACCTGGAGGTGGTGAAGCTGCTGCTGGCCAAGAAGGCCGACGTCAACAAGCCCGGCTGGCCGCGGCTGCACTCCGCCTGCACCGCCGGGCATTTCGAAGTCGTCAAGCTGCTGATCGACCGCAGCGCCTTCATCGACGCCCAATCGCCGAACCGCACGACGCCGCTGATGATGGCCGCGCGCCACCGTCACACCGCGATCGTCAGGTACCTGATCGAGCAGGGCGCCGATCCCACCCAGCGCAACGAGGCGGGGCTGTCGGCGGCCGACTATCTGGCCCGTGCCGAGGAGCCCGAGCTGGCCGGCTGGGTGCGTACCCGCGCAGCCGAGTTCGAGGCGAAGTACGGCACGATCAAGGCGCCGAAGCTGGCAAATCCGCCGGCAACGAACTGAACCTTCGATCCGGCGAATCCGCTGGCGGCGAACCGGGCCTGCGGCCATCGACCCACCGACCCCGGCGCAGCAACGGAGTTCCCGCGCACGAGCTCCGAAGGGGGCGTCACTGCCGTGTGGCCGCCGACACCGGGTCGGGCCGTTCGCACAACCGGAACACCTCCTGCGGGTCGGAGCCCCGACTGCCGGCCCATAGCTGCGTGGCCGCGATGCAGCCGAATCCCTCGTGTTCGTTGCGCCGCTGCTGTTCGACGAGGAAATGGCACCGGGCAGCGGCGGCCTTGCCGTTCTCGACCCGCACGGTGCGCAGCCCCGCGTAGTACTCGAGCATCGCCCGCTCCGATTCGCCCAGCGCCAGGCTGGCGACGCACCCATGCGCGGCCGGCAGACCGCGCGCGAGCGACTGGAACACGTTCTTGAAGCCGGTGCCGGCATCGATCGCCGGCAGGAACAGCGCCAGCGCGAACGTCGCGGCCAGCGTCATGCCGACCGCCCAGCCGACCAGCGGGCGAGGGCGCGCGCCGGCGAGCCAGGCCCATGCCCAGGCGAGCCCTGCCAGCGCCCCCAGCGCCAACAGCGGCCACAGCAGCGGCCCATTGGCGTGCACCGATGCAGGCCGCGTCTGCATGATCACCAGCTTCGCGACCACCGCCGACAGCGCCAGCGCACCGGCGAACAGCCACATCGCGCGGATGCTCCAGATCCGGTCGGTACCGACCCGTTCGGGCAGGGCCGCCGCACCGAGCAGTGCCAGCGGAACCAGCACCGGCAGCGAGTAGATGATCCGGGCGGTGGACGACACGAACAGCGCCGCGATCCACACCAGCGCGAACAGCGCCGGCCCCCACAGCGCCGACTCGCGCAGCTTGCGACCGTAACGCCAGGCGTACCAGGCCGCCATCGGCCAGGCCGGCAACAGAAAACCGGCCAGCGCCCCCAGCGTGGCCAGCCGCGAGTTCGACGGCCCCAGCGCGTTGTCGCCGACGAAGCGCCCGAAGTTGTTGTCCCAGAACCAGACCTGGAAGAGCTCGGGCGAGCGCTCATAGAGCAGCCACGGCCAAGCCCCACCGACCAGCAGGAACACCGCCAACGCCACCAGCCCGTGCTGCATCAGCAGCCAGCCACGATCCACCCTGCGCGTCAGCGGCAGCAACAGCCAAGCGCCGGCCGCCGCGAACGGGAGGATCAGCCCCTTCGACAGCAGCCCTGCCGCACACGACAGCCCGAGGATCAGCCCGGCGTCACGCCGGCCGTAATAGAGCCGGCCGAACGCCAGACACACGCCCGCCGCCGCCGGCAGCAATCCGATGTCGGCGGTCAGATAACGGCTGGCGATGAACACCGCCGGCGACCCGGCCAGCAGCACCAGCGCGAGCAGGGCACGTGTGCGGCCCAGCAGCGGAACCGCACAGGCGGCCAACAGCCCGAAGGTCGCCAGCAGCAGCAGCACGTTCGCCCCGCGCGCCGCCACGTGCATCGGCAGCCAGCCCTGCAGCAGATGGACCAGGCCGGCGGCCAGCCAGAACACCAGCGGCGGCTTCTCGAGAAAAGGCTCGCCGGCCAACGTCGGCACCAGCCATTGCCCGTGCTCGACCGCACTGAGCACCAGACCGAAGCTGTAACCCTCGTCGGCCTTCCACGGCTCCCGGCCGAACAGGCCGACGGTCAGCCATGCGACCAGGGTCACGGTGATGGCCAACGAAAGCGGCAGACGAGAACGATCCGGCATCGATGAAAAAGAACTCTGGCGACCGGCGATTATCGCGGATTACGATGACGGTTGATGCCCGTCAACCGGTCATCACGACCCGTTCAGCAAAATGTTTCAATTGCGGTTTCAGTTGCGGCGACGGGTCCCGCACACGTTCAAGGGAGACGACGAATGTACAAACGGATTCTGGTACCGGTCGACGGCAGTGCAACCTCCAATCGCGGCCTGGACGAGGCGATGGCGCTGGCCAAGGCGGGCGGCGCCGATCTGCACCTCGTTCACGTGATCGATCTGCACAGCTTCATGTATGCATCGAGCGACGGCATGGTGATGGCCGATGCGACGCTGAACTCGCTGCACGAAGCCGGCCGCGCGCTGCTGGCCCGCTACGAGGCCAAGATCACCGGCGCGGGCCTGAAGGTCAGCTCCGGCATGGTCGACACCGTCGCCGGCACCGTCGGCCACGCGATCGTCGAACAGGCCCAGGCCTTCAACGCCGACCTGATCGTCATGGGCACCCACGGCCGCCGCGGCGTGCGCCGGCTGATCCTCGGCAGCGATGCAGCCACCGTGGCCTCGCTCGCCAAGGTGCCGGTGCTGCTGGTGCGGGGGCCGGAGAGCGACAAGGGCTGATCGGGATGGGCGCGCCTCTGGCGCGCTCTATGGTTTATTGCGCATAATGTGTATTATGTCAAATCACTTCGACGCATCCTGCGGCGGTTCTGGCAGCGCCTGACCGCCCCGCTGCCCTCCGACTGTCGGCCCCACGCCCGGCGGCTACAGCTCCACTGTGCGACGTGGGCCGTCTCAACGCCGAGATACGGAATCGCGAATGTCTGGCACCCATATTTCTGTATCATGTGCCGCATGAAGACGACGCTCAATCTGCGGGACGACTTGCTGGCGGAGGCAAAAGCCCGAGCCGCACACGAGCGCACGACCTTGACGCGGATCGTCGAGGAAGGGCTGTCGTTGCGACTGCGGGGCGCGGTACGAGCCAGGCGCCGATTGGACGAATTGCCCGTTTCTTCAAGAAGCGGCGGCCTGCTGCCTGGCATCGACCCGTTGAGCAACGAGTCGCTCTTGAATGCGGCAGACAGCGAGTGACACCGGATGTGAACGTACTTGTCGCTGCGTTCCGGTCGGACCACCCTCACCATGGCGCAGCGCGCAACTGGCTAGCCCAGGCTCGTCTGGCCTGCGCAGCCGGTCAGGACTCTCTGCGTGTGTTGCCGATGGTGATCATCGGCTTTCTGCGCCTCGTGACGAATTCGAGAATCTTTGCCGAGCCCGATTCAATCGAGGACGCGCTGAGCTTCGCGCAATCGCTGCTGGCGACCCCCGGTATCGAACTGGCGCCGTGTGGCGCGGAGTGGCCGCTGCTGCGGGAAAAGCTGCGGGAACGCTCACTGACCGGAAACAAGATTCCTGATGCGTGGATTGCCGCATGCGTGGAACATCTGGACGAGCATCTTGTCACCTTCGACCGAGACTTCCGGACCCTGCTGGGCGCCAAGGCGCACACCGTGCTGACGTGACGTCGTGGCGCCGCGGGCGGCGAGCGCCCCACCCTCGCCCTCCCCGGACGATCTCCGCCTCGAAACTGCCCGGTCTACGTCCGCGGCGAAGCCGGAGAGCCTCCCTTGGTCGCGAGCAGACTACGCGCGATCACGATCTTCTGGATCTCGCTGGCACCCTCGTAGATGCGCATCGGCCTGACCTCGCGGTAGAGCTGCTCGATGACCGTGCCCCGCTGCACGCCCATCCCGCCCCATAGCTGCACCGCGTTGTCCACGACCCGAAACGCCGCTTCGGACCCGACCAGTTTGGCGATGGCCGATTCGCGGGAGATTCGGATCCTTCGTTCATCATGGAGCCAGGCGGCTTGGTAGACGGCCAAGGAAGCCAGCTCGATGTCGACCGACATATCGGCGAGCTTGGTCTGGACACCTTCGATTTCGCTCATCAGGCGACCGAACAGCCGCCGCGCAGTGACCCGTTGCAGCGTTTCCGAGATCGCGCGGCGCGCGATGCCAACGCCGGCGGCACCGACCGAGGCGCGGAAGATGTCGAACGTGGCCATGGCCACCTTGAAGCCCTGACCCGGCTCGCCGAGCATTTGCGAAGCCGGTATCGCGCAGTCCTTGAACGTGAGATTGGCCAGCGGATGGGGGGCCACCAGTTCGATGGGCTGCCCAACCGTCAGTCCCGGTGTTCCCGCGTCGATCATGAAAGCCGACAGACCGCGAGACCCTGGCCCCTCACCCGTACGGGCGACCACCACGTAGTGGTCGGCGATGCCGGCGTTCGAGATCCAGGCCTTCTCTCCATTGAGAACGTAGTGATCTCCCCGCCGTTTGGCCGCCGTCGCCATCGACGACACATCCGATCCGGTGCCAGGCTCGGACAGCGCAAACGCCGCAATCGCGCGTCCGGCTCGAATGGGCTCCAGATAACGTTCGCGCTGGGCCGCAGAGCCGTGCATCCAGATCGGCGCGCTGCCGATCCCCTGCATCGCGAAGATCGTGTCGCTCAACACATGACGATAGGCCAGGGATTCCCGCGCGATGCAGATCGATCGCAGATCCGCGCGGCCGCTGTCGGCCTGTGGCATCACCAGGTCCAGCAGACCATGCCTGGCCAGCGACAGAGCGATGGCCCGGCTGTCCGTTCGAAGGTCTTCCGACTCCCGCAGCGGATCGACCGGGCAGACCCACTCCTTCAGACGATCGGCGACCTCTCGATGCCTGGCATCGAAGAATGGCAGGTCGGCAAGACGCCACTCGCTCATACGACCCCCGATGCCCGCCAGGCCGAAATCTCTTCTTGCGTGTGGCCCAGAAGGTCGCGGAGAACCGCTTCGTTGTGACGCCCGGGGTCCAGCACCTCCGTACCCGGCACCGCCGGAGACTTGCTCAGCTTGAGCGGCTGCCCGGGTACCGGGAAGCTTCCGACCCTCGGATGTCGCGCCGACACGATCATGTCGCGGGCCAGAACCTGCGGATCCTTCATCACCTCATCGACGTCGTTGACCGCGCCGCAAGGCACTTCGGCCGCTTCCATGAGCTCGACCACATCCTGGACCTGCTTGTCGGCGATCCAATCCTGGACCAATCGCTCGGTCTGTTCGAGTCGGGCCAGGCGCTTCTCGTTGGTGGAGAAGTCCGGATGTTCCCCCATCTCGGGACGTCCGATCGCGGTGCAAAGGCGCCGCCAGATCGAATCCACGCCGGGCGCGATGTAGACGTAGCCGTCGGCGGCCTTGAAGGCGTTGGCCGGTGCGCTGTAGAGCCGCCGATTACCCACTCGAGGCAGCTTCTTCCCCGTCAATCCGAAGTACGGCACGTCGGCTTCGATCTGCGCGACCGCGTTGTCCAGAAGCGCGATGTCGAGCCATTGTCCATCGCCTGTCCGCTGGCGGTACTGCAGGGCTGCCAGCACACCGACCGCGGCGTTGAGCCCGGCGACGACAGCCGCTGTGGAGGTGCCCGTCTTCAGCGGCGGACCGTCAGGCTCGCCGTTCAGCGCCATGATCCCACCCACCGCCTGGGCCACCATGTCGAAGCCGCCCCTTTGAGAATAGGGCCCGGTCTGACCATAACCGGTGACCGACACCATGATGAGGCGAGGGTTCAGTTGGCTCAGCGACCGATAGTCCAGACCGTGGCTCGCCAGAAAGCCCGGTCGGAAGTTCTCGATCAGGACATCGCTTTTCAGCACCAGTTCGCGCAGCAGATTCTGACCATCGGCCGTTTTCAGATTCAGCGTGACGGTCTTCTTGTCGCGGTTGTTCAGCGCGTAGTACACCCCGAATCCGTCTACCAGCGGCGGGGCCTGCCGGTCGTCGTTGCCACCCGGGCGTTCGATCTTGATCACCTCGGCGCGCAGGTCCCCGAGAATCTGCGCGCACATCGGGCCGGGGGTGAAATGCGCCAGGTCCAGGACGCGGATGCCTGCCAGTGCGGAGTGATTGTCTTTCATGCTTTCGAAGATGTGAGAGTCCGCGGATGTTGAACGACGACGCCGTCTCGGATCCAGCGGTCGATCTGCTCGGAGCTGAAACCGGCCTGCTGCAAGACCGTCAGAGAATCCTGCCCGATGTAGGGGGCCGGCTGCACACCGCGCCGCATCGAGCGGACAGGGCTGCCGGGCAGCGAAAGTTCGCCCAATCCTGGCTGTTCGATGCGTTCGAACGTGTTCAGGTGCTTCGCCTGAGGATGATCGATGCATTCGGAGTAGGACCTGACCGGTGCATGCAGCACGTCGTTCTTTGTGAACCGCCGTGACCAGTGGTCCGTACCCTCCTCCTTCACGACCTCGGCGATCAGCACGTTCAATGCGCTGACGTTCCGTACCCGATTGCGCATCCCCTGGAAACGCTCGTCCGCTTTCCAGCCAGGACGGCCCAAGGCATCGCACAGGCGTTCGAACTGCTCGTCGTTCATCGTCACCAGGTTGATAGCGCCGTCGCGGGTCCGAAACGTGGCGTTCGGCGCGGTCAGAGGGGTCACCGGCCTGGCTTCACGCTCCGGTTCCAGGCCATGCTCCGCGTAGTTGCAGATCAACGTGGCTGCGCAGGTATCGAACAGGTTGATCTCGATGTGTTCGCCCCGACCGGTCGCCCGTCGACGATAGAGCGCGGCGCCGACCGCCTGCGCGGAGTACAGGCCGGCGTTGATGTCCGCCAGGAACACGCCGATCTTGCGCGGCGTCGCGTCATCGCCGCGATTGCAGAACATCAGCCCGGCGTCGGCCTGAACGACCGAGTCGGTAGCCGGCGCACCCGCGTAGGGTCCGCCCGTACCGTATCCCGATATCGAGACGAAGATCAGCTCGGGCCGCCGTTCGCACCATTCCTTGGGATCCAGGCCGAGTCGTGCGGCCACCCCTGGTCGAAAGTTCTCGACGATCACGTCCGCGCGTTCGGCCAGGGATCGGACGATCTGCTGTCCGGCGGGCGTGCTCGCATCCACACACAGCCCCTGCTTGCCGCCATTCATCGCGATCGTGAGCGAACTGATTCCATCGCGCAGCACGCCGACGCCGCGCGACCAGTCCCCGGCTGGCGGTTCGACCTTGGTGACCTGGGCCCCCTGCTGCCAAAGCATATGCGCGCAGTACGGGCCCGCCGCCCCCTGGCTGATGTCCAGTACCTGCAGGCCCTCGAACGGCAAGGGCTGCCGCTTTTTCGTCGTTGCGTCCAAGTTGCGTGCCTGTTTCATGTTGCTCGGATCAGCGGGCCCGGTGATCCCGCGCGCCGGGGGCCTTGGGATGGGCATACGCATGAGGGCGAAGCAGATCGGGCGGCGCGCCCTCGCGCAGCCGACTGACCGCCGCATCCACTCCGCGGATGATCCGGTCCTCCTCGGCATAGTCGAAAGCGTCGGCCAGACGCTGTTCGATCTCTCCGCCGCGAGCGGGAGGATTCTCCAGATACCAGCGCACGGTGCGGGCCAGGGCTTCTCGAACGGGGACCACGTCCCGGTATCCCAGATCGGCCTTGATCTTGCCCAGGTCCATCAGCCAGTGGTGGGTATGCAGATGCAGCACGTAAGGGCGCGTGGACCAGGCAACTTCATTGGGGACGTTGACGATGCGAACCTGAGCCCCCATCGCGCCGGCGATGACTTCCACCATCTGACGCAGAGTCAAGGTGGTCTCGTCGCCGCAGTTGTAGGCTCGCCCACCGCTGACCTGTGGTTTGTCCACGGAGAGCATCACCGCATGCGCCAGGTTCTCCACATAGCCCGCCGCAGCCAGAGTCAAGCCACCATCCGGCAGCAGGATCTCGCGTCGCCCGTCCAGAATACGCCGCATCACGCACCATTCCCGCGGTATCAACTGATGGGGGCCGTAGACGTAGGGGTAACGGAACATGGTGGCCGATGGGTGAGCGCGAAACACGGCTTCCTCGGTTTCGGTGAGGAGCCGGGCAAAGCGCAGTTCGTCTTCGTCGACCACCCGCTGGGCACTCTCGGTCGTGGGGACTGGAAGCCCTGCGGGAAACAGCCGATCCGGCTCCTTGAAACCTCGATAGACCGCCGCCCCGCCGACCGCGATGAACCGGTTGACCCGACCGACCAGCACTTCCGCCAGCAGCCGGATCCGGCCGTAGGTTGCGATCACCAGGTCGAACGCACGCCCGGACAGCGCCTGCTCGATGGTCTCCCGAAAGTGCGGATCCCCATGAATGTGCTCGACGCTCGGCGGGATCTCATCGCTCTCGTGCGTGCCCCGATGAAAGATCGCCACGTCATAGCCCCTGGCGAGCAGGCCGTTGACGATGAGCGGCCCGGTCGGGCCCGTACCGCCGACCACCAGAGCCTTTCGGTTGGTCATCTCGCCTCTCTCCTATTCCGGTTCGATCCCGGCGACCCGGGCGGTCTCACGCCAGGTGGCCAGCTCGCGCCGGATGCGGCCAGCGAGCGCGTCCGGCGCCTCGCCGCCGGGCTCCCCGGCAAGCTCGCGGATCCTGGCCACGACCTCCGGTTCGGCCAACACCGCCACGACGTCCTCGCGGATCTTGCTGGCCAGGGCCGGCGGCAGGCCGGCGGGGCCGAACAGGGAGAACCAGATGCGGTAGGTCACGCCGGAGACACCGACCTCCTGCATCGTCGGCACCTCGGGCAGGACGGTCAGACGGCGGTCACTGGTGATGGCGAGGATCTTTGCCGATCCGGCGCGGTGAAGTGAAATCGCCGACAGCGGTGTCGTGAAGCCGACCGGAATGTGTCCGCCGGCCAAATCCTGGAGCATCGGCGCGGCCCCCTTGTAGGGCACCGCCCGGAGTTGCAGATCGGCGCGCGGGCGAAACAATTCCCCAACCAGACGGGAAGTATTTTCGCTCGAACCGAATGCGAACTGGCCCGGTTTGGCGCGCGCCGCCGCGAGAAACTTCTCGGCCGTATCGAATCCTGCCGAGGTCGATCCCACCAGTGCAAACGGTGTATCGGCCAATATCGTGATCGGCACGAAATCACGCTCGGTGTCGTAGGGCAGGCTCTTGAGCGTTACCGGGTTCGATGTGTGCGAACCGGTCGTGACCAGCAGCGTGTAGCCATCCGCCCGTGCGCGGGCCACGAACTCGCTGCCCACTACGCCGCTGGCCCCGGCCTTGTTCTCGACCACGACTGGTTGCTTCCAGCGAACGGCCAACCGGGAAGTGACCAGGCGGGTGATCGTGTCGCTGGCACCTCCTGCCGGAAACGGCAACACCACTCGCACCCGATCGGCCGGAAACTCCTGTGCCCTGATGGCACCGGTCGACGGCTTCAACGCGACCACCAGCCTGCCCGACCTCCATCGTCTCGACCCGGCCATCCGCCACCGGATGGGCATCGCGATGGTCGATGCGATCGTCGCGCTCGGTTCCGTGGACTACGCCGCGCGCGGACTGGGCGATCTGGGCCGGATCGAAGGGTACCTGGAGCGACAGGTCCAACGCTGGCGGACGCTGCTCGAAAGCTATCGCGAATATCGAGGCTGGGCGGGTCCGGCAGGGCTGCCCGGCGTGGACGCGATCGGCCGCTGGCTCGAAGCCGAACGCCCGGTCGCGTTCGTGCCCGGCATCATCCACGGTGACTTCCATCTGGCGAACGTGATGTTCCGCCACGATTGCGGCGAGGTGGCTGCCCTCGTCGACTGGGAGCTCTGCACGATCGGCGACCCGCTGCTCGATCTCGGCTGGCTGCTCGCCACCTGGCCAGATGAGCGAGGCCGCAGCACTGTCGAGTTCCGCGTCGATCCCTGGGAAGGATTCGCAACCGCCGAAGAGCTGATCGAACGGTACGAGCATCGCTCGGGCCGTGACCTGTCCGACATCCGATGGTATTCCGTTCTGGCCTGCTACAAGCTTGCGCTCATTCTCGAAGGCACTCATGCGAGAGCCTGCGCGGGCAAGGCGACCCCGGCAGCCGGCGATCGGCTTCACAAGCATGCGCTCGCGCTCCTGGAACGAGCTTCGCAGTGGATCGAATCGAAGGGCGGGAGCGGAGCGCCTTCGATGCCAGGCTGAAGAGCCGCTACTCGATCTCGTAGTGCGCGTCGTGAATCACGCAGTCCTTCCCGTTGACCGGCAGCAGATCCTGCGGGCAGGCCGAGAAGGCGACGATCGCGTCCATCTCCGCCCGGAAAGAGATGGCGTCTCCCGGCCGGGAAACGGGCGGATCGAACGAGATGTCGACGCCGTCGCGAACCGGGATGTTCATGAACAGATTGAACGGACAGGGGTGCACGACGCGCTGCAGACCCAGGGCCTTCAGCGCGTTCCCCAGGTTGTCGGTGCAGTTGTCGTGATGACCTTCGTGTCCAAGCTGCTGGTACCGGTAGATATCGCAGGACGCGATCAAGGTGTCGTGAATCCCGGGTGAGGTGTCGGCCGTGATCGTCAGGATCGGCCGGCGCTTGTTGGTCAGCATGCGATCCCCGACCTTGGGAATGATGTGCCCCAACGTGGCTCGGCTGTGCTCCATGGACATGCATTCGTGGAGATCGTCGGCGTTGAACGCCCAGAAATCGACCACCTGCGAACCATGAGTGTTGATGACCCTGAGGGTCTGCCCCTTCGAGATGCGATGGGCAGCTCCCTTGCGGGCGGGAATCAAATGACGGATCGCCGACATGGCCACCTCCTCCTACGCGAATACGTTGACGAAAATGTAGCATTTGTATTACCTTGCAGACAATAGACGACGGCACACTCGTCGGCATGGCCCGAATGCCCTGCGAACAAGCATGAAGAAGAGGAGACCAGGATGAACATGATCGCCGAGCCATTCACTGTCAGGACTGCGCCTTCCTCGATGTTCGACCCATCCCACTACGCCGGTGTGCGCAGACCTCATCTGGAGGCGGAGACGCTTCCTCCATGGGCGTACACGTCGGAGGAGTTCTTTCGCCGGGAGGTCGATGCGATCTTCCTCAAGGAATGGAACTTCCTCGGCCGCGCGGATCGCATCCCGAATCCGGGCGACTATTTCACGGTGACGTTCACGGGCGTGCCGGTGATCGTCATGCGGGGCCAGGACGGCAAGGTGCGGGCGTTCGCCAATTCCTGCCGGCATCGCGGCGCGGCGATGCTGACGGGCTCGGGCAACTGCAAGCGGGCATTCAGTTGCCCCTATCACTCGTGGACCTACGATCTGCAAGGAAAGCTGGTCGTCGCGCCGGAGATGAAGGAAACGGTGGATTTCCGCCCGGAAGACTATTCGCTCGTCTCGGTCCGGCTCGAAGAGTGGGCCGGCTTCATCTTCATCAACTTCGATGATCAGGCGGTCGGCCTGCGCGAGTATCTGGGCGACATCGTCGACGTGCTGGAGTCGTACCACTTCGCGGACATGAGGTGCGTCCGGCTCAAGGAATACGATCTGGCCTGCAACTGGAAGACCTACGTCGAGAACGCGATGGAGGCCTACCATGTGACCACCGTTCATCGATCGACGCTGTCCAAGCAGCGCGGTTCGTTTCCCACGGTGGAGCCGGCCAACGGGCAATGGATGGCGCTTCACAAGGAACACGAGGGCACTCGCGCGCTGCTGACGGGAGATACCGGATTCCCGCGGATCCCTTCCCTCTCCGGCAAGGCCGCGAAAGGGAGCTACTACCCGCTGATCTTTCCCAGCACGATGTTCGGCTGCACGGTCGACTGCATGTGGTGGCTGGAGCTGCATCCGCTCAGTGCATCGCGCACGCGTCTGATCGTCGGCTCGTGCTTTCCGAACGAGGTCATCGCACGTCCGGATTTCGAGGAGGTGGTGCAGCGCTACTACAAGCGCTGGGATCTGTCGATTCCGGAAGACAACGACATATCGGCGCTGCAGCAGATCGGCCTGTCTTCGCCATTGTCCAAGCCCGGCCGGCTCTCGCACGCGGAACCCCTGGTTCACGTGTTCAACAACTGGGTGCTCGACCGCGTGATCGGACCGGCGACGGAGTGACGACGTCTTCTCTGCGCCTGACCGTGGCAGAGGCATGACGTAGGTCCCGTTCGTTGGTCTGGATATTGCTGCGCTGCTCAGACCGGCTCCCGGAGAGTCCGGGTCCGCCGCTCGATTCACGATACACCCGAGAGGTTCAGCATGATCAAGTCAATCGTTTCCCTCGCGTTCGCGACGGCTGCATTGTTCGCGGGACCGCTCTGCTTCGCGCAGGCGGAGTTTCCCGACCGGCCGCTGAGACTCATCGTGACCTTCCCGCCGGGCGGTTCGACGGACATCGTGGCCCGGCTGGTCGCGCAGAGGATGAGCGAAGGGCTCGGCAAGCCGGTGGTCGTCGAGAATCGCCCGGGCGCTGCCGGCGACGTCGGCACCGCTGAAGCCGCGCATGCGCAGCCGGACGGCTACACGCTGCTGTTCCATATCGTCACGACGGCCGTTCTGAACCCGATCGTGCGCAAGGCGCCGCTGTCCTACGATCCCGTGAAGGACGTGCAGCCGGTGGCGATGATCGCGAAGATCCCCAACGTGATGATCGTCAACAAGGACATTCCGGCGAAGAACCTCAATGAGCTGATCGCGTGGGTCAAGGCCAACCCGGGCAAGTTCGCCTATGGATCTTCCGGGACCGGCGGCGCCATGCACATTTCCGGCGAGCTGCTGAAGAAGCAGGCCGCACTGGATCTGACGCATGTGCCCTACAAAGGTTCCGCCCCGGCGATGGTCGACCTCATCGGCGGGCGCGTCATTCTGATGTTCGACAACATCACCGGCGCGATCGAGCCGATTCGATCCGGGCAGGTCCGCGCGATCGCGGTCACCACGGAGGAGCGCGTCAGCGTCCTGTCCTCCATTCCGACGATGGCCGAGTCCGGCCTTGCGGAGTTCAAGAACTCGAGCTGGTTCTCGATCTTCACCCGCGCCGGCGTGCCCCGTCCGATCGTCGCTCGCCTGGAGGCGGAGGCTCTGAAGGCCATCAATCATCCCGACACGATGGCCAAGCTCAAGGAGCTCGGTGCGATCCCGACTCCGATGAACGCCGGCGAGCTGGACAAGTTCTGGAAGGCCGAGATGGTCTACTGGCGAGATGCGATTCGTGATGCCAAGGTCCAGCTCGACTGACGTCCTGTCGGAGGATCGGCCGAAGCGGATCGACGCGGTGAGACGGGGGTTCCCAGATGCCTGACCGGTTCCGGCTCCACATCGAGAATCTCACCGCGCAGCCGCCGCTGTTCCATATCACGCCGCAGCGATACTCGGTCGTCGCCGCACGGCACCCGGCACTCGCGGAGCGCATCGACGTGACGTTCGGCTGGGACGGAGACATCTTCGAGCGCGCGATCGCCGACGCGCACGGTCTGATCGGCTGGCGTTTCGATCGCAAGGAGCTCGGCCGTCGGGCTCCCGTGCTGTCATGGATCCATTTCACCGGGGCCGGCATCGAGCACGTGATGCCGCTCGACTGGGTGCCCGACGGGGCCATGGTGACGAACAGTCGCGGCGTGCACGCGGCGAAGGCGGGGGAGTTCGCGGCGATGGCCGTGCTCGCTCTGAATGCACGTCTTCCGTTCTATGCGACGAGCAAGTCGCTGCGGCGCTGGGAACGGATCTTCGTTTCGAGCGTCGTCGGCAAGACCGTCGTGATCGTCGGCGTCGGACACATGGGCGCGGCCGCCGCGGCGAGATGCAAGGCGATGGGCATGCGCGTGCTCGGCATCCGGGCCAGCGCGGGGCCGTGCCCCGACGTCGACGAGATGTTCCCTCCGGAGCAGCTTGCGGCAGCCCTGCCCCGCGCGGACTTCCTGGTGCTCACCGTTCCGCTGACTCCACAGACCAGGGGGTTGATCGGGCGTGCGGAGCTCGACCTGCTGAAGCCCGAATGCGGAGTGCTCAACATCGCCCGGGCGGGCGTGGTCGACTATCCCGCGCTGTTCCAGAAGCTGCGCGACGGCACGCTGAGCGGCGCGATACTCGATGTGTTCGACCCCGAACCCCTGCCCGCCGATTCGCCGGCGTGGGACACCCCGAACCTGATCATGACGCCGCACGTGTCGTCGGACGACGTCGAGCGCTATGCAATGGACGTCCTGGAACAGTTCTTCGAGAACTTTCAGCGGCTGAGCGAGGGCTTGCCGCTGCGCAATCTGGTCGACCCCTCCCGTCACTACTGAAGGACGACCAATTGTCGGAACCCGGCTTCGTCGATCTGGATCCTGCCGCGCTGCCGGAGCAGGACGTCTACAAGCTGCTGATCGGCAGCGTCGTTCCGCGCCCGATCGCATGGTTGACGACGCTCGGGCCTGCGGGCGTCAATGCTGCGCCGTTCAGTTGCTATACCTTCGTGTCGACGGTCCCGCCGCTGGTCGCCGTGAGCTGCGGCCGCAAGCACGGCACGCCGAAGGACACGGTGCACAACGCGCGCCGCAGCGGCGAGTTCGTGCTGAACGTCGTCAGCGAGGCGTTCCTGGCGACGATGCACCAGACGTCGGCCGAATATCCCGCCGACGTCAGCGAGATCGATGCTCTGGGAATCGCCACCGAGCCATCCGAGCGGGTGAACGTTCCGCGCATCGCCGGCGTGCCGGTCAGCATGGAATGCCGCGTGGCGGACCTGATCGAGTTCGGCGCGCTGCGCACGCAGCTCCTCGTCGGCGAAGTGGTCAGGTTCCACGTCCGGAAAGACTGCTTCCGAGCGGGCCGTATCGACTTCGAGACGATGCGGCCGGTCGGCCGGTTGGGAGGGCCCTACTATGCGTCGCTCGGTCAGACGCATCACCTGCCCGCGGTCGCCGAGTACTTCCATCCGTCGGCCGGCCGCAAGACCGGCTCGGGCGGCACGTGAGCGTGCCCGGCTCCGCGCCGGCCGGTCACTTGCGCTGCGGCTGCGGCAGCTTCACCGTGTAGTAGTAGCGGTCGGCGCGGAAATGCGTGTGGGTGTAGAGGATCGGGGTTCCGGTCGAATCGGCGAACACCCGGTGCACGTTGAGAACCGCAGCGCCGACCTCGACCCCGAGGAGCTCGGCGATGCGATCGCTGGCATTCGTGGCCTCGATCTGCTGATGAGTCTCGTACAGATCGGGATCCCAGATCCGACGCAGGACGGGCACCAGCAGCCTGGTGCCGGGCTTGGCGGCTGCCAGCTTGCGACCGATGGCAAGCGGCAGGTATGCGCACAGCAGGAGAAACGGCTCGCCGTCGAGAATGCGGACCCGCTGCATCTCATAGACCTCCTTGTCGGCGCCGGATGCCAGCGCGAAGGCGATATGGGATGTCATCGGAATCTTTCTGCTGGCGACCAGCTTCGTCTCGGTGGCCATGCCGATCCCGAAGTACTCCTCGCTCGGGCCGGTCAATCGTGTATCCGGCTGCGCTTCGACCGGCTTCGCGAGCCAGGTGCCGACGCCGGCGCGACGGGCGATGACGCCGTCGTCCTCGAGACTTTGCAGCGCTTTCCGGATCGTCACCCGGCTGACGCCGAAGCGGTTGGACAGTGCCTCCTCGGTCGGCAGCATGTCGCCGACGTTCAGTTCCCTCATCCAGCGCGAGATCAGATCGCGAATCTGAAGGTACTTGGGAAACGGGTGGAAGCCGTACTCCATCGGAGGTTTCATTTTTGAGCCGCGCGATGATAGCAGCCTTGCCGCGCCCCAACGACGCGCCGCTCGACGGCGTATCCCGAACGAAGGATATCCCCCAGCGTCGGAAAGTGTTCCAATGATGCCCGGCTGAAAGCCCGGTCCGCCGGCTCCTGCCGGCGGCCTCAGCAGCGTTTCAGGAGGCGCCATGAAGACTCGCCGGCGGTTCATGGATTCTCTCGGAAAGGTCGGCTTGGCGGGCATCGCCTCGCCGCTGGTCGCTTCGTGCGCGGCCCTTCGCGCGCCGACGCCGGCGCCGAGCGCGCACTATGACCTGGTCGTGATCGGCAGCGGCTTCGGTGGCTCGATGACGGCGTTGAAGGTCGCCTTCGAGCTCGACAAGCGTGCCGGCCGGCCGCCGCTGCGTCTGCTGCTGATCGAACGCGGTACCTGGTGGACGACGCCGACCGAGACCTTGCAGGACAAGCAGGTCAAGACACGCGACTTCCTGATCGCCAAGGGGCAGCCGACGCAGGAATGGACGGCGCTCAACGACTACCGCGGCATCCAGGACCTGGTGACCCGCTGTCGGCGTTCCGACGAGCGGCCGCAGGGGCTGTACGAGTTCGCGACGCTCGGCAGCGGCGACGACGGTGTCGCGGTGCTGCGTGCCAGCGGTGTCGGCGGCGGCTCGCTGATCTATTCGAAGATCCTGATGCGGCCGCCGGAGACCTTGTTCGACGATCCGCGCTGGCCCGGCGGCTGGGGGGGCCGCGCCGGCGCGGCGCTGCGCAACCGCTACTATCGCGACGCGCTCAGAGGCGTGACACGCGGCGTGGAGACGCTCCAGCCCGGCAGGGATGCGGCGGCCACCGGCCTCACCGGCCCGAGCAACATCCTCGCGCGATCGGCCGGCCATCCTCCCGCCGCGCAGCTCGCCGACGAACCGCTGATCGCGCGCGCCGATCCGCAACGCAAGGTGCTGCAGATCCGCATCGAGCCACGCAGCCGCAGGCTGCGCGATCGCGAGCCCGATCTGATCGACCG
>DAISWF010000069.1:0-21636 GCA_036826495.1 Burkholderiaceae bacterium
TGCGATCGCCCATGTCGATCGTCGCCAGCAGCACGCCGTCCGCCGCGAGCTCGCTGTTGATCAGTTCGGACAAGCCGTTTCCTCCGATCGTCGGTGACTTCGTTCGTGCTCAGACCAGATACTTCTTGAAGTCGGGCTTGCGCTTCTCGTTGAAGGCGCGGACTCCTTCCCTGGATTCCTCGGTCTGGTAGTAGCCCTTGACGGCGGCGATGCCCACGAAGCCGATGCCGCGGATGTTCTCGGAATCGGCATTGAAGGAACGCTTGGCGATCGCCAGCGCGGTGGGACTCATCGCGTTGATGCCGGCCGCCCAGGTCTCGCATTCGGCGTCGAGCCGGTCGTGCGGGACGACCTTGTTGACCAGGCCCCAGTCGCAGGCGGTCTGCGCCGACAGCCGATTGCAGGTGAACCACATCTCCCGCGCACGCTTCTCCCCGACGACCCGCGCCAGATAGGCGGTGCCGAAGCCCGGATCGACCGATCCGACCTTGGGCCCGACCTGACCGAAGGTCGCTTTCTCCGACGCGATCGTCAGGTCGCAGAGCGTCGCGAACACGTTGCCGCCGCCGACGGCGAATCCCTGCACGCGCGCGATCACCACCTTGCGGCAGTCGCGGATCGCGCCGTGCAGTTCCTCGATCGGAAAGCCGACCAGGCCGCGCGGGCCGTACAGCCCGTCCTCGGACAGGTGCACCTTCTGGTCGCCGCCGGTACAGAACGCCTTGTCGCCCGCACCGGTGAAGACCACCGCGTTGACCGACCGTTCCTCGTCGGCGCGCCGGAAGGCCAGGATCAGCTCCTCGACCGTCTGGTTGCGGAACGCGTTGAAGACCTCCGGACGGTTGATCGTGATGCGAACGGCGTTGGCGCCGACGTCGTACAGGACATCCTTGTAGTCGGACATGGGGTCTCCGGTGCGAATGAAGGGGGAGGGCGCTGCAGGCTCAGCCGTGCATCGTGAGGCCGCCCGAGACGCTGATCGTCTGGCCGGTGATGAAGGCGGCATCGTCGCTGGCCAGGAACGCGACCAGTCCCGGATAGTCGTCGGGCTGCCCGATCCGTCCGAGCGGCACCGAACGGACCATCGCGTCGCGGATCTTCTGGCCCTGCTCGCCGGTGCCGACGAAGGCCGCCATCGCCGGCGTGTCGGTCGGCCCCGGACACACGGTATTGATCGTCACGTTGCTGCGCGCCAGCTCGCGGGCCAGCGCCTTGGCGAAGGCGATCGTCGCGCCCTTGCAGCCCGAGTACACCACCTCGCCGGACGAGCCGACCCGTCCGGCGTCCGACGCGATGTTGATGATCCGCCCCGACCTGCGCGCGTGCATGCCCTGGGCCACCGCATGCGTCATGTGGATCGGGCCGAACCAGTTGATCGAGACGACCTTCTTCCAGAACGCTTCGTCGGTCTTCAGGAACGGGATCGGCATGTCCCAGCCGGCGTTGTTGACCAGGATGTCGGTGCCTCTGCCGGCGGTCTTCTCGAAGTCCGCGACGCACCCGACCACCGCGGCATGATCGGTGATGTCGCAGGTCACCGGATCGGCCCTGCCGCCGGCCGCTCCGATGGCCTCGGCCGTGACGACGGCTGCCCGGCCATCGATGTCGAAGACGCCGATGCGAACGCCTTCGGCGGCCAGGCGAAGCGCGATGGCCTTGCCGATGCCGCTGCCGGCTCCGGTCACGATCCCGATCCTGTCGGCGAGTCCCCGCATCAGTGACGTCTCCTCTGGCATTCCGCGCCATTGCGTTGCGCGGGAAAGTAGCAGGTTGCTAACTATGCATAAGTGGATGGTACACTAGCGCACGAAAAAGGTGTCGGCGAACGGCATTCCGGATCCAGAGGGGACAGCGTCGAATGATCGAATCCGCGGCCGGGCTCGCTGCGATGGACGAGGAGGGGCGCGATGCGCCGGGGCTGGCCCTGTCCGTGGCGGGCGTGCAGCTTCGGTTCGGCGGCATCCGCGCGCTGCGCGATGTCTCCTTCGATGCCCGGGCCGGCGAGGTGACGGCGCTGATCGGCCCCAACGGCGCCGGCAAGACCAGCGTGTTCAACACCATCTCGGGTTTCTATCGGCCCCAGGCAGGCACCATCCGCCTCGGCGACCGGGACATCACGCGTGTGCCGGTCCATGCACGGCCCGGCATGGGGCTCGCGCGGACGTTCCAGAACATCGCGCTGTTCCGTGGTCTGTCGGTGCTGGAGAACATCAAGCTCGGCGGCCATCACACGATGCGCGGCGGCTTCGTGTCGGCGCTGGCTTACGCGCCGGGCGTCCGCCGGGAAGAGCTGCAGCTACGGGAGGACGTCGAGCGGCGGGTCATCGATTTCCTGGAGATCGATCACATCCGCCACAAGTCGGTGGACGTGCTGCCCTACGGGCTGCAGAAGCGGGTCGAGCTGGCCCGCGCGCTGGCGATGCGCCCGCGGGTGCTGATGCTCGATGAGCCGGTGGCCGGCATGAACCGCGAGGAGACCGAGGACATGGCCCGCTTCATCCTGGACGTGCAGGAGGAGTGGGGGGTGACGGTGCTGCTGGTCGAGCACGACATGGGCATGGTGATGGACATCTCCAGCCACGTGGTGGTGCTCAACTTCGGCGAGGTGATCGCGGCGGGATCGCCGCAGGCGGTGCGCGCCGATTCCAGGGTCATCGAAGCCTATCTGGGCGCGGAGACGGTCAGGAAATGATCGAGTTCCTCGAATACGCCGTGCTGGGTCTGCTGAGCGGCGGCGTGATGGCGCTGATCGCGCTCAGCTTCGTGCTGGTCTACAAGGGCACCGGCGCCGTCAATTTCGCGGTCGGCGAGATCATGATGGTGGGCGCGTATCTGTACTACGCCGCGACGGTCTCGTTCGGGCTGGGGCCGCTGGCGGCCTTCGCGACCGCGCTGCTGCTGATGGCGATCCTGGCGATGGTGGTCGAACGCAGCGTGCTGCGGCCGCTGTCGGGGCAACCCGCGGTGTCGGTGATGATGGCCACGATCGGCATGGCCGCCATCCTGCACGGCGGGGTGGAGGCGATCTGGGGCGGCGATACCTATTCTCCGCCGGCGCTGGTCCCGCGCTCGCCGGTGTTCCTGGGCGACATCCTGATCCCCGGGGCGGTGCTCGGCAACTTCGCGGTCGCCTTCGTGCTGATCGCCGCATTCCTGCTGTTCTTCCGTTACTCCCGGACCGGCGTCGCGCTGCGGGCCACCGCCAGCGATCCGGTGACCGCCGCCACGCTGGGCATCAACATCCAGTTCGCCTCACGGCTGACCTGGATCCTGGCCGGCTCGGTCGGCACCGTCGCCGGCGTGCTGATCTCGAGCTCGGCGGGCCTGTCGCCGGCGATCGCGGCCGCCGCGCTGGGCGTGTTCGCCGCGATCATCCTCGGCGGCATGGACAGCATCCTCGGGGCGATCGTCGCCAGCCTGGTCATCGGCCTGGTCGAGTCGCTGACGGCCGGCTACTTCGGCGGCAAGGCGCGCGACATCGTGCCCTACATCGTCGTGCTGCTGATCCTGGTGGTGCGGCCCTACGGCATCTTCGGCACCCGCGCGATCGAGAGGCTGTAGGTGAGAACCGGCGTCTTCTTCGAGACCTACCAGGCCGAGGAGCGGCTGTGGAACTCGTCGACCCGGCGCTGGGCGATGGCGGCCTTCGTGCTGCTGCTGTTCACGTTGCCGCTGTGGGCCAGCAAGTATCTGCTCGCGATGGCCTGCATCATCGGGATCCACGTGATCGCGACACTGGGGCTGAACCTCACCACCGGCAATGCCGGGCTGATCTCGCTCAGTCACGGCGCGTTCCTTGGGGTGGGCTGCTACGTCGTCGCCTATCTCGCCAAGCTCGGCTTGCCGTTCTATCTGACGCTGCCGATCGCCGGCATCGTCGCCGCGCTGCTGGGGTTCGTCGTGGGGCTGCCCAGCCTCAGGGTCAAGGGGATCTATCTGGCGATCGCGACCCTGGCCGCGCATTTCCTGCTCAGCTTCGTGTTCCGCGAGTGGGTGCCGGTCACCGGCGGAATCCAGGGCACGCAGATTCCGAAGGCGACCGTCTTCGGGTACCCGCTGACCGGCGACCGCGACAACTTCTATCTGATCTACGTGATCGTGCTGGCGCTGGGCATCGCGGCGCGCAACCTGGGCCGAACCTATGTCGGCCGCGCGTTCATCGCGGTCAGGGATCGCGACATCTCGGCCGAGATCCTCGGGGTGAACCTGTTGCGCACGAAGCTGCAGGCCTTCGCGGTCGGCGCGTTCTATGCGGGGGTCGCCGGCGGCGTGCTGGGTTATTTCTACGGCGCCATCACGCCCGAGTACTTCTCGCTGACCTTGTCGATCTTCTATCTGGCGGCGGTCATCACCGGCGGCCTCGGCAGCGTGCTCGGAAGCGTGCTGGGTGCGGTGTTCATGACGTTCGTGCCCGAGCTGCTGCGCCTGCTGGCCAACCTGGGCGCGCAGACCTTCCCCGGACTGACCGCCATCGTGCTGCCGATGGGGCAGGTGGTGTTCGGCCTGCTGATCATCGGATTCCTGGTGTTCGAGCCGCACGGCCTGACGGCGATCTGGCGGCGGATCCGGCATGTGTTCCACATCTGGCCCTTCAAGACCTGAGCCTCGGAACAGACCCTTCGAACAGACCCTCAGAGCAGACCCTTCGAACAGCCCCTCAGAACAGACCCTCAGAGCAGACCCTTCGAACCTGAACTTCCGAACCACCACCGAACAGGGAGACGACCATGACCCAGAACATTCGTCGGCGCGTCGTGAAAGGAATGGGCGCCGCGGCGATCGGCCCGCTGATCCTGCGCCATGCCCCGGCAATCGCTCAAGGCGCCGACATCGTGATCGGCGCCGCCCAGCCGGTCACCGGCGTCTTCGCCTTCGCCGGGCTGCAGATGCACTACGGCATGCAGGACTACGTCGAGTGGCGCAACGGCAAAGGCGGTGTTCAGGGACGCAAGCTGCGCTACGTGATGGAGGACAGCGGCTTCAAGGTCGATCAGGGGGTGGCGATCTTCAAGAAGGTGATGGCGGCCGACAAGCCCAGCTTCTTCTATTGCGACGGCACCCCGCTCGTGAAGGCGATCACCCGCGATGCGATCGACTCCGGCCACGTGATGACCTCTTCGACCTCGCTCGCCTCGGCAGTGGCCGATCCGGCGACCGCGCCGCAGCACTTCGTGCCGGGCGCCACCTACGGGCGGTTGCACGAAGTCCTGATGGAATACGTGGCCAAGACCTGGAAGGGCGCGGACAAGCCGCGGATCGCCTATGTCTACACCGAGGCGGAGTTCGGCATCGACGGAATCCCGGCGGCCAAGGCGCGCGCCGCCAGGCTGGGCCTGCCGATCGTCGCCGAGGTGGTGACCAAGCCCGGCGGCGTCGGCGTCGACGTGTCGACCGAGGTCGCGAAGCTGCGCCGGGCGCGGCCCAACATCGTCGTGTTCCAGGGGTTCATCAATGCGCCGATGCCGGAGTTCGCCCGCCAGATGAAGGAGGCCGGCATGGACGTGGAGATCTTCGGCACCGCCTGGGGCCTGGACAAGCCGGCCTATGACGGGCTGGCCGCGGTCGGCGAGAACCTGGCCGGCGTGAGCCTGTACGCGGTCGGCGACGAGGACGTGCCGATGCTGCGCGAGATCCGTCAGCACCTGGCCAAGGCGCGCCCGAACACGACCCACCTCTCGCCGTTCTACATCTCCGCCTGGTTCACCGCGATGGTCTTCGCCGAGGTCGCGGGGCGATGCCTGAAGGAGAACAAGGCGCTGACCCTGCCGAACATGAAGGCCGCCCTGGAGTCGATCCGCAACTGGGACACCGGCGGGCTGATCGGTCTGCCGGTCGACTACAGCAGACACGAGGTGCGGGCGGGCCGGGTGATCCGCTACAACCCGGCGAAGAAGGCGATGGAGCCGGCGGGGGACTGGATCGCGGTATGAGCGCCGCACGGCCGCCCGGAGGCCCTGGGGGGCAACCATGAGCGCCGCACGGCCGCCCGAAGGCGCTCGCGCCCCCTTGGGGGGCCGGGCCGAAGGCCCTGGGGGGGCAACATGAGCGCCGCACGGCCGCCCGAAGGCGCTCGGGAGCGAACATGAGCGACGCCGCGGCGCTGGCCGTCGAAAACATCGAGGTCGTCTACAACCACAGCGTGCAGGCGCTGCGGGGCCTGTCGATCGAGGTGCCCGCGGGCCGCATCGTGGCCCTGCTGGGCTCCAACGGCGCGGGCAAGAGCACGACCCTGAAGGCGGCCTCCGGCATCCTGCCGTTCGAGAAGGGCACGCTGGCGGCCGGCCAGATCCGCTTCTTCGGTCGGGATGTCGCCGGCCTGCCGGCGCATGCGCTGGCCCGCCAGGGCATGGCGCACGTCCGCGAAGGCCGGCATGTGTTCGCCGATCTGTCGGTCGAGGAGAACCTGGTGGCGGCCGGCAATGCGCTGCACGGCCGGGGCGGCCAGAAGATCGACATCGAAGCGGTCTTCCACTACTTCCCGCAGCTTCAGAACCGGCGCAAGCACACGGCGGGCTACCTGTCGGGCGGCGAGCAGCAGATGCTGGCCATCGGCCGTGCGATCGTCGGCCGCCCGCGCCTGATCCTGCTGGACGAACCGTCGCTCGGCCTGGCGCCGCTGGTGGTCCGCGACATCTTCGAGATCGTCGCCCGGATCAATCGCGAGCAGCAGGTGGCGATCCTCGTCGTCGAGCAGAACGCCCACGTGGCGCTGGGTGTCGCCCACTATGCCTACATCATGGAGAACGGCCGCATCGTCATCGACGGGCCGACCGGACGGCTGTTGAACGATCCGGACGTGCAGCGCTTCTATCTCGGCGCCAGCGACGGAGGCGGTGAACGGGTCAGCTTCCGCGACCTGAAGCACTACAAGCGCCGCAAGCGCTGGTTGTCCTGAAGCGGGATGGACGAGCCCGTGTCCGCTGCGCCGAGGTCCACCGCAACGATGTCCGCTGCACCGGGGTCCGCTGCACCGACGCCCAACCTGGCCGATCTGCCGCTGCCTTTGCAGTTGCGCCACTGGGCCCGCGTGCGCCCCGATGCGACGGCGCTGCGGCAGAAGGAGTTCGGCATATGGCGCACCGTCACCTGGGCCGAGTACGACGACCGGGCGAGAGGGTTCGGACTCGGGTTGCTGCAGCTCGGCCTGCGGCCCGGGCAGACGGTGGCCATCCTCAGCGAGAACCGCCGGGAATGGGCGTTCGCCGAAATGGGGGTCGCGCTGATCGGCGGCATCACGGCCGGGGTCTATCCGGCCTCGCCCGCTCCGGAGGTGGAATACCTGCTGTCGCTGGCCGACGCTCCGGTGATCGTGGTCGAGGACCAGGAACAGCTCGACAAGGTGCTCGAGGTCCGCGCGAGGTTGCCGGCGCTGCTGGCGATCGTGGTCATCGACGAGCGGGGATTGCGCCGCTACGACCGGTCCGGTCTGCTGGGCTTCGATCAGGTCGTCGAACGGGGGCGACGGTTCGAGACGGAACACACCGAGCAGGCGGCCCGAAGCCTGCTCGGGCCGGCGCTGGACGACATCGCGCTGATGGTTTTCACGTCGGGTTCGACCGGTCGGCCCAAGGCGGCGATGATGTCCTGGCGCGGGCTGGGGCGGGCGGCTCAGGGGCTCAACTCGGTGATCGGCTGCGACGACCGGTCGTCGCTGGTGTCCTACCTGCCGCTGTGCCACGTGGCCGAGCAGATGTTCTCGATCCACATCCCGGTGGCGACCGGGGCGGTGGTGAACTTCGCCGAGAGCCTGCGCACGATCCAGGAGGATCTGCGCGAACTGTCGCCGCGGATCTTCTTCGGCGTGCCGCGGATCTGGGAGAAGTTCCATTCGTCGATCCAGAGCAAGCTGCGCGAGGCCGGCGGCCTCAGGCTCTGGACCTACCGGCGGGCCATGGCGTCGCTGCAGAGCAATGCCGGCAAGCCGCGCAGCCGATGGACGGTCTGGGAGAGGCTGCGCTGGCGTTTCTGGTATCTGCTGATCCTGCGCGCGCTGCTGAACTTCATCGGGCTGCGCCGCTGCGAGGTCGCGATATCGTCGGGGGCGCCGATCGCGCCTGAAATGCTGCGCTTCTTCCGGATACTGGGCGTGCCGATCCGCGAGGCTTACGGCCTCACCGAAGCGTCGGGCGCCACGACGATGCAGCGTTCGGAGGCCTCACCGGTCGGAACGGTCGGAATGCCCTACGCCGGCGTCCAGGTCAGGCTGGCCGACGACGGCGAGATCCTGATCCACGGCGAGGTGGTCTTCCGCGGCTACTACAGGAACGAAGCGGCCACGCGGGAGGCGATCGATGCGGACGGCTGGCTGCACACCGGCGACGTCGCGCGCTGGGAGGACGGGCCGGATGGGCCGGAGCTGCGGATCGTCGATCGCAAGAAGGACATCATGATCACCGCGGGCGGCAAGAACATCACGCCCTCGGAGATCGAGAACGCGATGAAGTTCTCGCCGTACATCAAGGAGGCGGTGGTCGTCGCCGACCGGCGGCGCTTCGTCGCGGCGCTGATCCAGATCGATTTCGACAACGTCAGCAAGTGGGCGACCGAGCAGGGGCTGCTGTTCACGAACTTCCGCAGCCTGGTGGACAACGAGCAGGTGCGCCTGCTGATCCAGCGGGAGATCGATGCCGCCAATGCCGCGATGCCGCAGGTCCAGCAGGTGCGCAGATTCCACCTGTTCGTGAAGGAGCTCGACCACGACGACGGCGAGGTGACGGCGACGATGAAGGTGAAGCGGCGCAGCATCTACGAGAAATACGCGGACGTGATCGAAGCGCTGTACGCGTGACGGCCTGATCGGGGTCTGTTCACACCGACTCCCGGGCGCGGGCGGGTAAGAGCGTCGTATGAACGGCGCCTATCCCGGCGGCGGTAGCTCCTCCCTGCCGCTGGACATCTCGGCGAACAGCGGCCGGGGCGAATGCTTCAGCTCCAGCTCGATCTCGGTGCGGAGCGCACCGCGCAGCAATCGTTCCACCTCCGCGACTTTCTCCGGCGGCAGCGTGCCGCGATGGCCGGCCAGCCAGCCCAGCAGCTCCCCGATCGCCCGATTGCCCTCGTCGCGCAGCCGCAGCAGCTCCGCCGCGCCAACCGGCTCCACCGTGGGGCGCTGCAGCGCCGCGGGCGCCTGCGCGACGTTCGCCAGCTCGATACCGGCGGCGTTCAGCGCCTGCGACTGGGCATTGACCTGTTGCGCCAGAAAGCCGGCGGACCAGTCCGCCCGCACCCGGAAGGTGTTCAGCAGGTTGATCACCCCGAAGACCTGGCCGCGCGCGAACTCGTCATCGAGGCGGGGCAGCACCTCGTTGCGCAACGTCGCGCACATGCCGTCGATCAGGCGGACGAAGGAGTTGTTCATCGGGCGCTTTCGATGGTCTTTTCGAGCTGCTTCAGGCAGGTGGCTATCTGGCTGCCCATGGCCGGCATCCGCATGTCGTCGAAGCGGCCTTCCTCGAAGCAGCGTGCCGCAGCCATGTGCGTCGCTGCCAGCTTCAGCAGCGAGAACGCACGATAGTAGGTGACCGACGACATCGACACCGCGAATCCGGCCTGCTGCGCGTAACGTTCGAAGAACCACTGCGGCTCGCAGAGCCGGCCGATGTAGCGGGTGCCGCCCATGTACATCGGCAGGCTCGCCCATGCGAGATCTTCGTGCGGATCGCCCAGATGCACCAGCTCCCAGTCCAGGATCGCGGTGATCCGCCCGTCGAGCTCGAGGAAATTGCCGGTGCGGTAGTCGCCGTGCACGATGGCCACCCTCGGAGCGGTCGGACAGCGGTCCTTCAGCCATCGGATCGCCCATTCGGCGGCCGGATACGGGCGCATCGCCCAGCGCGCGATCCGCTGTTCCCAATGCAGGACGCTGCGCAGCGCGGCGTCCTGCGGAGTGATCCCGTCGGCTATCGCGCCGATCGGCTCTTCCTGCCATCGCACGCTGTGGATGGCCGCCAGCGCGTCGATGAACTGCTCGCCGACCGAACGGCGATACGACTCCTCCAGCGGCGGCGTGCCGGCCGGCACCCATGGCAGGACGGCCGCGCCCGCCATGCATTCGGAGAACAGGAAGGGAGCGCCGAACGGCGCCGGATCGTCGCCGGCCCAGTAGACCCGGGGGGCGGGCACCGGACTGCGTTGGAGCGATTGCAGCGCCAGGAACTCCGGCATCGCGCTGTAGGGCGCGAACAGTCCGTAGTCCGGGCCCAGCCGCAGGATCAGATCGCCGGAGTCGACCAGCCCGTCCAGCCCCGTCACCGGGACCCGATAGGTCTTCCAGGAGAACCCGACCGCGAAACGCGTCAGCGGGCCGACCGAGACCGGCCGCCCCGTCGTCGCCCGCAGGTAGTCGGTCACGCGCGCCCGGAGGAGCGCGTCGTTCTGGAGGGGATCGTCGTCGGCCGCCATCGGTCGATCCGGCACTCAGCCCTGCGGGCCGCGCAGCAGGTCGGGCAGCACCGCGCGATGAAAGCCGTTGAACGGCGCGTTGTTGCGCGCGGGCGCCAGCTTCCAGGTCGTGGGGCGGTTGTTCGGCCCGCCGCCGTCGACCCGCAGGCAGGTCCCGGTGATGTAGGCGGCGCCCGGCGACAGCAGGAACACCACCGCGGCGGAGATCTCCGATTCGGTTCCGTACCGCTGCAGCGGCACATGCGGCGGATACTGCAAGATCTTCGCCTGGGCTTCCGGCGGATAGGTGTCGAAGCCGCTCGAGGCGATGCCGCCGGGCGCCACGGTGTTGACCCTGACCCCCGATTCCGCCCATTCGCAGGCGGCCGTCTGCGACAGCGTGTACATGCCGCCGCGCGCCGCGCCCGAGTGAGCATAGTCCGGCCAGCCGCCCCAGATGTCGGCGATGATGTTGACGATCGAGCCGCCGTGCTCGTTCATCCAGCGGTTGTACGCTTCGCGCATGAAGATGAAGCCGCCGGTCAGATTGTTGCGCACCACCGCCTCGAAGCCCCTGGTCGACAGCGTCTTCATCGGCGCGCGGTACTGACCGCCGGCATTGTTGACCAGACCGTCGAGCCGTCCGAAGTCGGCCAGCACCCGGTCGATCACCGCGATCACCTGCGACTCTTCGCGGATGTCGCAGACCAGGCTCTCGGCCTTGCCGCCATCGTCCCGGATCTCGCGCCTGACGGCCTGCAGCTTGTCGTCGGTGCGCCCGACGATGACCACCTGCGCGCCGAGCGACGCGAGTTCGTGAGCGATGCACCGGCCCAGGCCGCTGCCGCCGCCGGTGACGACGATGGTCTGCCCGGCGAACAGATCGGCCTTGAAGACGGACCGGAAGGATAGGGCTGCTTCGGACATGGCTGCTCCGATGTCAGTATTGGATCGCCGCGCGCCCGATGTGCTCGCGGGCGATGATCAGCTTCATGATGGCCGCCGTGCCGTCGCCGATCTCGAGGCCCGATACATCGCGCATCCGCTGCTGGTGCGGCGTGTCCTTGCTCCAGCCGTAGTGGCCGAGCGTCAGGATGCACTGGTGGATCACGTCGAACGCGTAGCGGGGGCCCATCCATTTGCACATCGCCGCCTGCTCGACGTGCGGCAGCCCCGCATCCCGGCGGGCGAGCGTATGCAGGCACAACTGCCGCACGGCCGCGATGTGCGATTCGCCTTCGGCCAGCGGGAAGGTGACACCCTGGAACTGTCCGATCGGCCGGCCGAATGCCTGCCGCTCCTTCGTGTAGGCCCAGGTCTCATCCAGCGACGCCTGCGCGGCGCCGCAGCACTGCAGGCCGATCAGCGCCCGGCTGTAGTCGAAACCCTGCATCACCTGCGTGAAACCCTGGCCCTCCTCGCCCAGACGATGACTGAGCGGAATGCGCACCTCGTCGAAGAAGACCGAGCCGCGGCCGATCACCGCGCTGCCCAGATCGTCGAAACGGCTGGTGTGGATGCCTGGCACCGATGCCGGAACGAAGAACGCGCTGACCCCCTTGGCGCCCTGTTCGGCTGTGCCGGTGCGGGCGAACACCACGTAGGCATCGGCACGGTCGGCGAACGTGATCGAGGTCTTCTCGCCATCGATCAGATACTCGTCGCCGATCCGGCGGGCCCGAAGCTGCAGGTTGCCGGCATCGGAGCCGCCGCGGGGTTCGGTCAGGCAGATGGCGATGACGGCCTCGCCGCGCACCATTGCCGGCAGCCAGCGTTCCTTGATCTGCGGACCGGCATGCCGGTGCAGGATCGCGCCGTTCAGCGAGATGCCGACCGGCACCGCGCTGATGTTGAAGTCGCCGTAGGCGAGGGCTTCGGCCAGGATGCCGGTGGTGACGCTGTCGACGCCGAGCCCGCCGTACTGCGCCGGAAGATCCGCGCCGAGCAGGCCCAGCTCGCCCATCTCACGCACCAGATCGCGGTCCAGGGCTCCCAGCTTCTCCCGCTTCTGGTAGTCGGGAAGAAGCCGCTCGCGCGCGAAGCGCTCGGCCGTCTGCTGCAGTGCGCGCTGGTCTTCGTTCAATACCATGATGAAGTCTGCCGGGGTCGATGGATTCAGCCTGCGCCGCCGCCGGTCAGCGCCCGCGCCGCCTCCGCGAGACGGCCGGTCGTGCGCGTCAGGATCTGCGTACGGTTCTCCAGTTCCAGCGCGGCCTGCAGGCTGGGCGCTTCGAGGTTCGCCCACATGCCGCGCTTGGTCATCCAGACGGCGAAGGCTTCATGGCCCGCCACCACTGCGGCCAGCGCCCGCGCCTCGTCGAGCAGACCGTCGGCGGGCACCACGCGGCTGACCAGCCCGATCCGCTCCGCCTCGTCGGCTTCGACCATGCGGCCGGTCAGCAGCATCTCGAATGCGTGGGCGGTGCCGATGCAGCGGGGCAGCAGCCAGCTCACGCCGATGTCGCAGCCCGACATGCCGACCTTGATGAAGGCGGCATTGAAGCGGGCCGTGCTCGAGGCGATCCGCAGATCGCAGGCCAGCGCCAGACCCAGGCCGGCACCGCTCGCCGCGCCATTGACCGCTGCGACGACCGGCTGGCGCAGCGAACGCAGCCGGGTCACCAGGCCGGCGAACGCCTCCTGACGCAAGGTCCAGGCCGCCGCCTCGCCGTCGTCGCTGCCCGGCGCATGTCGTGCCAGACCGAGGTCGAAGCCGGTGCAGAAGCCTCGACCCGCGCCGGTCAGCAGCAGCACGCGGCATGCAGGCTGACGACCGATGTCGGTCAGCATGTCGTCGAGCTGCCGGACCATGTCATCGGTCAATGCGTTGAGCTTCTCCGGACGGCAGAGCTCCAGAGTCCAGATGCCGTCGGCGGCGCGATCGAGTCGAATGGACATGAGTGGATGCTGTAGACGCCGTGTAGACGGCGGAGGGTCAGATCGGCGGATGGCACTGCACCGATTCGTAGCGCGCATAGCCCTTGCCCACGCCGTACTCGACGATGCCGTATCCGACCTCGTCGCCGTCGCGGATCTCGATCACCTGGTCCGCCAGCGTGCGCGCGGATCGCCGTACCTCGTGGTCGGTCAGGTCCCAGCAATCGGACTCCATGTAGAGCTTGCCTTTCGGATCGCCGTGGAACCAGCCGTTCAGGCCGCCGTACAAGCCTCCCTTCAGGTAATAGCGGACCGGCAAGGTGCGGATCGACAGCGTTCGCCGACGGCCGTCGGCGAAGGTCAGCCCGAGCCGCGCATCGGCCAGCGACTGGCCCAGCGGGTCGTCATGCCAGGTCAGGTCGTGGGTCACATCGGTCAGCAGGCCGCGGCTCGATGCGCGGCTGCCCGGCGGGAACGTCTCTTCGCCGGACAGGTAGATAGGGTCTCCCGGCGCCCGCTCCTTGAAGAACACGTGCAGCCCGCGTGTCCGGAACTGCGCGGTGGTCCACGCATACAGGAACGGCGGGTAGTAGGTCAGGGGAGGGCTGGTTTCGTCGGTCCGCATCTCCGCCCGCACGCCCCAGGAATGATCGCGCTGACCCCACCAGGTGTCGGGTGTCACCGCGTGCCGATCGCCGTTGAACCTGATCCAGCCCGAGTACCGGCCAAGCTGCTGAGCCCGCGCCATGTTCTCGGTGATGCGGCCGTCGCGGCGGCGCAGGTGCGCCTTCTCCTCGTGCGGAGTCATCGAGGCCAGGAACTCCAGATCGAACTCGATGCCGGACTCGTTCGGTCCCAGCACCAGACGATGCCGCCTCAGCCCTTCGATGACGACGATCGACAGCGGGCCGGCCGCCGTCGTGAGCGGGTCCGGCCGCAACTGACGGGACACCCGGAAATTCCATTGACGTCCGGCGACCGCCACGCCGGCGAAGGCATCCATCACGTTGCGGTTCGGGTGATAGCCCAACCCGACGTCGAAGAGCATGTCCAGCCGATCGATCGGGTGCCCGGTGTACCACAGCCGCTCCATCCAGGCCGGATCGCTGTTGTCGATCTGATCGAAGGTGGTCGGCAACTGGTGCCCGATCAGGTCATCCTGAGCCGTGAGCATGCGTCCGTCTCCGTCGGTTCGACCAACTGTTGCCGTAGCGTATCGTACGGTAGCATACTATTTTTCACGCATGCAGGCCGAGGTCCGATGACGAACAGCGACGGTTCAGATGGAGGGGGCCTGGACGTCCGCCGATCCGGCGAAGGCTGGGCGATCCTGACGCTGGACCGTCCGGACCGGTTCAACGCGCTTTCGATCGACTTGCGTGTGGCGCTGGACCGGGCGGTGGAAGAGCTCGAAAGAGATCCGCTCGTCCGCGTGCTGATCGTGACCGGGCGGGGCCGGACATTCACCGCCGGGCTGGACCTCGACGAGTGGGAGGCGTCATCGGAGCCGGCGGCCGCCGCCTTCGTGCACGATGCGGTCCGATCGCTCCGGCGCTTCACGGGACCGGTGATCGCGGCGGTCCAGGGTGCGGCGATCACCGGCGGCCTGGAGATCGCGCTCGCCTGCGACGTGATCGTCGCTTCGTCCGATGCGCGGTTCATGGACACCCACGTCCGGGTGGGGCTGCTGCCCGGCTGGGGAGGATCGGTCCGGCTGGTCCGCCGGATCGGCCTGCACCGGGCCAAGGAGCTGGCCTTCACCGCCCGGTCATTGCCGGCACGCGAGGCGTTGGACTGGGGCCTGGTCAATCACGTCGTCGAGCCCGAGCGCCTGTTGCCGTTCGCCGAGGAACTGGCCCGGCAGATGGTCGAGGCGGATCCGGAGCACCTGGCGGCCTACAAGCGGCTCCTCGACGAGGGGGCGGAGCGGCCGATGGGCGAAGCGCTCGAGCACGAAGCGCGGCAGGCGCGGGAGTTCAACGCGCGATCCTCGCTGGCACAGATCCGCGAGCGGCTGCGGCGATTGCTGGGCAGGCAATCGCGCTGAAACGGCGGCGGTACCGCTTCGTCGCGACCGGGCGCGTCAACGCTACGTTCGTGCCCGAGCGGTCAGGTCTCGGGCGCCGCCAGGTATCGCAGCAGGTTGTCCTTCATCCCATGCAGGGCCCGGGCGGTCGTCTCGAGTTCCGGGTCACTGATATGGGCCAGGATCTGGCGGTTGAAATCGTGATTGATGCGGCGCATCTTCTGGATCAACTGCTTGCTCTTCGGCTGCAGGAAGATCCGTTTGACGCGCCGGTCGGTGGCATCGGCTTCGCGCCGCACGAACCCGCTTCGCTCGAGCCTATCGATCAGCCCGCCCATCGCCACCTTGCCGAGATCGAGCTCTTCGGCCAGGCGGGTCTGGGTCATGCCGTCTTCCCGCGACAGATAGGCCAGCACCCACCACTGCGAGCGGGTGACGTTCCACGGCTTGATGCATCGATCGAACGCATTGCGACGCAGGCGCGAGACATCGTGGATCAGGTAACCGAGGTGCAGTTCCCAGTCGATGCTGTGAAGTTCTTTGGTCTTGTCTTTGGTCTTGGGCATCGGTCAGTGTACCACTTCCATACTGTTCCATACAGTATGCGGGGTGTGGGTGGGGGGTCCCCCCGCCGGGGGGCGACTCGCCCGGCGCGGGCGGGTTGTTTTATGTTGGCGCCCCAACTTTCCCCGCCGCAGGCGTGCCTTCGTCCATGAAGCCCAACATCATCTACATCGTGTCCGACGATCTCGGCTTCGCCGATCTGGGCTGTTATGGCGGCCGGCAGGCGAACTTCGGCCCGGTTTCGCCGAACATCGACGCGCTGGCCGCCAACGGGCTGCGGCTGACCGAAGGCTATGCGAACTCGCCGGTATGCTCGCCGACGCGCTTCGCGCTGATGACGATGCGCTACCAGTACCGGGTGCGCGGCGGCATGGAGGAGCCGATCAACAGCCGCAGCAAGGGCAGCACGACGCTGGGCCTGCCGCCGGAGATCCCGACCCTGCCGTCGCTGCTGCGCGAAGCCGGCTATGCCACCGCGCTGGTCGGCAAGTGGCATCTGGGCTATCCGCCGAGCTTCGGCCCGCTGCGCTCCGGCTATGACGAGTTCTACGGCATCATGGCCGGCGGCGTCGACTACTTCAGCCACTGCTCGAGCGCCGGCCACCATGACATGTACGTCGGCGAAGCCGAGCATCACGAGGTGGGCTATCTGACGGACCTGCTTTCGGAGCGCGCGGTCGAGTACGTGCGCGGTCGCGCCGTGGCGGTGCGCGCCGGCACGCCGTTCTTCCTGAGCCTGCACTACACGGCCCCCCACTGGCCCTGGGAAACCCGTGACGATGCGCACGTCGCCGCGGCGGTCGCGCGCAACCTGTTCCACCTCGATGGCGGCAACGTCGAAACCTATCGGCGCATGATCCACCACATGGACGAGGGGATCGGCGCGCTGGTCGGCGCGCTGCGTGAAGAGGGGTTGCTCGAGAACACGCTGATCGTCTTCACCAGCGACAACGGCGGCGAGCGTTTCTCGGACAACTGGCCGCTGGTGGGCGGCAAGATGGATCTGACCGAGGGCGGCATCCGCGTGCCGTGGATCGCGCACTGGCCGGCGGCGATCCCGGCCGGCAGCCTCAGCGCGCAGCACTGCATGACGATGGACTGGTCCGCGACATTGCTGGACGTCGGCGGCGGCTCTGCTCATCCGGATTACCCGCTCGATGGCGTCTCGCTGGCCGCGCTGCTGCACGATCCGCGGCACGGCATCGAGCGTCCGCTGTACTGGCGGATGAACCATCGTCAGCAGCGGGCGCTGCGGCGCGGGCCGTGGAAATACCTGAAGGTCGATCAGCACGAGTACCTGTTCGACCTGAGCCGCGACGAACGCGAGCGCGCCAATCTGGCCGCCAGGCATCCGGAGACCTTCCAGGCGCTGCGCGACGAGTGGCTTGCGTGGGATGCGACGATGCCGGCCATCCCGCAGGAGGCGACCGTCAGCGTGGGCTATTCGGTGAAGGACATGCCGCAACGCTGAAGCGGCGGCCCGTGGGCGTCGCCGGGCCGGTGGCCGGCAAGGCCGGGCCCCCGGTGACGTGCCGCGCCACGACGGATCCTGCGACAATCAGGCCAAGGCGGCGAACGCTTTCCCGAACGGTGACGAACATGAGCATTCCGGTCGAATTGCCCGATCTGGCGCAGGCGATCGCGCGGTATCGCTTCGCCTACCTGCTGACCGGCAGCGCCCAGGGGGCGCCGCATGCGGTAGCGGTGGTGCCGGTGCTGCGGGACGGCGTGCTGGTCGTAGGCAAGGTCGGCCGCCGCACGCGGGAGAACCTGCTGGCGCGGCCGGCGGTGGGTCTGGTGTGGCCGCCCCAGTCCGAGGACGATCATTCGCTGATCGTCGACGGCCAGGCGGCGCTCGACGGCGAATCGGCACGGATCACGCCGACCCGGGCGGTGCTGCACCGTCCGGCGCCGCATCCACGGGTGGATCCCGCCGCCGATCGGGCCGCTCGGGGCGATCCGGCCGCCGGGCCGGCCGCGGCGGGCACCTGTGGGTCGGATTGCGTCGAACTGGCGGTGCCGGCCGCTGTCGGATCTATAATCGGCAAAGGGGGAGTGTGAGGCGGTTGCCGTCGTCTGCTCCATCTTCATTTACCGCCTGATCGCCGGCCCACCCGTTTCGCATGTCCGCAGCCTATCTGTCCCATCCCAGTTGCCTGCGGCACGACATGGGCAGTTATCACCCCGAGACCGCCGCCCGCATCACCGCGGTAGCCGACCGGCTGCTGATGACCGGGCTGATGGACGTGATGGCCCCGTTCGAGGCGCCGAAGGCGACGCAGGAGCAGATCCTGCGGGCGCACACCGGGCTGCACTACGCGAACCTGGTCGACCTGTCGCCGCAGGAAGGCATGGTCGCGGTCGATCCCGATACCTCGATGAATCCGTTCACCCTCGAGGCCGCGCTGCATGCGGCCGGCGCGCTGGTGAAGGCCACCGAGCTGGTGTACGGCGGCGAGTTCACGCGCGCGTTCTGCAATGTCCGTCCGCCGGGCCATCATGCCAGCAGCGGTCAGGCGATGGGCTTCTGTTTTCTGAACAACGTGGCGGTCGGCGTGCGCCATGCGCTGGACGTGCTGGGACTGGAGCGGGCGCTGCTGGTCGATTTCGACGTGCATCACGGCAACGGCAGCGAGGAGATCTTCGCCAACGACGACCGGGTGCTGATGGTGTCTACGTTCGAGCGCGATCTGTATCCGTTCAGCGGCGACGTGCCGCTCGGAGCGAACTGCGTGAACGTGCCGCTGCCGGCCTACAGCGACGGCGAGGCGATGCGCCGCGCGGTCGAGCAGCACTGGATGCCGGCGATCGATGCGTTCGCGCCGCAGATGGTGTTCGTGTCGGCCGGCTTCGATGCGCACCGCGACGACGACCTCAGCCGGCTGGGCTGGCGCGACACCGACTATGCGTGGGTCACGAGGCGGATCGTCGAGGTCGCCGAGCGCCATGCCGGCGGCCGCATCGTGTCGACCTTGGAAGGCGGCTACAACCTGCCGGCGCTCGCCCGAAGCTGCGAGCTGCACGTGCGCGCGCTGCTCGGGCTGGATTGACGCCGGCGCGTCAAGCGCGGTGGTAGCCGGTCACCCGCTCCACCTCGTTCTTCGAACCCAGGAACACCGCGACGCGCTGATGCAGCTTCTCCGGCTGCAGCTCCATGATCCGCTGATGGCCGTTGGTGGCCATGCCGCCGGCCTGCTCGACCAGGAACGCCATCGGGTTCGCTTCGTACATCAGCCGCAGCTTGCCGGGCTTGCCGGGTTCGCGGGCGTCGCGCGGATACATGAAGATGCCGCCGCGGGTCATGATCCGGTGCACGTCGGCGACCATCGAGGCGACCCAGCGCATGTTGAAGTCCTTGTCGCGCGGGCCGGTCTTGCCGGCCTGCAGCTCGTCGATGTAGCGGCGCACAGGCAGCTCCCAGTGGCGGGCGTTCGACGCGTTGATCGAGTACTCCTTGGTGTCGGCCGGGATCGTCAGCCGGTCCTGCGTGAGCCACCAGCTCCCGGTCTCGCGGTCCAGCGTGAATGCGGCCACGCCGTCGCCCACCGTCAGCACCAGCAAGGTCGACGGCCCGTACACCGCGTAGCCGGCGGCGATCTGGCGGGTGCCCGGCTGCAGGAAGTGTGCCTCGGTCGGCTCCTTGACGCCCTCGGGCAGCCTGAGCACCGAGAAGATCGTGCCGATCGACACGTTGACGTCGATGTTCGACGAGCCGTCCAGCGGGTCGAACAGCAGCAGGAACTCGCCGCGCGGATAGCGGTTCGGGATCGGATGCGGGTGGTCCATCTCCTCGGAGGCGATCGCCGCCAGGTTGCCGCCCCATTCGTTGGCTTCCAGCAGCGTCTCGTTGGCGATCACGTCGAGCTTCTTCTGCGATTCGCCCTGCACGTTGTCGGAGCCGGCTTCGCCGAGCACGCCGGCGATCGCGCCCTTGCCGACGGTGTAGCTGATGCGCTTGCAGGCGCGCGCGACGACCTCCAGCAGCAGCCGCAATTCGCCGGGGATCAGGCCCTTCTCGCGCTGCTTCTCGACCAGGTACTGGGTCAGGGACACGTGTTTCATGGCGGTTTCCGTAGAGCGTGAGATGCGTTCAGGACAGGCGTTTCAGGACAGGCGTTCAGGACGCGAGCGACTTGCCGACGATCTCGGCGACGTCGGGTGACAGGTTCGCGGTGCCGGCCACCTGCTGCAGTGCCTCGCGCATCAACGCCCGCCGGTCGGTGGTGAACTTGCGCCAGCGATCCAGCGCGCGCGCCAGCCGCGCCGCCACCTGCGGATTCAGACGGTCGATCGTCGTCACCTGTTCGGCCCAGAAGCGATAGCCGGCACCGTCCGGGCGATGGAACTCGGCGAGGTTGCCGTTGCAGAAGCCGCCGATCAGCGCCCGGACCTTGTTCGGATTCTTGATCGAGAAGGCCGGATGTTCGAGCAACTTTTGCACACGTTCGAGCACCGGCGGGTCGCCGGGCTGCCGGTGCATCGTCGCCTGCAGCGAGAACCACTTGTCCATCACCAGCGGTTCGTCGGCGTAGTCGGTGGCGAAGCGATCGAGCAGCGGGTCGCGCTGCGGCGCCGGGCTGTTGGCCAGCGCGACGATCGCCGCCAGCCGGTCGGTCATGTTGTCGGCATCGTCGAACTGCCGGGCCGCCAGTTCGAACGCCGCCGGCTCGCCGGCCGCCACCAGATAGGCGAGCGCGGTGTTGCGCAGCGCCCGGCGCGCCGCGTCGGCGGCCAGCGGGCGGAACGGCCCGGACGGCGCCATTGCCTGGTAGGTGGCGCGCCAGCGCGGCGCAAGCCGGCGGCCGATGTCGGCCTGCAGCGTGTCGCGCACCGCGCGGACCGCCGACGGATCGACGTCCTGGAGCTGCTCGCAGATGAAGCCTTCGGGCGGCAGTACGAACACCTGCTCCTTGAACGCCGGGTCGAGTGCCGCGTCGTCGAGCGTGCCGGCGAACGCGGCGATCAGCACGTCGGTGGCCTCGGCGGCCGCGCCGCCGGCCAGCCGCTTCAGCACGCAGGCCACCGCCAGCCGCTGCGTCGCCTCCCAGCGGTTGAACGGATCGCTGTCGTGAGCGGCGAGGAAGGCGAGCTCCTGATCGGTGAACGGATATTCCACGATCACCGGCGCGCTGAAGTCGCGCAGCAGAGAGGGCACCGGCTTGTCGGCGATGTCCTCGAACACGAAGGTGTGCGAATCGTCGAGCAGGTCCAGCACCCGGGTGCCGCCGGCCGGTGCCGCGGCTTCACCGGCCAGCCTGAGCGGCAGGTCGCGCCCGTCGGGCCCGAGCAGCCCCACGGCGAGCGGGATGTGCAGCGGTGGCGACGGCTGGGTCTGGCCGGGCGCCGCGCACAACTGCTCGACCTTCAGCGTGTAACGGCGCTGACCGGGGTCGTAGGTGGAGCCGATCCGCAGCCGCGGCGTGCCGGCGGTCGAGTACCAGCGGCCGAACCGCGTCAAGTCGCGGCCGTTGGCAACCGCCGTCGCCGCGACGAAATCGTCGCAGGTGACCGCCTGGCCGTCATGGCGCTGGAAATACAGCTCCATGCCCCGGCGAAAGCCGTCGCGGCCGACCAGCGTCTGCAGCATCCGGATCACCTCGGCGCCTTTCTCGTAGACGGTGACCGTATAGAAGTTGTTGATCTCCTGATAACTGTCGGGCCGGATCGGATGCGCCATCGGTCCGGCATCCTCGGGGAACTGGGCCGAGCGCAAGGTGCGCACGTCCTCGATCCGCTTGACCGCGCGGGCGCTCGCGGCCGCGGCCGGCGAGCCGGACTCCCCGGCCAGC
>DAISWF010000070.1:0-16174 GCA_036826495.1 Burkholderiaceae bacterium
GCATCGTACTCGGCGGGGTCGCCCCACACATAGGCCATGCCGTTCAGCGAGCTGGAGCCGCCGAGCACCTTGCCGCGCGGCCAGTAGATGCGCTGCCCGAGCAGGCCCTGCTGAGGTTCGGTCTCGAACTTCCACGCATAGCGCTCGTTGGTCAGCAGCTTGCCGACCCCCACCGGCACGCGGATCCACGGGTTGCTGTCGAGGCCGCCGCCTTCCAGCAGCAGCACCGAATGACGGCCGTTCTCCGACAGACGGGCCGCCAGCGCGCAGCCGGCCGAGCCGGCGCCGACGACGACGAAATCGGCGTTCATCGACGTGTTCCGACGGGCCCCGTGCCGGTGGTGCGCATCGATGTCCCAGGAGTCGATCGGGATTGAGACCGGGCTGCCGGTTCCGTCATTTCGATGCCGACGGATCGCGGTGCTTGAACGAATCGCGCCGGAAGCTGTAGAGCGCGTCCGGATCGATCATCACGTCGACGACCGCCGGCCGGCCGCAGCGGATGGCCGCCGCGATCGTCGGTTCGAGATCGGCGACGCGATCGACGCGGAAGCCTGCCGCGCCCCACAGCTCGGCGAGCCGGTCGTACGGCGGGTTCGGCACGTCGGCGCCCAGGAAGCGGCCGCCGAAGAAGTCCCGCTGGTAGGCCTTCTCGGCTCCCCAGCAGCCGTTGTTCATCACGACGCAGACGGTCGGGATGCGGTGGGCGACCGCGGTGCCCAGCTCGCTCGCCGTCATGCCGAATCCGCCGTCGCCCATCAGGCTCACGACGGTGCGGCCGGGCACCGCCACCTTCGCGCCGAGGCCGCAGGCATAGGAGAAGCCGACCAGCCCGAAATCGAGCGGACTGAACAGCGCCGGCGGCTGCACGTAGCGCATCTGATCGGTGGCCTGCAGGCACAAGGTGCCGGCATCCATCGTGTACATCGTGTCGTCGGGAGCGACCGCCCGCAACGCGCGATACAGATCGTGCGGCTGGATCGCGCGCGCCGCGTCGCCGGTCGAAGGCCGGTCGCGTTCCTCCAGCAGCGCCGCCCGCCGGGACTGGAAGCTGGCGGTCCATTCGCGCACCGGCGCGCCGACCGCATGGCCGCTCAGTGCGCCGGTCAGCGCGCGGGCGACCAGGCCGGCGTCGCCGAGGATGCCGACCGCCACCGGAAAGAACCGGCCGATCGCGGTGGGCTCGATCTCCACCTGCACGATCCGCGCGCTGCTGCTCAGGTGCTCGTACGAATAGAACGTCGTGTTGAAGCCCAGCCGCGTGCCGAGCGCGAGGATCACGTCGGCCTCCTTCGCGAGCGCGGTCGCGAGCGGATTGCCGCGCGGCCCGACCTGCCCGGCATACAGCGGATGCGTGCACGGGATCGCGTCGCCGTGACCGGGCGACGTCGCGACCGGCACGCCCAGCCGCTCGGCCAGCTCGAGCACGACCGCTGCATGGCGGCCGTTCTTGACGCCGCCGCCGGCGACGATCAGCGGCCGCTGCGCATCGGCGAGCAGCCGCGCCGCCCGCTCGATCAGTGCCGGCGCGCCGGCGGGCCCGGAGGCCAGGCACTCGCCGGCCGGCTCCCAGCCGCTCGAGGCCTCGAAGGTCTCGGCCAGCAGGTCGCGCGGCAGATTCAGCAGCACCGGCCCCTGACGCGGCGCGAGCGCGGTGCGGAACGCTTCGCGCATCAGCTCGCCGATGCGCCGCGCCTGCGGCACCTGCCAGGTCTTCTTCGTGACGGGCTTGAACAGCGCGACCTGGTCGACCTCCTGGAATGCGTCGCGGGTGACGTGCGCCGAGGACAGCGAACCGGCCAGCGCGACCACCGGCGAATAGGCGGCCAGCGCCTGCGACAGGCCGGTCACCAGGTTCGTCGCGCCCGGCCCGTTCTGCCCGGCGATGATGACGCCGGCCCGGCCCGACGCCCGCGCATAGCCGTCGGCCATGTGAGTGCCGGTGCGTTCGTCGCGCACGCCGACGAAACCCACCGTCGGATGCTCGAACAGCGCATCGAAGATCTCCATGCCGGCCGAGCCGATCAGCCCGAACACATGGCGCACGTCCTGCGCCGCCAGCGCGTCGACGACTGCGCGGCCGCCGGTGATCTGTGTCATCTGCGAATCCCTCTTCAGCCGCCCTGGCGGATATTGCTGCCGCGGACGATGCGGCCCAGCTTGTCGATCTCGGTCCGGATGTATCCGTCGAACTCGCCGAGCGTGACGACGGTCGGTGTCAGTCCCTGCGAGACCATCTTCTCGCGGACGTCCGGCAGTCCGGTGATCGCGCGCAGTTCGGCGGCGATGCGCTCGACCACCGGCCGCGGCGACTTCGCGGCGGCAACGAACGCATACCAGATCCGGTAGTCGAAGCCCGGCGCGCCCGATTCGGCGACCGTGGGAACGCCGGCCAACTGCTCGTTGCGCTCGGTGCCGGTCAGCGCCAGCGCGAGCAGCCGATTGCCGCGGATCATCGGCGCGGCCAGCGCGATCGGCGGGAAGGCCGCGTCGATGCGGCCGGCGACCACTTCGGCGACGGCCTCCTGCACGCCCTTGTACGGAACGTGAACCCAGCGGGTGCCGGTCTCCTTTGCGAAGTACTCGGCGACCAGATGGGTGGCCGCGCCGTTGCCGGCGCTGCCGTAGGTCAGGCTGCCCGGCTTGGACTTCGCCAGCGCGACCAGCTCGGCCATGGTCTTCACGCCCAGCGACGGATTGACGATGACCACGCACGGAGATGCGGCGACCAGCGCGACGCCGGCGAAATCGTTGAGCGTGTCATAGGGCAGCCGCTCGTGCAGCGAAGGGTTGACGGCGTGCGACGACGACACCGCCATCAGCGCATGGCCGTCGGCCGGCAACGCGAGCAGCGCCTGCGAGGCGATCACGCCGGCCGCGCCGGGCTTGTTCTCGACGATCACCGACTGGCCGATCCGCGTCGAGAGCTTCTCGGCGTAGAGCCGGGCGATCACGTCGGTCAGCGCGCCGGCGCTGAACGGCACGATCACGCGCAGCGGGCGATCGAACGAAGTCTGGGACGCGGCGAGCCGCGGGGCGGCGGCCAGCGCTGCCGTCCCGAGCAGCGCGCCTAGATGCTGACGTCGGTCCACTGAGCCCTCCACATCATCAATTTTGTTCGAATGTCGACATTCAAACAAAATCGGAGATATCTGGCAAGAGGGTCCACTGGTGGAACGAGGTCAGTCGCCTCGGGTCGGTGCCCGCCGAAGCCGTTCTGGCCCGGCCGCCTTGGTCACTGCCGTCTTCGCCCCTGGTGTCTTCGCCCCTGCGGTCTTCGCCGCTGCGGTCTTCGCCGCCCCCGTGCCGTCCGCCATCGCGCCCGCCGCCCCGGCACGCCGCTCGACCGCCGCCAGCGCCGCATCCCGATTGCGCAGCGCCAGTTCACGATGCAGCGATTCGGCCCTGGCTCCGTCACCGGCGACGACCGCACGGACCAGCAGGGTCCAGATCGCCAGCGACTGTTCGCGATCGGCATCGGTCGCCAGACCGAGCCGCACGTAGCGGCCGATCCGGAACGCGAACTCCTCGACATAGGAGACGACGGCGTCGTTGTCGCTCAGCCGCATCAGCCGCGCGACCAGCGCGCTGCTTTCGCGGACATACGCATCGCGATCACCGCGCACGGCCGCCAGCGCATCGAGACGGCCGAGCAGCTCGCGGCGGTCCGCCTCGCCGCAGCGCTCGGCAGCGCGGCGGCTGCCCAGCCCGAGGATCATCGCCCGCACGTCGAACAGATTCTCGAGTTCCTTCGGCGAAAGCTGCGTGACCTGCGCACCGCGCTGCGGCGAGATCCTGACCAGCCCGCGCTGCTCGAGCACCCGCAGCGCCTCGCGCACCGTCGCACGGCTCACGCCGAACCCGGAAGCGAGCTCCACCTCCTTGAGCCGCTCGCCGGGCGAGAACCGTTCATCGAGGATCCGCGCACCGATCCGCTCGGCGATCTGCAGCGGCAGCGTCGGCAGCAACGCATCATCGGCATAGCGCGGGTTCATCGGCCGAGGCTAACACGAAGCGCCGCGGCCGCCGGGCCCCTACGCGCCGACGAGCTGGCTCCAGGTCCGCGTGCTGGTGCTCTCGTAGGCCCCGTCGCCGTTGGCGTCGACGTCGATCTGCACGCTGGTCGCCGACGTGGCGGTCAGCCGCGCGGCGCTGCCGTCGGAGGCCTGCACGCGCAGGCTGCCGGACGACGGGAAGGTGCCGATCGTGCCCTGGAACGGCACCGGGTTCGAGATCGTGATCGATCCGTCGACTGCGCTGTTCGACTCGCTTCCCGCGACGCTGTACTGGTAGCGGCCGGTGGTCGCGTTGATGGCGATCGACGCCGAGAAGTTCGACAGGCTGTCGGTGACCGACCCCTGGGTCGCGCTGAACGAGTTGCCGGCGACGGTGGCGCTGACCACCGTCGCGGGGCTCGACACGTACGAAGCCTGGATCGAGAAACCGCCGTTGATCGACACGGTCGGCGCCCATGCACTCGATGCCGTCAGCGACTCGAACGCGTAGGTCGCGCCGACGCTGTACGACGGCGCGTACACGGAGCCGGTCACCAGCACCTGCGTGATCAGCATGCGGCCCGACATCGTGATGCCGTCTTCCCGGCAACCGTTGAACTGGAAGACCGCAGTATCGCCGGTGCCGAACACGCGATCATTGTTGACATCGTCGACCGTCGCGGTCACCGAGCCGCCGCCGATGCAGGCGACCGATGCGGTGCCGACGGCCTTGGTCGCGACGCCATTGCCGCCGTCGACATCGGACGAGACGACCAGTCCGTTCAGCTTCGCCAGCGCGAAGTCGACCGTCGAGAATCGGCCGGTTCCTTCGGCGTCCTTCGTCACCAGCGTCGTGGAGCTCGAGCCCATGCTGTAGAGCGCGCTGGCGGCGGAATAGGCGCCGTTCAACTGCGCAGCGGCCGTCTGGTCGTTGATCTTCGGCGCGGCGCCGGCCTGCGGTGCGCCTCCGCCGCCCCCTCCGCCGCCGCCGCAGGCGGTCAGCGATACGGCGAGAACGGCTGTCGCCAACGCGGAGTACATCGAGGTGTAACGCCTGCTTGCAGCCATGTCCTGCCTCTCTCTTATTGTCGGAAGGTGCAGCGCAGCTTAGACGAAAACGGACCGGCTCCCTGTGCGGTGATTCACGTTGCGCATCGGATCGCCGGCACCCGGCGCCGCGCTCAGCGCTGCTGCTGCAGCCGCCGCAGCACATCCACCGTCGGATAGCCGTCGGGCGCCAGGCCCACGCTGCGCTGAAAACGCCGGATGCCGTCGCTGGTGGCCGGGCCGGCCAGTCCGTCGACCGCACCGCTGTCGAAGCCGCGTTCGTTCAGCAAGGTCTGCAGCTCGACGATCTGGCTGCGCGACAGCATCTGCAGCTCGCGCGGCCATGCCGCCTGCACCGCCGGCCCGCCGGCGAGCCGCTGCGCCAGCAGGCCGACCGCCAGTGCGTAGCTGGTCGCGGGGTTGTAGCGCAGCAGCGCGCGGAAGTTCGGGCCGACCAGGAAGGCCGGGCCGCGTGCGCCCGCCGGCATCAGGATCGCGCCGTCGTCGAATGCCGGCAGCGGGCCGCCATCGATGGTCTGCACGCCCTCCTGCGCCCATTGCGCCGAGGGGCGGCGCACACGGGGGTCGGCGCGCGCGACATCGAAGTCCGGCGGCAGGCGCACCTCTACGCCCCACGGCCGCCCGGACTGCCAGCCGGCATCGGCGAGGAACCGGGCGGTGGACGCAACGACATCGGCCAGGCTGCCCCAGATGTCGCGCCGGCCGTCACCGTCGGCATCGACCGCATGAGCGACGAACGCCGACGGCAGGAACTGCGTCTGGCCCATCGCGCCGGCCCATGACCCCAGCATCCTTGCGCGGGTGATGTCGCCGGCCTGCAGGATGCGCAGCGCATCGGTCAGCTCGCGCCGCGCCCATTCCTCGCGCCGCCCGTCGAAGCCCAGTGTCGCCAGCGCATCGATCGTCGGGATGTCGCCGGTCATGCGGCCGTAGTCGCTTTCGATGCCCCAGATGGCCACGACGATCGCCGGATCGACGCCATACGGCGCCAGCGCCCGTTCGGGCAGCGCGCGCACCCGCCGCAGGTTCTCGCGGCCTGCGTCGATGCGCTGGGGCGACAGCGCCCGATCGAGGTAATCCCAGATCGCGCGGGTGAACTCGGGCTGCTCGCGGTCGGCGCGGACCACGTCGGGCCGGTAGCGCACGTTGGCGAACGCCGAGCGCAATGTGGCCTCGTCGATGCCCGCGGCGCGCGCGCGGGCGCTGAACTGCTCGAGCCAGGCGGCGAATTCGCGCGACGATGCCGGCCGGCCGGGTTCGGCGGCCGCGGGGGTGGAGGCCGGGCGCGCGGGTTCCGGCGTCTGCGCGGGCGCGGCGGCGCAACCCGTCAGCAGCAGCGCCGACAGCATCAACGGAATCAGCATCGGCCGGATCATCGCATGCCGCTTGCCGCCGGCGTAGACTGCCGGACAGCGGCCGAGGGACATCGGCGCCGCTCGCCGATCGGGCGGCGGCTTCGAACAACGGCCCGCACCGTGAACCGAAGGAGACGCTGATGGCTGCGATACCCGCGAAGCGCGAAGCATCGCGCAAGGACGGCGCCCTGCAGCGTCGTTCCGCTGTCGGCCTTCATCCGCGTCGCGTCACTCCGGCTTGATACCGGCCTCGCGGATGACCTTCGAATAGAGCTGATGCTCGCTCGATATGAAGGTTCTGAATTCCGCCGCGCTGCTGCCGATGGTCTGGAAACCGAGCTCTTCGAGCTTGGCCCTGACGTCGGGCGACTTCAGTGCCTTCAGGAACTCCTCGTTCAGTCGCCTGAGCAGCGGCGGCGGCGTCTTGCCGGGCGCGAAGAGTCCCATCCAGTTGGTCCGCACGGCCTTGTAGCCGAGCCCGGCAAAGGTCGGCACGTCGGGAAGCGACGCGCTGCGTGACGGCCCGAGCACGGCGAGCGCGCGGGCCTTGCCGGCGCGAATCTGTCCCAGGCCGGTCGACACCGTGATCAACGTCATCTGAACCTCGTTGGCCACGACAGCCATCATCGCCGGGGCGCCGCCCTTGTACGGAACGTGCGTGGCCTCGAAGCCGCCGCCTCGCGCGACCATCTCCATGATCACATGCTGCGGGCTGCCGCTGCCTGGCGACGAGTAGTTGAGCGAGCCCGGATTCTTCCTGGCGTGCTCGACCAACTGAGACAGGCTGGCCGCCGGCAGCGCCGCGTTCACCGCCAGCAGATGGATCATGTTCGCCGCGAGCGTAACCGGGGCCAGGTCTTCCCGGACGTCGAACTTCATCGTTCGGAGGGCCGGGTTCATCACGATCGACGACTGGTCGATCATGACGGTATAGCCGTCCGGGTCGGCACGGGCCAGGGCCTCGCCGGCGATCGCTCCCGAAGCGCCCGGCCGGTTGTCGACGATCACGGGCTGCCCGGTGTTGTCCGCGATCCTGCCGGCCAGGATTCTGGCCACCGTGTCGTTCGCTCCGCCGGGCGGATAAGGCACCAGGAACCGGATCTGCCGACTCGGAAACTCCTGCTGCGCCAGTGCACCCGGCGTGACGGACAGGCCGATGAGTAGCGTCACCAGCGCCCTGCGGACTCGATCACTCATCATCGTCTCCTCTTCAGCAACCCGCCAACGCCTGCTATCCCGGTTGGATGGTGTTTGCCGGCCGCGGGGTGCCGGTCGCGCGCAGACCGCCAACGCCGTCGTCTTCGATCCACGAGCCGCCATGGAGGGCGCTCGGGCTTCCGTATCGCATGGCTCGGGTGATGCGTTCCGGAACGGGCCACGTCAGCGGGATGTGCAGCGTCTCTTTCAGCAACGACTGGAATTCCTGCAGCAGCTCCGCACGCTCGCGCACCGCGCGCGGTGCGACCCCCTTGTCGAGACAGAACGCGGCCAGCGCGCCGGCGGCTTCGCCCACGTTCCATTCGATGGGATGGACGCGGTAGATGCCGTTGGTGATGTGGGTGGCGCCGATGTTCTTGCAGGCGGGCAGCAAGTTCTCGACGCGTACCGGGAGCAGCGCGCCGAGCGGAATCTGCACCGGCCAACTGTCGAGGTCGATGTAGTTGCGCGGCGCAGTGCTCGGGTGCAGATCCAGCCGGTAGGCGCCGATGCCCACGCTGTCGTGAAAGACCTCGGCACCGGTCCTGCCTTCGCGGGCGGCCGCCCCGACATGCTGTTCGAGGATGGTGAACTCGGCTTTGATGCGCCGGCTTTCGCGGACGTACGGATACTTCGCCAGGCCGTGCGCCGTCTCGAACACGTCCTTGCGCAACCGCAGTTCCGGATGGCCGCGGCCGCCATCGTGCCGAGGAGCCTCGGTCTGCAGCCAGTACAGAAACGAATAGCTGAGCTGCATCGCGCCGCGCATCGCGTCGCGACGCTCCTGCTCCGACACGCCGACGATCGGCTTGAGCCAGTAGTCCAGCGCCGCGCAGTTCAGCAGCACGATGTCGCTGGGGAAGGCGCCGGCTTCGAAATGCTGTGCATACAGCAGGCGCCGGTGGCGCCACAGATCGTGAGCCACCGCTGCCTCGCGCGGCGCGGTGAACAGCGGGCGCGTCATTTTCTTGTGCGTGATGGCCTCGCTGACCAGGAACGAGAGCTGCGGACCCGCCCAGAACTCGGCCTGATAGTCGCGCCAGAATGCATAGTCTTCGGGCTTCTCGATCGTATGGTTGCCGCCCTCGACCCAATCGACGGCGAAGCACCAGGTGATCGACTGCTGGTCGAGCGGCTGAGCCGGCCCGTCGATCGCATTGGGCTCGCCCGTTTCCGAGCGGCTTTCCGAACCGATGACATGCTCGACGCCGGCCAGCGGCAACAGGTCGCCGAGCTCGGTTGCATCGAGCACATAGCCGGCGTCCACGACGATCCGGTTGCCGTCGCCGTCGGACAGTTCGACGCTACGCACGCGATTGCCTTCGCTCTGCGCGGAAACCGGCGTCGTTCGATAGCGAACCTCCACCAGGCCCGATGCGCGGTATGGCGCGAGCATGTCCAGAAGTGCGCTCAAGGCGACGCGCGGTTCGCAGCACAGGGGGCTGACGAACCCCTGCCCGGGATTCAGGAACGGCTCTGCGCGGCTGCCCGCGCGCATCGGGTAGTGGTCGCGGTAGTAGCTCCTGATGCGATTGCGAAACTCGCGGTAGCTCTGCGTGCAGCCGGTCGATTCGATCCACTTGTGCTCGTCGGGCGGCACGCCCTGCGAGGTCATCTGACCGCCGAGCCAGCTCGTCTGCTCCGTCAGCACCACCTTGCGTCCCAGACGGGCCGCCGCCAAAGCGGCGGCAACGCCACCCATTCCGCCGCCGACGATCAGGATGTCCGTGACGAGCCTCTCTGAGCGCATGCCCTCTCCGACGAATGATGGTTCGGCTCGCGAGTTTGTCCGCTGATCCATAATATGGACCGATCGCAGGGCCTTCGCCCCAGTCTAAAACCGTGATGGAGGCGATACAAGACATGATCCGCAGATCAGTCTCATCATATGGACCTCCCGGCACTGCCCCGGCCGTGCCGGGCACGCAGGCAGTGAGCCGCGCCTTCACGGTGCTGCGCACGGTCACGGCGCGCACTACAGCCGGCTGCACGCTCGCCCACGTCGTTCAGCAGACGGGCCTGAGCAAACCCACGGCGCATCGCCTGCTGCTGGCATTGGCCGCGGAAGGCATGATCGAGCACGACGAACGCAGCGGCCGCTACTACATCGGCTCGGAATGCTGCGTGCCCGGTGCCGCGGCGATGCGGCGATTCAGCTACAAGGACCTGGTCGCCACGAGCCTCGTCAAGCTGGCCCAGGACGCAGGCGACTCGGCGTTCTTCTGCCTGCGCAGCGGAAACTTCTCGGTCTGCGTGCTCAGGGAAGAAGGCGACTACTGGCTGCAGTCGCGCGTGCTGGGTCCATCGACGCGGCGGCCGCTGGGCGTGGGCGCCGCCGGCCTGTCCATGCTGGCCGCTCTCGACGATGCCGGCGTCGCAGCCTGCCTGGATGCCAATCGCGGCATACTGGCGCGACAGGATCCGCAGTTGTCCGCCTCGCTGCTTCGGGGTCTCGTCGGCGCGACCCGAGCGCGCGGCTATGCCGTCAACGAAGGCCTGGTCCTGCCCGGCGCCTGGGGATTGGGCGTCGCCGCCCGCGCGCCCGATGGTTCCGTGCTGGGGGCGTTCAGCTTCGGCGCCGTGCAGTCGCGGCTCGACAAGAACCGCCAACGCAAGCTGGCGCCGTTGCTGCATGCCGAGGTCAGAAAGCTGGAGTCCCATCTGCGGGACCTGCAAAAGCCGCGAGCGCTCTATCGTCAGAGCGCGTCGAAATGACCGGGCGGCGGACCGGGCACCGAACAGCCGCGGCGCGAACGTCCGGCGATTCAGGCCCCCGCCCTGATCGCACGGCCTGCCTCGCGCAGCGCCGCGACGATGCTGGCGGCGACCGGGTGGACGCCGGGAGCGACGCGCGGATGGACGGCGACCTCGACGCTTCCGTAGCGGCCGGTTGCGCGCAGCGCCAGCCGATGGCGATCGCGTGATTCGGGGCACAGTACCTCGATCCGCGCGCGGTCCAGGCCGGGCCCGGCCAGGGCCGCTGCCACCGCGACGTTGACAGCATCCGGAAAGCGCCGCGCCGCCTCGCGCACGGTGCCGCGGAACACGACGCGGTGCGGGCCGTGACCATTCGGGCCGTCGGCGTGTGGACCGCCGCCAGGCAGGCTGGCGCCGGGCGAGCCGATACCGTGCGAAGCGATGCCGGGCGCGGCCGCGGCGGGCGGCAGATCGATCGTGAGCTGCAACTGCGCATCGTCGTCGACGCAGATCATCGCGACGCCGTCCAGGCCGGCGATCGCGCCCGACAGGATCCGCAGCCGCCGGCCGCTGCGTCGCGCCGTCGCCTCGACCACAGATTGCAATACCGGGTCGGCCAGCGGTGTCGGGCTGACCGCCCACAGATCGCAGACTTCCAGCACGCGGCAGGCATGAGCGGCGAACGCCTGCGCGCCGGCGGCTTCGACGACTAGGTCGCAGCCCGAGCGCAGCAGCGCGTCGATGTCGTCGACCAGCGGGATGCCGGTATCGGACCGTGCGAGCGCTGACGCAGAGGTGTCGTCGCCCGGCGCGTCGATGTCGCCGCCTCGGGCAACGATGCCGCCGCCTCGTGCAACGACGCCACCGTCTCGTGCATCGGCCGCCGTCGCGGCCGACCGCGATCCGCGCGCGAGCACCGCGCTGAGCTGCCATTCCGGCAACGCACCGCTGCGCCAGGCGTCGATCACCGCGCCGCCGATCCGCCCGCGGCCGATCAGGCCGAAGCGGCGCGGCGGCTGCACCGTCTGCTCCATCATCGAGCCGTCGGCATCGGAGCTTCGCGATCGCCGGCCGTCATCGGCCTGCTGCCGGACCCGCCTCATCGCTGGCCGCTCGGTCGGCGCCATCGATCACCGCCGTCAATCGCCGCCCGGCCGCAGCGGCAGCGCCGAGTAGTCCGCGTGATGCAGCGTCCGTTCCTTCAGCCGCGTGATCCGGAACTTCGCGCCGCAGGCGGGATCGAGGCAGGCAATCTCGGAGTCGGTCGACATCCAGTCGTTCGGATGGGTGGGCCGCTGCTTGGCCGGAATGAACGGCAGCACCGCCATCATCGCGTACAGCGAGAACGACGGCCGGTCCGGGGGGAACACGAGCCGTCCGCCGATCACTTCGAACCAGTCGCCGGCCTTCACGTGGCTGACGAACGGCTTGCCGGGTGTCTCGACGACCTCGATTCGCAGGTCGTACAGCACGAACTCGTCGGCGGCGGTCTTCCTCGTCGAGTGCCTGGGCGCCGCGGAGTCCTTCACGGACGAGCGCGGCTCCTCGGCGTCGGTCGCCCTGGTCGACGAGGGCGCCTTGGCCGTCCTGCCCGCCTTGCTCACCTTGATCGCCATCTCAACCCCGCTTCACGCCTTCGACCGGCGCCCGCATCTCGATGTGGGCCGGCGCGCCGCGCGTATTCTGGTTCATGTGCATGATCCCCGCATGCACGCCGGTCTTGTCGCGCTCTAGGTCGTAGCAGTCGCCGGTCGGCCCCTGCGCCTGCGCGACCTCTGCGGCGATCGCGCGCCGGTCGTCGTCGTCGAGCCGCAGCCGGAACACCGCCAGGTTCTCGTCGAGGTGGCTGGCGTCGCGGGCGCCGACCAGCGCCAGCGCCACCTGCGGCTTGTCGAGCACGTAGCGGGTCGCGACCGCCGCGATGCTGCTGCCGTGCTTCTTCCCGATGCCGTCGAGCACGCGCAGCAGCCGCTGGAACGCGTCCCAGCCGCCGAAGTCCTCGATGATCAGCCGGTACTTGATCAGCGAGCGGTTGGCCAGCTCGCCGGACGGCGCCGGCTGCCCGAGCCATCTGTCCGACAGGAAGCCGCCGGCGACCGTGCCGTAGCAGAACAGATGCACGCCGTGCGCCCGGCACAGCTCGACCATGCCATGCTCGGGCCGATGATCGAGCACGGAGTACTGGAGCTGGTTGCTGAACAGCGGGATACCGGCCTCGATGATCCGTCGCAGCCAGGGCACGTTGAAATTCGTGGTGCCGATGTGCGCGAGCTTGCCGGCGCGCTGGCAATCCTGCAGCCACGACAGCGCCTGCAGGCAGCCCGGCACCTCGTAGTCCCACCAGTGGAACTGCACGACGTCGAGCCGCTCGACGCCGAGCCGGCGCAGCGACGTGTCGACCGCCTCCTCGACATGCGCGCGGGTCAGCCGCGGCAGCAGCTCCTGATCCGGCGTGTACTTGGTGGAGACCCGCAGCCGTCGCGCGAGCTCCGGGTATTTGCGGCGGAATGCGCCTATCGTGTCCTCGACGCCGACGTAGTGGTCGGCACAGTCGAACGCGTTGATGCCGGCCTCGACGAAGCGACGCATGTCCTCGACCGCCTCGTCGACCGGTCGTGGCCGGCCGTGCTTGGCGGCGAGCTGCCAGTTGCCCTTGGCCACCCGCGAGACCGTGTAGTCGGGCGCCAGCGTGATCGTCTCGATGTTCATGATGCGTTCCTGCGGAAACGTCGAATACCAGGGAGGGTCCGCACGACCTAGGGAGGGTCCCTAGGGAGGGTCCCTAGAATCCGGCCTTCTGGCCGAGCCCGTTCATCGTCTCCAGGCTCAAGGTCGTGTCGGTGACGATCTGGCCGTTGTCGAGCTTCCAGATCAGCATCGGGCCGGTCACGTCGCCGTTGCGGTCGAAGCGGAATGCGCCGGTGGCGCCGACATAGCGGATCTTCCTGCCGGCCTTCAGCGCCTCCAGCCCCGCCTTCAGCCCCTCGACGCCGGCGCGCACCTCGATACCCGCCGGATCCTGCACCGCGCGCAGCGCATCGCGGATCGACGGCCCGTCGAGCTTCGGCGCGGCCTGCATCGCCAGCAGCGTGATCGCCGCCGCGTCGTACATCGTGTGCAGGCCGGGGCCGACCGCCGGACGCCCGTAGGCATCCTGGAACGCCTTGTTGAACGCATCGGCCGACGGGCCCGACGCCTGGCCGTTGTCGACACCGACCGCCTTGGTCAGGAACCGCTCGCCGATGTTCTTGATCAGGTCCGGCGAGCGCAGCGTGTTGTGCAGAATCACGTTCTGCGTGCCGCCCAGCGAGAACCAGTCGCGCAGCACGACGGTGCCGTCCTGCGACAGGCCGATCAGGATCAGCGAGTCGGGGTTCAGCGCCAGCGCCTTCTGCACCTCGGCGCGATACGACGGCTGGTTCTCCGCGTACGGCACCATGCCGGCGACCTTGCCGCCCAGCTTCTCCAGCGCGACCTTGGCGTCGGGCGCGGTGCCGTTGCCGAAGTCGTTGTTGATGTACATGATGACCGTGTTCTTGTAGCCCTTGCTGACGGCGGCCTGCGCATGGGCCAGCGCCATCGAGCGCGCGGTCGGGATCGTGCGGAAGAAGTAACCGCCGGTCTTGCCCTCCTCGGCCATCTTCGTCAGCGCCGGCGTCACCGCGCAGCAGGCCACCGTCGGCACCCTGTTCGGCACCGACACCGAGTTCACCACCTGCAGCGCGGTGCCGCTGCCGACCAGCCCGACGATCGCCGGCACCTTCTGCACGTCGACCAGGAAGCGGGCCGCATCGAGCCCGACCGACGGCTGGCTGGTGTCGTCGCGGATGACGAACTCGACCTGGCAGCCCTTGACGCCGCCGGCCTTGTTGATCTCGTCGACGGCGAGCCTGCCGGCATCGGCGATCACCTTGCCCACCGGCCCCTGCGCGCCGGTCAGCGCGATGACGCCGCCCAGCTTCACCGGGCAGCCTTCCTGCGCGTATGCCTGCAGCGGTACGCAGGCCGCGGCGGCGAACGCGGCGCCCGCGACAAAGGTCTTCGATCGGTTCATTGCTTCGCTCCTCATCATGACGTGCCGGCCGGGAGATCCGGACCGGCGGGTTTGTACGGCGGGGCGGCTGCCCGATCGGCCCGTTGCTGCGCCGAGGCCGGCTCCGGCCCGGCAGCCGGCGCCGGGATCCGCGAGGGTGGCCGTGACGGAGGTTGCGACGGCGGCCGCGGCCCGATCAGCCCCCCCGGCCGCAGCAGCAAGGTCAGCACCAGCAGCAGCCCGACCAGTGTCGCCTGGATCGCGCCGCCCTGCGCCTGCAGGCGCGCCGGCAGCAGGCCGACCATCACCGCGCCCGAGAAGGTCCACAGCCCCCATACGACGAAGCTGCCGACGATCGCGCCGAGATGGCTGCCGCTGCCGCCGACGATCAGCATCGCCCAGATCTGGAACGTCACGACCGGCAGGAAGTCGCCGGGGCTGATCGCGCCCACGTAGGCGACGTACAGCGCGCCGGACAGTCCCATCAGCATCGCGCCGAGCACGAACGCCTCGAGCCGGAACCGCACGACGTTCTTGCCGAGCGCCGCGCAGGCCGCCTCGTCTTCGCGCAGCGCGCGCTGCACCCGCCCCCACGGCGATGCGAGCAGCGCCTGCAGCGCGGCGTAGACGACGATCAGCAGCACGACGATCATCGCCAGCCAGGCCAGTGCGTAACCGGGCTGACCGAGCGCATCGAACGGCCGCGGAATGCCCACCAGCCCGCGCGCGCCGCCGGTCAGCGGATCGAGATTGTTGACCAGCACCTGGATCGACGATGCGATGCCGAACGTCGCGATCGCCAGATAGTCGGTGCGCAGCTTCAGCGTCGCGACGCCGACCAGCAGCGCGATCAGCCCGGTGGCGGGCATCGTGCCGAGCGCACCGGCCGCGAACGGCAGCCCGGGTGCCACGATCAGATCGGTCGACATCAAGGTCAGGATCGCCTGCGTGTAGCCGCCGACCGCGATGAAGCCGACCACGCCGGCGTTGAACTGACCCGATACGCCCCATTGCAGGTTGAGCCCCAGCGTGGCGACCGACAGGATCGCCGCCACCGTCACGAAGAAGACGAGGTACGAGATCACGTGGCACGCCCCGCACGGACGAACAGGCCCACCGGGCGGATGAACAGCACCGCGAGCAGCAGCACGAACGGCACCAGCGGACGGTAGCCGGTCGGCACGACCAGGGTCACCAGACTCTCGGAGAGGCTGATCAGCAGTGCGCCGGCGACCGCACCGCCGACGCTGCCGACGCCGCCCAGGATCGCCGCGGTGAACAGCGGCAGCAGCAGATTCGCGCCCATCTCGGGCCGCACCTGCACCGTGATGCCGTACAGCACGCCGGCCAGCGCCGCCAGCGCGGTCGACACGACCCAGGTCAGCCGGATGATCGCAGTGGTGTCGACACCGGCGACGCCGGCCAGCGCCGGACTCTCGGCGACCGCCCGCATCGCGATGCCATGGCGCGTGCGGTACAGGCCGAACCACAGTGCCCCCATCACCAGCACCGCGACGATGAACACGAACACCTGATCGGGCATCACCAGCACCGCGCCCGGCAGCCGGATCGCCATCTGGATCTCGGTGCTGTAGTTGTACGGATCCGGACCGAACATCAGGTGCAGCAGGCTGCGCAGCACCAGCGCCAGACCGAACGACGCGAACACCATCGTCAGCGGCTCGGCGCCGCGCGCACGCAGCCGGCGGAACACCCAGCGGTCGAGCAGCAGCGCCCCCAGCACCGTCAGCCCGATCGCCGCCAGCCGCGCGGCGATCATGCCGCCACCGAACGAGCACGGACCCAGGGTGCCGCCCCCGATGCCGGAC
>DAISWF010000070.1:16184-21425 GCA_036826495.1 Burkholderiaceae bacterium
AACCGCCCGATCCGCCCTGCCCGCCGCCGGCAGCGAGCGCCAGCAGGAACAGCGCCGCATAGGCGCCCACCGCCAGCAGATCGCCGTGCGAGAAGTTCGCGAAGCGCAGGATCGCCAGGCTGAACGTCACGCCGATCGCGCCCAGCGCGATGATCGCGCCGTTCAGCACGCCATCGAGCAGCGCCTGCAGGATCATCGCGCCTCCCTGATGGCCAACGCACATCGGCCGAGATGCGGTTGTGCGATCACCGCGCCTCCCCGCCGGCCGGCACGACATGCCGGCCGAGGTACGCCTGCGCGATCGCCGCATCGGCCTGCAGTGCATCGGCCGTGCCTTCATGGGCGACGCGGCCGTTGACCAGCACGACGCCGCGATCGGCGATCCGCAGGCCGGCGCGCACGTTCTGCTCGACCATCAGCACCGCGACGCCGCCGTCGACGATGCGGCGCACCTGCGCGAACAGCTCCGACACCATCCGCGGCGACAGCCCGGCGCTCGGTTCGTCGAGCAGCAGCACCCGCGGCTCGGTGATCAGCGCGCGCGCCATCGCCAGCATCTGCCGCTGCCCGCCGGACAGCGCGCCGGCCGGCTGCCGCCGATGGACCCGCAGATCGGGGAAGCGCTCGAACGCCCGCGCCACCGCATCGCGCAGCCCGTGCCGCAGCAGATGCCCGCCCACGCGCAGATTCTCCTCGACGCCGAGCGTCGTGAACACGTTGGCGGTCTGCGGCACGTAGCCCAGCCCGGCCGCGCTCAGCCGGTGCGACGGCAGCGCGGTGATGTCGCGTCCGTCGAGCGTCACGCGGCCCGAGAACGTCGGCACCACGCCGGCCAGCGCCTTGACGAACGTGGACTTGCCGGCGCCGTTCGGCCCCAGCACGACCACCAGCTCGCCAGGCGCGACCGCGACGCTGACGCCCTGCACGATCGGCAGGCCGGGCTGGTAACCGGCGACCAGCGTGTCGGCGGCGAGCACCGGGCCGCTCATATCGTGTCCCCCAGATAAGCGTCGATGACGCGCGGATCGGCGCGCACCGCGTCCGGCGTGCCCTGCGTGACGATGCGGCCCTGCGCCATCACCACCACCGGATCGCACAGCCGCATCACGACGTCCATGTTGTGCTCGATCAGCAGGAACGTGACGCCGCGCCGGTGCAGCTCGACGATGCGCCCGAGCAGGCTTTCGAGCAGCACCGGGTTGACGCCGGCGGCCGGCTCGTCGAGCAGGATGATCGCAGGGTCCACCATCAGGATGCGCGCCAGCTCCAGCAGCTTCTGCTGGCCGCCCGACAGCACGCGGGCCGGCTGATCGGCATGCGCCGCGAGCCCGACGAACGACAGCAGCGATCGGGCCTTGTCGCGGTGGGCGGCGTCCTCGGCGCGGATCCGGCCGCGGGCGAACCAGGCATTCCAGACGCGCTCGCCGGACTGGCCGCGCGGCGCCAGCAGCATGTTCTCCAGCACCGTCAGATTGCCGAGCGGGCGCGGGATCTGGAACGTGCGCCCGAGCCCGCGCGCGAACACCTGATCGGCGCGCAGACCGTCGATGCGGGCGCCGTCCAGCCGGATGCTGCCCGTCTGCGGGGCGATCGCGCCTGCGACCGTGTTGAACAGCGTCGTCTTGCCGGCGCCATTGGGCCCGATCAGCCCGGTGATCGTGCCGCGCGCGACCGACAGACTGACGCCGTCGACGGCGCGCACCGCGCCGAACGTCCGAACGACCCGCTCGATCTCCAGCATCGCCACCATCCGCGCGACTATACCGTGCGCCGCCGCGACCGGCCGCGCGGGCGCTGACGGCACCGGCGGCAGGCGGCTCTGCGCGGGCAGCATGCCCCCCGGAGAGAGCCCCCGGGGCACCGAACGTCCGGAGCGCCGCTACCCTTCGTTCGCCAGCGACCCCGCGTACACGACGTTGTTGCGGTTCGGCTTGCCCGCGTCGGTCGGCGACTGGCTGTAGTCGCCGAACGGGCCGTCGCGCTCGGCCACCGCGGCGGCCACGCCCTTCTCCTGCGCCGTCTTGATCCAGGCCAGCGCCTCGGGCGTGTTGCGCAGCATCGAGTCCATCACCGATCCGAGAAGCTGCGTCGACTGCAGGCCCATGTTCTCGTAGGCCTGGTTGACGATCAGCTTCATCGCGGCAAGCTGCGACATCGGGATCGTCGAAAGCTGCTTCGCCAGCGCGCGCGTCTCCTTCTGAAGCTGCTCGAACGGCACCGCCTTGTTGATCAGGCTGATCTCGGCCGCCTCCTTGCCGGACAGCGACCGGCCGGTCAGCGCCAGCTCCTTGGCCTTGGCCAGCCCCAGCCGGTGCACCCACATGCCGGCATGGTGGCAGCCCCACATCCGCGAGTACGGCGTGCCGATGCGGGCGTCCTCGGACGCGATGACGATGTCGGCGCACAGCGCCATCTCGCTGCCGCCGCCGACGCACCAGCCGTGCACCTGCGCGATCACCGGCTTCGGCGTGCGCCACAGCGACATGAAACGCGGCACCCAGCCGAGCTGGTGGTGGGTGACCATCACCATGTCCTTGCCGGCATCCCACTGGCTGTCGGTGACGATCGCGTTGTCCCAGTGGTGGAAGCCGCCGGAGAAGTTGAAGCCGCCGCAGAACGAACGGCCGGCGCCCTGCAGCAGGATCACCTTGACGGTCTCGTCGGACGTCGCGCGGCGGACCGCATGCTCGAGCTCGTCGAGCATCGGCGGCACGATGGTGTTGAGATCGTCGGGGCGATCGAGCGTGATGACGGCGGTATGGTCCGCGACGGCGTAGTGGATCACTTGATACATGGATGTCTCCGGAATGGGTCCTCAGGTTCTCAGCTCGCGGCGCAGCACCTTGCCGCTGGCGGTCTTGGGCAGCTCGGACAGGAAGCGGAAGGTGCGCGGCACCTTGTAGACCGCCATCCGGTCGCGGCAGAACGCTGCCAGCTCCTCGGCCGTCGCCTGACTGCCGGGGCGCAGCGCGATGCAGGCGACGACCGTCTCGCCGCGGTAGTCGTCGTGCTGGCCGATGACCGCGCACTCGAGCACCGCCGGATGCTCGTACAGCACGTCTTCGACCTCGCGCGGCCAGACCTTGAAGCCCGATGCGTTGATCTGGTCCTTCTTGCGGTCGATCACGTACAGCCAGCCGTCGGCGTCCATGAAGCCGATGTCGCCGGTGCGCAGGCCCTGCGCGGTGAAGGTGCTGCGGGTCTCCGCGTCGCGCTGCCAGTAGCCGCTCGCGAGCTGCGGGCCGCGCAGCACGATCTCGCCGGGCGACAGCGGCGGCAGCGGCCGCCCGTCGTCGCCGACGATGTCGCAATCGATGCCGGGTACCGGCACGCCGACCGACAGCGTGCCGCTGCCGGCATCGATCGGCGCCTGGCGACCGCGCGGCACCATGTGCGTCGGACCGGTGGACTCGGTCATGCCATAGATGCCGAGGATGTCGTGGCCGAACTTCGCACGGTAGCGCTCGACGACGGCGGCCGGGATCGGCGCGCCGCCGGAGAACGGACGATCGAGGCTGGCCAGATCGTCGGGCTCGACGTCGGCGGCGGCGGTCAGCGCGATGAACGCGGTGGTCGGGCCGATCGTGAAGCCCGCACGATGCGTGCGCACGGCGTCGCGGAAGGCCTGGGGAGTGAACCGGTAGGTCAGCACCAGCGTCGCCGACGCGGCCAGCGCCAGCGCGATGTAGCCGACGATGCCGGTCACATGCACCAGCGGCGCGATCGCGACGATCGTGTCGTCGGCGGCGACGCCGCACCACACGCGGTACACGTCGGCGCTGTAAGCGAGCTGCGCATGGGTGCTGACGGCGGCCTTCATCGGGCCGGTGGTGCCGGAGGTGTAGATGAAGGTGGCGGCATCGGCGGGCCGCGCGCGACTGGACGGTGCAGGCATCGGCGCCGCGGCGCCGAGAGCGAGCAACTGCGACCAGTCCGTGCAGCGGGCCTCGCCGGCAGGGCCGTGCAGTGCGCCTGCTTCGACCGGCGACGCCCCTGCCGCCTTTGCGGCGGGCTGCGTCGCGGTCACGGCGTCGCGCTCCGCGGGCATGACGTCGCGTTCCCCGGTCACGGCATCGCGCTCCGCGGCCACTGCAGCGGAGGCCTCGCCGCCGCAGGCGACGACCCATCCGACTCCCGCCCGCATCGCCACCGCCTGCGTCGCAGCGAGTCGCTCGTTCGCCTCGCACAGCAGCACCTTCGCGCCGCTGTCGCGCAGCACCTCGTCGAGCTCGCGTTCGCGGTACATCGGGTTGACCGTCACGATGATGCCGCCGAGCTTCCAGACACCGAGCATCGCCAGCACGAACTCGGGCACGCTCTGCAGATGGATCGCCAGCCGGTCACCGCGGCCGAAGCCGCGGGCGGCGAGCGCCGCGGCGATGCGGTCGCTGACCTCATCGGCTTCGCGCGCGGTATGGGCGTGCGCGCCGAACCGCAGCACCACATGATCAGGCCGCGCGGCAGCCGTATGCAGGAATGCGTCGAGCACCGTCGCATGCACCGGCGTCACGGACGCCGGCACGCCGGACGCGTACTCTCGCAGCCAGGGCCGTTCACCGCCGGTCATGTCGGTTGCTCCAGACGGCCGAAGACGCTTCGGGGGGATTCATGTCAGACGAACCCGTACCGCTTGTACGGCCCGAGGATGTAGTGCTCGAAGTGGGCCATGCCCTTCGCGCCACCGGGCCCTTCGAGCCAGCACGGAAATTCGGTCTGGCCGATCCGCTTCTTCTCGGGCACGTGCTGCGGGCCGGTCTTCATCCGGTCGGGCGGCGCCGGGTAGCGGTCCTGCTCGATCTTCGGTTCGGCGCCGCGGTAGACGCCGGTGCGCTCGCCGTCGTGCCAGCCGGCATAGTAGCCGCCGCCCTGCACGTCGGCGCCGGTGCCGGCGCTGCGGATCCGGTACTCGAGCCGGTTGCCATGCTCGTCGCGCAATGTGTAGCGGCCGCCCTTCACGTTGCGCGTGCCCGGGTGGTATTCGATCTGGTGCTCGACGCCGACCAGCGCGACGCGGCGGCCGTCGGCGTAGTCGATCACCCCTTCGAAGTCGAGCGTGCTGCCGTCCTCGGCCTCGTGCGTATGGAAGAAACCGCTGTGCCCGTCGCCCTCGAACGGATGGTGCGCTGGCAGGCCGCCGCCGGGGCGACCGCAGCGTCGATCCACGTGATCGCCGGCCGTGACGGTGCGCTCCGCCGGCGCCTCGCTGGTTCGGCGACCAGCGTGACCGCCATCGAACCAGCG
>DAISWF010000071.1:0-2901 GCA_036826495.1 Burkholderiaceae bacterium
TCCGGCCGACAAGCCGGCCGTCAATCACGAGAACTCGATCGTCGCGCGCGACAGCCGTCGCGTGCGGGTCGAGGACAAGCGGGTCATCAACGGCTCGGCCGACGTCAATCAGCTCGTGCCGTTCAAGTACAAGTGGGCCTGGGACAAGTACCTCGCCTCCTGCGCGAATCACTGGATGCCGCAGGAAGTGAACATGAGCCGCGACATCTCGCTGTGGAAGACCCCCAACGGGCTGACCGAGGACGAGCGCCGGCTGGTCAAGCGCAACCTGGGCTTCTTCGTCACCGCCGACTCGCTGGCGGCCAACAACATCGTGCTGGGCACCTATCGCCACATCAGCGCGCCCGAGTGCCGGCAGTTCCTGCTGCGCCAGGCGTTCGAGGAGGCGATCCACACCCATGCCTACCAGTACATCGTCGAATCGCTGGGGCTGGACGAGGGCGAGATCTTCAACGCCTATCACGAGGTGAAGTCGATCCGCGACAAGGACGAGTTCCTGATCCCGTTCATCGACACGCTGGTCGATCCGACCTTCCGCACCGGCACGCCCGAGGCCGATCAGCAGCTTCTGAAGTCGCTGATCGTGTTCGCCTGCCTGATGGAGGGGCTGTTCTTCTACGTCGGCTTCGTGCAGATCCTGGCGCTGGGCCGGCAGAACAAGATGACCGGCGCGGCCGAGCAGTACCAGTACATCCTGCGCGACGAGTCGATGCACTGCAATTTCGGCATCGACCTGATCAACACGATCAAGCTCGAGAACCCGCACCTGTGGACGCCGCAGTTCCGCGAGGAGGTGCGCGGCCTGTTCCAGAAGGCGGTCGATCTGGAGTACCGCTATGCCGAGGACACGATGCCGCGTGGCGTGCTCGGCCTGAATGCTTCGATGTTCAAGGGCTATCTGCGCTTCATCGCCAACCGGCGGGCCCAGCAGATCGGTCTGGATGCGATGTTCCCGGCGGAGGAGAACCCCTTCCCGTGGATGAGCGAGATGATCGACCTGAAGAAGGAGCGCAATTTCTTCGAGACGCGCGTCATCGAGTATCAGACCGGTGGGGCGCTCAGTTGGGATTGATCGCTTGCGAAACGCGGCTTCAGCCGTAGTCGGGTAGAGAGAATTGAGGGAATTGCTGGCGAAGCTGCGAACCTGGTTGTTCGACCGGTCCACACCGCTGACGGTGTGTGAAGCCGCTGCCGCCGCATCCGTTGCGTCATCAGGGAAGGCGCCGGCCCGTCAGGGCCGGCGTTTCTTTCAACCAGGATTCATTAGCGTAGGGACGCCGAAGGCGATCGCCCGAGTGCTTGCGCCGATGAATAGCCCGTACACCACCGGCGATCCCCCCGGGGCAGCCGGCGGAGTACGGGTTTCCATGTTCGCAACTCAATCCCAAGGAGATCTCTGATGGCTACTGCCAAGAAACCGGCGAAGAAGGCCGCTGCGAAGAAACCGGCTGCGAAGAAGACTGCTGCCAAGAAGCCGGCGAAGAAAGCGGCGGCGAAGAAGCCTGCCGCCAAGAAGCCGGCGAAGAAGGCCGCTGCCAAGAAGCCCGCCAAGAAGGCGGCTGCGAAGAAGCCTGCGAAGAAGGCAGCGGCTAAGAAGCCTGCGAAGAAAGCGGCTGCGAAGAAGCCTGCGAAAAAAGCGGCGGCGAAGAAGACGGCTGCCAAGAAGCCGGCGAAGAAAGCGGCGAAGAAGGCCGCCAAGAAGCCTGCGAAGAAGGCCGCGAAGAAAGCGAAGAAGCCGGCGGCGGCGAAAGCCGACAAGCCTGCGGCGGCCCCTGCGCCCGCCGCGCCGGCTGCTGCGCCGGCCGCCAAGCCGTTGAATCCCGCGGCCGCCTGGCCGTTCCCTACCGGCAACAAGCCCTGAGGGAACGACCGGTCGCGCTGCGATCGGCCGAAGGTCCGCGCCGCACCGGCCTGGCCGGCGCAGGCGCGGAAAATCCGTCCCGCGAACAGCTTGCGGGACGGATTTTTTTTTGTGCGAGAATCCGCCGCGACCGATCCGCGGTCGTGCGGCCGATGTCGCCCTCCGTGCGGCCGATGTCGCCCTCCGTGCCGCGGTGTCGGCGGGACCCTGTGGAGCATGCAGATGAATGCGTTGTGGATCGTCATCGAGACAGTCGGTAGTCTGCTGGCCACCGCCTGCCTGCTGCGAGCACTCGCGCATCGGATGCGCCTGTCGCCGCACAACCCCGTCAGTCAGTTCGTCACCGCGGTGACCGACTGGCTGGTGCAGCCGCTGCGCAAGCTGATCGCACCGAACCGCAACAACGACTGGGCCAGCGTGATCGCGGCGCTGCTGCTCGCGGTCGTCACCGCGCTGCTGTACGTGACGCTGTCGGGCATCGGCCGGTTTCCGCCGCTCGGCGCGGTGCTGCTGATCGCGGTGGGCTGGCTGATCAAGTGGGCGCTGCACCTGCTGATCGGCATGATCATCCTGCAGGCGGTGCTGTCGTGGATCAATCCGCATGCGCCGCTGGCGCCGGCGGTCAATCAGCTCACCGATCCGTTCCTCGCGCCGCTGCGCAAGGTGATTCCGCCGGTGGGCGGCGTCGACCTGTCGCCGCTGGCGCTGATCCTGATCGTCTACGTCGTGCTGGAACTGCTGCAGCAGGGCATCGGTGCGCTGATGCCGAAGCTGCTGATGTAGCGGCGAGGGCACGGGCGCAGGGCCAGCGGGTCTTCGTGAGCGGCGCCGCCTCCGCTCCGGTCTGGCTCACCGGCGAACTGGGTGCCTGGCGCATCGCGGTGTGGGTGCAGCCCGGCGCGGCGCATACCGGCGCGGCCGGCGTGCAGGACGGGTGTCTGAAGCTGCGCATCGCCGCGCGGCCGGTCGAGGGCGCCGCCAACGAGGCGCTGATCGTGCACCTTGAGCTGCGGATCGAGAAGCTCAAGCGCGAACTGTAC
>DAISWF010000071.1:2911-15703 GCA_036826495.1 Burkholderiaceae bacterium
TGGGTCGCCGGGCGGCTGCACTGCGCCCGCCGCGACGTGTCGCTGGTGCGCGGCGACCACGGGCGGCGCAAGCTGCTGGCGGTGGCCTCGCCGCTGACGGCTGAAGAGCTGTGCGAACGCTTGGGCGCCGGCGGCTGAATCCTGCTCGCGACCGGCGGGGCCGCGCTGGCGCCTCGTTGCGCGGGGCTCGCGGCGGCCGGCACGCGGCGGTCGCGCCGATGCCGGCGCGACCCCATACCCTTCGAAGCAGCACCCTTCGAAGCAGCGCTGTTCAACAGCGCTATTCGAACAGCGGCTCGCTCCAGGTGGCCGCGTAGCGCTGCGCGACGTTGTCGCGGGTCGGCCCATGGTTCTGCGGGCCGGAGTGCTCGATCTTCATCGCGCCCAGCACCGACCCCAGCCTGGCCGACTTCAGCCAGCCCCAGCCGTGCGAGAGCCCGTACAGCAGGCCGCCGCGATAGGCATCGCCGCAGCCGGTCGGGTCCACCGCCTTGCCGATCGGCGCGGCCGCCACGTGGGTCACGCGGCCGCCCTGATGAAGCTGCGAGCCCTCGGCGCCGCAGGTCACGATCATCACGTCGACCAGCGCGGCGAGCTGGCTCTCGGTCAGGCCGGTGCGGTCGGCCAGCATCTTGCTCTCGTAATCGTTGACGGTCAGCGCGCTCGCGCCTTCCAGCAGGCCGCGCAGCTCGCTGCCGTCGAACATCGGCAGCCCCTGGCCGGGATCGAAGACGAACGGCACCTTGCTGTCGCGCAGGCCGCGCGCATGCTCGATCATCGCGTCCTTGCCGTTGGGGCCGACGATGCCCCAGGCGGCCGGCAGCGCGCGCCGCGCATCGACCCGATGGGCGAACGACATCGCGCCGGGGTGGAACGCGGTGATCTGGTTGTCCGACAGGTCGGTGGTGATGAAGCACTGCGGCGTGTAGGCATCGTCGAGCCGCAGCATCTGCGACACGTCGATGCCCATCGCGGCCAGCCGCGACAGATAGTCGTCGCCGTCGCGGCCGACGGTGGCCAGGATCACCGGCTCGCCGCCCAGCGCGCGCAGGTTGAACGCGATGTTGGCCGCGCAGCCGCCGAACTCGCGGGTCATCCGCGGGGTCAGGAACGACACGTTCAGCATGTGTACGCGGTCGGCCAGGATGTGGTCCTTGAAGTGACCTTCGAACACCATGATGTTGTCGTACGCCACCGAACCGCTGATCAGCACTCGTCGTGTCATCGAATCTCCAGGAGGGAACGGATTGGCGGCGCCCGGGACGGCAGCCGCTCACGGATTCTCACGGATAGAACAACGTGACCGAATAGCCGGCCGGCGTCAGGTCGCGCGCCTCCAGCGCCAGCCGCAGCGGCAGCTCGGCATTCGCGCTCAGGCCGTTGCGTGCCGCGCCCGGACGATCGGCATGCACCGCCTTCAGATAGTCGTCGGGCAGGATCACCTTGCGCACCAGCAGCGCGCCGCCGCCGTCGGTCAGCGACAGCTCCATCGCCGGCCACTTCACGGCGGACGCGGCATCGTTGCGCAGCACCGCCGACAGCAGCAGCACGCCGGGCGTAGGCGAGGCGGCCAGCTCGAACGATTCGATCGACAGCGCCTTCAGGTTGCGCGGCATCTCCGCCCGCGTGCGCCACGGCGACAGCAGCGTGGCGAACGGCTGGGCCATGTTCGGATAGATCTCGAACAGCCGGGGCGCGAAGCCCATCAGGAGCTGCAGCACCAGCAGCAGCGACAGCACGCCGTAGACGACCCACATCGCCGGCGCTGCACGGCCGGAGAATCCGCGCGCCCGGCGCTCGTCGCCGAAATAGTCGATCGCGTCGGCCTCCTCGCGGTCGCGCCGGAACCAGCGCGAACGCCGCTCCGATTCGAACGAGGCGCGCACCGCGTCGACATCGCGCTGCATCGAGTCGGCCAGCGTGTCTTCGGACGGTGGGTCCCCGTCGTCCGCGGTCGGCTCGGGCGACGGAGCGGCCTGGATGCGGTCGGTGGCGCGGCGGTTGCGTGGCGGGGACGAGAATCCGTCGTCCGCCGGCTCCGGCTCGCCCGATGCTGCGAAGTCCGGTTCGGCCGAGGGATCGATTCCGGGCGCCAGGCCGGGGATCGTCGGCTGCGCGGCGGTCAGGTCGGTGAGGGTCGCCGGCCCTGGGTCGGTTCGCGCTGCATCGGCGTGCGCTCTGCCGGTGACGGTGGCCGGCCCTGAGTCGGTCGCCGCGGGGCTCGGGCTGGAGCCGGCGCGGGCAACCGTCGTCGGTCCGTCGCCGGACGATGCACCGCCGTCGTGTTGCGGCCCGTCCAGGCCGGCGGGTTCGCCGGCCGTATCCGGTGCGGCCGGTTCGCGTTCCCAGGCCACCGCGCCGGCAGCGGTGCCGGTCTGCACGACGATGCCGCCCGGGGTCGACGTCAGGCCGGTCGGGTTGGATGCCAGGCCGCTCGGAGTCGATGCCAGGCTGCTCGGGGTCGATGCCACGCCGCCCGGAGTCGAGGTCAAGGCGCCCGGAGTCGAGGTCAAGCCGCCCGGAGTCGAGGTCAGGCCACCCGGAGTCGATACCAGGCCGCTGGTATGGTCGCGCGCCGGTCGGTCCGGCGTGCCGGCCGGTGCATCCGGTGCATCCGGCGCGGCCTGCGGGCCCGCTGCGGGCGGCGCAGCGTTGGGCGCCTGCGGGCCGGCCGACGGAGGCGCGGCGCGCGGCGCATCGGCCGGCGGCCGGGCCTGCAGCGACTCCGGTACCTGCACGCGCTGGCCGGCGGCCGGCGTCGGCCGCGCGGCCTGCGGCGGCGCGACCGCGGTAGGCTGGAACACCGTCTCCGGCAGGAAGAACGCGGTCTTCAGGTCTGTGTGACCGTGGTCGGCCGGCACCGGGTCGCGGTCCGGCCGCTCGGCGACGGTGGCCGGCCCGCGGGCGCCGCCGGACCCTGCCGTCTTGCGCGCGCCCTCGTCGACGTAGCGCAGGAAGTCGATGCCCGAGAACACATGCTGGCACATGCCGCAGCGGACCATGCCGCGGCGCAGCTTCAACTGGTCGGGCACCACCTTGAAGCTGGTCTTGCACTGAGGGCAGGTGGTCGCGAGCGCCATGGGCCGATCATGCGGATTTGTGTCCGGCCAGGCAAGCCCAGCCCTCTTCGCAGGCGAAGACGGAAAGCGGCACTTCGCGATAGCAGCCCGCCACCTCGTCGACCTGCCGCTCGAGCAGCCCGGCCAGCACCAGCGCGCCGCCCGGCTTCACCAGCGACTGCAGCAGCGGCGCCAGCAGCTTCAGCGGCGTCGCCAGGATATTGGCGACCACGACGTCGGCCGGCTCGCCGATCGGCGCCTGCACGTCCTGCACCTGCAGGCTCGCCCGGTTCACCGCCGCGTTCGCGCGGGTCGCGGTCAGCGCCTGCGGATCGATGTCGACCGCCACCACCGGCGCGGCGCCCAGCCGCAGGGCGGCAATCGCCAGGATGCCGGAGCCGCAGCCGTAGTCGATCAGCCGCTGCCCGGTGCGCAGATGCCGTTCGAGCCACAGCAGGCACATCCGGGTCGTCGGATGGCTGCCGGTGCCGAACGCCAAGCCCGGGTCCAGCGTGATCGCCAGCCGGGCAGGGCGCGCCGCCGGATCGGTCTGCCGGGCCGGCGGCGGTGCGCCGGGCCGCGGCACCTCGTCAGGCCGCGACGCGTCAGCCCGCGACGCGCCGGCGGGAGGCTCCGCGTCGGCCGGCGGCTCGATCCACGATGGCGTGATCAGCAGCCGCTCTCCGATCGGGATAGCCTCGAACTGCGACTGCGACAGCCGCACCCAGTCCTGATCGTCGAACGTGCGGGTGCGCAGGTCCAGCGGCGGCGCGACCCCCAGTGCCTGCGCGGCGGCATCGAGCACCGCACGGTGATCGGCGTCGCCGGCGAGCAGCGCCGCCAGCCGGGTGCGCTGCCAGCCGAGCTGCACCGGCGCCGGCAGCCCCGGTTCGCCGAACAGCGCCTGCTCGTCGGGCGAATCGGCATCGGCATCCTCGGCCTGCACCGACAGCGCGCCCGCCGTCAGCAGCGCGTCGCACCAGGGTTCGACGGCTTCGCGCTCGACGACGAACACGACTTCACGCCACATCAGAGACCTCGCCCATCATCGTTCCCCGTCGGTCGCGCAGAGCAACGACGGCGACGGAGACCTCGCGCCGCCGGCGGGTCGCGGACCGTGCGTCATCGCGCCGTCAGCCCGGCTGGCCGGCCAGCTTGTTCTCCAGATAGTGGATCGACGTGCCGCCAGCGATGAAGCGGGCGTCGGTCAGCAGCTCGCGGTGCAGCGGGATGTTGGTCAGGATCCCCTCGACCGCCATCTCCGACAGCGCGATGCGCATCCGCGCCAGCGCCTGGTCGCGGGTGTCGCCGTAGGTGATCACCTTGCCGATCATCGAGTCGTAGTTCGGCGGCACCACGTAGTTGGTGTACGCATGCGAATCGACCCGGATGCCCGGGCCGCCCGGCGGGTGCCAGCCGGTGATCCGGCCCGGCGACGGCGTGAACTTGTACGGATCCTCGGCATTGATCCGGCATTCGATCGCGTGGCCGCGGATCACCACGTCGCGCTGGCGCAGCCGCAGCTTCTCGCCGCAGGCGATGCGGATCTGCTCCTGCACGATGTCCACGCCGGTGATCAGCTCGGTCACCGGATGCTCGACCTGCACCCGGGTGTTCATCTCGATGAAATAGAACTCGCCGTTCTCGAACAGGAACTCGAAGGTGCCGGCGCCGCGGTAGCCGATCTTGCGGCAGGCCTCGGCGCAGCGGGCGCCGATGCGCTCGATCAGCCGGCGGGCGATGCCGGGCGCCGGGCCTTCCTCGAGAACCTTCTGATGGCGCCGCTGCATCGAGCAGTCGCGTTCGCCGAGGTAGATCGCGTTCTTGTGCTCGTCGGCCAGCACCTGGATCTCGATGTGCCGCGGATTCTCCAGGAACTTCTCGAGGTACACCGACGAGTTGTTGAATGCGGTGCCGGCCTCGTTGCGGGTCATCGACACCGCGTTGACCAGCGCCGCCTCGGTGTGCACGACCCGCATGCCGCGGCCGCCGCCGCCGCCGGCCGCCTTGATGATCACCGGGTAACCGATCGAGCGGGCGATCCGGATGATCTCCTTCGGATCCTCGGGCAGCGCGCCTTCGGAGCCCGGCACGACCGGCACGCCGGTGCGCTTCATCGCGTCCTTGGCCGACACCTTGTCGCCCATCAGGCGGATCGAGTCGGGCCGCGGCCCGATGAACACGAAGCCGCTCTTCTCGACCCGCTCGGCGAAGTCGGCGTTCTCCGACAGGAAACCGTAGCCCGGATGGATCGCCTCGGAGTCGGTGACCTCGGCGGCGCTGATGATCGCCGGGATGTTCAGGTAGCTGTCGCGTGACGGCGGCGGGCCGATGCAGACCGACTCGTCGGCCAGCTTCACGTACTTCGCCTCGGTGTCGGCGGTGGAATGCACGACCACCGTCTTGATGCCGAGCTCCCGGCACGCTCGCTGGATGCGCAGCGCGATTTCGCCCCGGTTGGCGATGAGGATCTTCTCGAACATCGCCGGCTTATTCGATCACGAACAGCGGCTGGCCGTACTCGACCGGTTGCCCGTTCTCGACCAGGATCGCCTTGATCTTGCCGGCCTTGTCCGATTCGATCTCGTTCAGCAGCTTCATCGCCTCGATGATGCACAGCGTCGTTCCTTCCTTCACGTCGCTGCCGACGTCGACGAACGGCGGCGAGCCCGGCTGGGCCGCGCGATAGAAGGTGCCGACCATCGGCGACTTGACGATGTGCCCGGTGGGCACCGCCGGCGCGGCCGCGACGGCCGCGGGCGCTGCCGCCGCGGCAGCCGGTGCCGGCGCCGCCATGATCGGCGCGCCGTACATCTGCGGCGCGACCATCGTCGGCGCGGTGTTCTTGACGATCCTGACCTTGCCGTCGCCCTCGGTGATCTCGAGCTCGGCGATGCCCGATTCGGCCACCAGGTCGATCAGGGTCTTCAGTTTGCGCAGATCCATCGTGTTTCCCTCGCGCCGCCGCTAGGCGGGCCGGCGCAGATGGCCGATCGCGTAACGCAGCGCGGCCAGGTAGCCCTCGGCGCCAAGGCCGGCGATGACGCCGACCGCGAGATCCGAGAAATAGGAGTGATGCCGGAACGGTTCCCGGCGATGCACGTTCGACAGGTGGACCTCGACGAACGGCACGTCGGCAGCGGCCAGCGCGTCGCGCAGCGCGACGCTGGTGTGGGTGAAGGCGGCAGGATTGATGATGATGAAGGCCACTTCGGCGGCGCGCGCCTGCTGCGCGCGCTCCACCAGGTCGCCTTCGTGATTCGACTGGAACGATTCGAGCCGCAGGCCGTGCTGGTCCGCCAGGGTCTTCAGATCGCGATCGATGTCAGCCAAAGTTCCGGTGCCATACACGGCAGGCTCACGCGTGCCGAGCATGTTGAGGTTCGGGCCATGCAGCACCCAGACCAGTTGATTCACCGAAGATGGCCTATGAAGCCGGCTGTAAGCCGAGGAAGGCGGATTTTATAGGTTTTTGCGGTTTGCGCAATGGGCGCCGCGTCAGGCTCGCCCGGCCGCCTTCAGTGCCTGCTGCTTCAACCGGCGTATGTCGACGCGGCCCAGGATCCGCTCGATGATGCGGCCGTCGGGCGCCACCAGCACCGTGAACGGCAGGCCGCCGGCGGCATTGCCGAACCGGCGCAGCAACTCGACGCCACCGGGGCCGCTAACCAATAAAGGATAGGTGATGTGATGCCGCGACGCAAATTCGCCGATATTGCGGGCCGAATCGATGCCGATTCCCAACACTTGGATATCGGTGCCTTCGAGCTCCCGCGCCATCGCCGACAGCTCCGGCATTTCGTCGACGCAGGGCGCGCACCAGGTGGCCCAGAAGTTCAGCACCAGCCACTTGCCGCCGAAGTCGGCGAGCGCGATCTCGCGCGCCTGCGCATCGGGCAGGCGCAGCGCCAGCAGGTCGGTGACCGCGGTGTCGTTGGCCGGCTCGACGCCGAAGCGGCGCGCCGCGAACCAGCCGCCCGCCAGCACGCCGAGGGTGGCCGCCAGCACGGTCAGCACCCTGCGCCGGTCGCGCCTGGTCGCATCGCTCATTTCTGCGCCGCCTCGGCAAGCGCCTGCAGCGCCTGCAGGTCGCCGCGCTCGGCACCTTGCGCGCCGCCGCGCAGCGCGCCGCGCAGATCGTCGAGGCCGTACACCGACAGCAGCACCGGCTCGCCGCGCCATTCGAACACGAACGCCTCGACGTCCTCGCCGGGGCGGTAATGCGGCACCGTCGTCGCATCGAACGCGACCCGCCGGTCGATCAGGAAGAAGCCGACTTCCTTGCCGTTGTCGTGGAAGAGCTGCAGATGGATCGGCACATGCTCGGTCGCGATGCCCTTCCACACCGCGCCGGTGGCCAGCGGATGAAAGCGCGACAGCTCGCGCATCAGCTCCAGCGCCGCCCGGCGCATCCGCGCCAGCCGCGCCGGATGCTCGTCGTCGAACAGCAGCAGATGCTCGCGCAGCGCCTCGTCGACCTCGTCGTTGTCGGGCAACTGGTTGCGCGGCAGCCGCTCGCTGCCGGCGACGTCGCGCGCCGCCTTCTGCTTGGCCGATCCGTAGTCCAGCCCGCTGTCGGCGACCAGCCGGGCGGCGGCCACCGCTATCTCACGCCGCATCGATCGGGATTCGTTGACGTCCATCGGGGGTCCGGGTCCGCGCGACCGCTAGGAAGGGGCCCTAGTTTAGCCGTCTGTCCGGCGAAGCCCGCGGCCGGCCGGCCGACCGGCGGGGGCAGCGAGCCGCCCTGATAGAATCGCGCGCTTACCCCATGCAGCACATCCACATCCTCGGCATCTGCGGTACCTTCATGGGCGGCGTGGCGGCAATCGCCCGCCAGGCCGGATACCGCGTAACCGGCTGCGATGCCAATGTCTACCCTCCGATGAGCGATCAGCTCAGGGCGCTGGGCATCGATCTGATCGAGGGTTGGGATCCGTCGCAGCTTCGGCTCGCGCCTGACATCTTCGTGATCGGCAACGTCGGCAAGCGCGGCAATCCGCTGATCGAGGCGATCCTCGATGCGCGGCTGCCGTACGTGTCGGGCCCGCAGTGGCTGGCCGAGCAGGTGCTGCACCGCCGGCACGTGCTGGCGGTGGCCGGCACCCACGGCAAGACCACGACGTCGTCGCTGCTCGCCTGGATCCTGCAGGCCAACGGCCGCACGCCGGGTTTCCTGATCGGCGGCGTGCCCAACGACTTCGAGCTGTCGGGCCGGCTCGGCGAGGGCGAGCTGTTCGTCATCGAAGCCGACGAATACGACACCGCGTTCTTCGACAAGCGTTCGAAGTTCGTCCACTACCGGCCGACCACCGCGATCCTGAACAATCTGGAGTACGACCACGCCGACATCTTTCCCGATGTCGCAGCGATCCGTACCCAGTTCCATCATCTGGTGCGAACGATCCCCGGACGCGGCCGCATCATCGTGAACGGCGCCGACGGGCAGCTCGCCGAGGTGCTGCGCCAGGGCTTGTGGAGCGAACGCGAGGACTTCGGCGTGGCCGCCGGCTGGCACGAGGGAGACGTGACGGAGTCGCCGGACACCAGCGATTTCGACGTGTACCTGGGCGAGCGCAGCTTCGGCCGCTGCCGGCTGCCGCTGGCCGGTGCGCACAACCGCGCCAACGCGATCGCCGCGATCGCCGCCGCCCGCCACGTCGGCGTCGCGCCGGCCGACGCGATCGCCGCGCTGAACCGGTTCGGCGGCGTGAGAAGGCGGCTCGAATGGCGCGGCGAGGTCGACGGCATCGCCGTCATCGACGACTTCGCCCACCACCCGACGGCGATCGCGACGACGATCGCCGGGCTGAAGGCGCGGCTCGCCCCCGGGCAGCGGATCGTCGCGGTGCTGGAACCGCGGTCGAACACGATGAAGCTCGGCGCGATGAAGGCGCTGCTGCCGGACAGCCTCGCCGACGCCGCACAGGTGTTCTGCTTCAGCGGCGGCCTGGACTGGGATGCCGCGCAGGCGCTGGCGCCGCTGGGCGTTCGGGCGGTGGTCGAGCGCGAGCTGCCGGCGCTGGTGCAGGCGATCGTCGCGTTCGCCCGTCCCGGGGATCGCATCCTGGTGATGAGCAACGGCGGGTTCGGCGGCATCCACCAGAAGCTGCTCGACGGGCTGGCCGCGCGGCCGCGGGGCCAATCGTGAGATCGACGTCGAAGACGGAGTGCAGATGATCGCCGACGAATCCCGCTTTCCCCGGCCCCCGGTCAACATCCGCGGCAGCCGGATGGTCTATCTGCACGGCTTCCGTTCGTCGCCGCAGTCGTTCAAGGCGCAGTGGCTGGCCGAGCGGATGAACGCGATCGGCCGCGGCGCGCAATATAGCTGTCCGCAGTTGCCGGCATCGCCCCGCGAGGCGATGGCGATGGTGCGCCATCAGTTCGACCTGCAGCCCGAGGACACGCTGGTCGGCAGCTCGCTCGGCGGCTACTACGCGACCTGGCTGGCCGAGCGCTACGGCTGCCGAGCGGTGCTGCTCAACCCGGCGATCGACCCGGCGCGCGGGCTGGCCACCCAGGTCGGCGTCACGACGATGTTCCATTCCGACGCGCCGTTCGAGTTCCGCACCGAGTATCTGGACGAGCTGCGCGATCTGGAGGTGCCGCTGATCACGTTCGCGTCGCGCTACTTCCTGATCGCCGCCACCGGCGACGAGCTGCTGGACTGGCGCGACATGGTCGCCCACTACCAGGGGGCACGCACGAAAGTGATCCAGGGCAGCGATCACGGGCTCAGCGATTTCGCCGACTATGGCGACGAGGTGCTGGCGTTCGCCGGATTCCTGTGAGCGTCGGCCGATGAGGAGCCGGGCGACGTAACCCCAACCGGGCGACATGCCCGTTCGATGGATGATCCGATGAGACTCGATGGAAAGGTGGCGATCGTCACGGGTGCGGCGGGCGGCATCGGCCTGGCCACCGCCCGCAGGTTCGTGGCCGAAGGCGCCAACGTGGTGCTGGCCGATCTCGATCCGGCGCGCACCGCGCAGGCCCGCGCGGCGGTCGATCCGGGCGGCGAGCATTCGCTGGCGCTCGCGGTCGACGTGACCGACCGGCCGTCGATCGACGCGATGGTGGCCGCGGTGCGCGAACGGTTCGGCCGCATCGACGTGCTGGTCAACAACGCCGGCATCACGCAGGATGCGCGGCTCGCGCGGATGAGCGACAGCCAGTTCGACCGGGTGATCGCGGTGAACCTGAAGGGCGTGTTCGAATGCACGCAGGCGGTCGTCGAGACGATGCTCGCGCAGGGCTCGGGCGTGATCCTCAATGCCTCGTCGGTCGTGGGGTTGTACGGCAACTTCGGCCAGACCAACTATGCGGCCACCAAGGCCGGCGTGATCGGCTTCACCAAGACCTGGGCCCGCGAGCTCGGCCCCAAGGGCATTCGCGCGGTGGCGGTGTGCCCGGGCTTCGTGCGCACGCCGATCCTCGATTCGATTCCCGAGCCGGTGATGCGCAAGATGATCGACAAGGTGCCGCTCGGGCGGCTCGGTCAGCCGGAGGAGATCGCCAGCGTCTATGCGTTCCTCGCGTCCGACGATGCCAGCTACATCAACGGCGCGGTCATCGAAGTGTCGGGCGGCATCATGCTCTGATGCGAAGGGCCGCGGCCATCGCGGGCCGCGGCGTCGCCGCGACACACCGGCCGTCGGCGATCGTCGGTTGCCCGGGGCGCCGGAGGCCGACCTTTATAATCGGCCCGGTCATGACACATGTTCTCTTCGAGGAAGACGGCGCCTTCAAGGCGGGTACCGTGCTCAGCGAAACGGGCGGCAGCCTGCAGGTCGAGCACGCCAGCGGCCGTCGCGCGAAGATCAAGAACAGCCACGTGGTGCTGCGCTTCGAGGCGCCCGCGCCCGGCGAGCTGCTGACCGAAGCGCAGCGCATCGCCGAGGACATCGAGCTCGACTTCCTGTGGGAATGCGCGCCGCAGGCCGAGTTCGGCTTCCAGGAGCTGGCCGACGAGTACTTCGGCCAGGGCGCAAGGCCGGCGCAGGCCACCGGCCTGCTGCTGAAGCTGCATTCGGCGCCGGTCTACTTCCATCGCAAGGGGCGCGGCCGTTACCGCCCTGCGCCGCCCGAGACGCTGAAGGCGGCGCTGGCCGCGGTCGAACGCAAGCGCCAGCAGGAACTGCGCATCGAGGCCGATGCGCAGGCGCTCGCCGAAGGGCGGCTGCCCGAAGCGATCGGCCGCTCGGCCGCATTCCTGCTGGTGCGGCCCGACAAGCAGAGCGTCGAATACCGCGCGCTCGATCGCGCCTGCCAGCTCACCCGCCAGCCGCCGGCGCGCCTGCTGCTGGCGGCCGGCGCATTCGAATCGCCGCGCCATCTGCATCGCGCCGCCTTCGCCGCCGAGTGGTTCGCGCACGGCACCGGCTTCGCGCCGTCGCTGTCGGCGTCGTTCGATGCGTCGTCGCTGCCGCTGGCCGACGTCGAGCCGTTCTCGATCGACGATTCGACCACCACCGAGATCGACGACTGCCTGTCGGTCAGCCGCGGTGCCGACGGGCGGCTGCGGATCGGCGTGCACATCGCGGCGCCCGGCGCCGCGCTGCGGCCCGGCGATCCGCTCGACGAGCTGGCGCGCGAACGGATGTCCACCGTCTACATGCCGGGCGAGAAGATCACGATGCTGCCCGACCCGGTGGTCGCCGCGTTCTCGCTGGACGCCGGCCGCGAGGTGCCGGCGCTGTCGCTGTACGTCGAGCTGGATGAGGCCGGCCGCCGCATCGTCGCGCGCCACACGCGGCTCGAACGGATCCGCGTCGCCGCGAACCTGCGCCACGATGCGCTCGACGGGCAGGTCACCGAGGCGGCGCTGCAGGCGGCCGACCCGTCGCTGCCGTTCGCCTCGGCGCTGGCCGCGTTGTGGACGTTCACCCTGGCGCGCTCTGCCGAACGCGAAAAGGTGCGCGGCAAGCCCGAGGCCCGCTATCGCACCGACTTCAGCTTCTACGTCGACGGCGACGTGGTGCGCATCGTGCAGCGCCGCCGCGATGAGCCGCTCGACCGCATCGTCGCCGAGATGATGATCCTCGCCAACAGCGAATGGGGCCGGCTGCTCGCCGACCATCGCGTGCCGGGCATCTATCGCTCGCAGCAGGCCGGCCGGGTGCGCACCAGCAGTCATCCGCTCCCGCACCAGGGGCTGGGCGTGGCCCAGTACATGTGGACCACCTCGCCGCTGCGCCGCTACGTCGACCTGGTCAATCAGCGGCAGCTTCTGGCGGTGCTGGCCGGCGAGCCCGCGCCGTTCGGTGCCAACGACGCCGACTTGTTCGCCGTGATGTCGGCGTTCGACACCCGCTACACCGCATACGGCGATTTCCAGTCGCGGATGGAGCGCTACTGGTGTCTGCGCTGGGCCGCGCAGCTTGGGCTGGGCCGCGCCGATGCGGTGGTGGTCCGTGACGACCTGGTGCGGCTGGCCGAGGCGCCGCTCTATTTCCGGATGGCCGATCTGCCGGCGCTGGCGCCGGGCCGGCGGATCCAGGTCGATCTGCTCGAGCGTGACGAGCTGACCCTGGATGTATCGGCGCGTTACGTCGGGCTGGCCGAGCCGGTGGCCGGCCAGGACGAGACCGAAGGCCTCGAGGAGATCGAGGAAGAGGCGCTGGAGGCCGAACGCGCGATCGCGGCGGCCGGCGAGGAGCAGGCCGGCGAGGAGGTCGCCGATGCGGTCGAGGTCGTCGCGGAGGCGGCCGAGGCCCTGCGCGAGTCGACC
>DAISWF010000071.1:15713-21297 GCA_036826495.1 Burkholderiaceae bacterium
GGGGGGGGGGCGGCGGGTGCGCGGGGGGCGGGGCGGGGGGGGGCGGGGGCCCGGCGGGGGCCGCCGATTGAGGCCCGGGCGGCCCCCCCGCCGGCAGCCCCGCCGGTCGCACAGGGAGCGGCGGCGCGATGAGCCCGGCGAAGGCCCCAAAGCCGCCGCCGCCGCGGCGCAGTGCGCGACCCCAACCGGCGTCGATGGCGTCGGTACGTGCCGCCGGCACGGCGGCCGCGCTCGACGGCTGGCGGCGGCTGGCCGGTCATCCGTGGCTGCGGCGGCTGCGCGACGATCCGCTGGCCACCGGCATCCTGCTGTCGATCGTGCTGCACGCGCTGCTGCTGACGTTCCGATTCGTGCCGCCGACGCCGCTGAAGTTCGCTCCCTACGATTCGCAGATCGAGGTGGTGCTGCTGAACGCCCGCACCGACAGCAAGCCGCTGAAGCCGGAGGTGCTGGCCCAGGTCGACATGGAGGGCGGAGGCGATCGCGACCGCGGCCGCGCGAAGTCGCCGCTGCCGGCCGAATCGAAGGTCGAGGACGGCACCGACCTGCGCCGCCAGCGCCAGCGCATCGCCCAGCTCGAGGAGGAGCAGCGCAAGCTGATGGCCCTGTCGCAGGGCCCGCAGACCTACGTCGAGCCCGAGAAGAACCCGAGCCCGACGCCGAGCCGGCCGCTGCCCGGCGTCGACGAGCAGAACACCGAGCAGGTGATCGCGCGGCTGCAGGCGCAGATCGACAAGCAGGTGTCCGACTACAACAAGCGGCCCAAGCGGCTGACCTTCGGCGTCAATGCGCGCGGCGTCAGCTACGCCCGCTACGTCGACGAGTGGGCCAACCGGGTCGAGCGGCTGGGCACCGAGCGCTACCCGCCGGCGGCGCGCGGCCGGATGTACGACTCGCTGATCTGCACGGTGGAGATCGACAAGCACGGCAACGTCGTCGACGTGATCATCAACAAGCGGTCGCGCTACGACGTGCTGAACAAGGCGGTGCGGCAGATCGTCCATGCCGGCGCGCCCTATCCGAAGTTCTCGCCGGAGATGGTCAAGGACGGCGACATCCTGCAGATCGTGCGCACCTGGACCTTCACCAACAACACGCTGGAAACCAGCGCGGTGCGCAGGAACGATCGATGAGCGCCGCACGGCCGCTCCGAAGGCGCTCGGGCCCCCTCGGGGGGCAGGGCCGCAGGCCCTTGGGGGCAACATGAGCGCCGCACGGCCGCTCCGAAGGCGCTCGGTGGCGACATGAGCGACCGTTATGCGGTGATCGGCAACCCGATCGCGCACAGCCGTTCGCCGATGATCCATGCGGCCTTCGCGCGGCAGACCGGCGAAGACCTGGTCTACGAGCGGCTGCTCGCGCCGGTCGACGGCTTCGCCGCGGCGGTCGACACGTTCCGTGCCGCGGGCGGCCGCGGTCTGAACGTCACCTTGCCGTTCAAGCTCGATGCGTTCCGCTATGCCGGGCGGCTGAGCGAGCGCGCGCAGGCGGCCGGCGCGGTCAACACCTTGCGCTTCGATGCCGGCGTCGCCGATGGCGACAACACCCGCGGCGACCACATCCATGGCGACAACACCTATGGCGACAACACCGACGGCATCGGCCTGGTCACCGACATCACGCAGCGGCTGCGCTGCCCGCTCGCCGGCCGCACGGTGCTGCTGCTGGGCGCCGGCGGCGCCGCGCGCGGCGTGATCCTGCCGCTGCTGGCGGCCGGCGTCGCGCGGCTGACGGTGCTGAACCGCACGCCGGCGCGCGCCCATGAACTGGCCCGCGCGTTCACCGCCGCGCCGGCCTCCGCATCCGCGCCCGGTTCCGCTTCCGACCCCGCTCGCGGATCCGCGCCCGACGCCGCGCCCGACTCCGCCCCCGGCGCCATCGACCCGCGGCTGGATGCCGGCGGCTTCGACCGCTTCGAGGAGCCGGCGCGCCATGCGCCGGCGATCGACGTGATCGTCAATGCCACCTCGAGCGGCCTGGCCGGCGAGGCGCCGCCGGTGCCGGCCGGCTGGCTGGCGCGCGCCGGGCTGGTCTACGACATGGTCTATGGGGCGCGGCCGACGCCGCTGATGACGGCCGCGGTGGCGGCGGGCTGCGGCGCGGTCAGCGACGGCCTGGGCATGCTGGTCGAGCAGGCCGCCGAATCGTTCGCGCTGTGGCGCGGCGTGCGGCCCGACACCGCGCCGGTCTACGCGCTGCTGCGCGCGCGCCTGGCCGAGCCGGCCTGATCCGGCCCCCGGCGCCGGCATGGGCATAGCGTGAACGGGCCCTGGCCGTGAAACGGCTGTTAAGCTGGCTGGGCATCGCGCTGCTGGCCGTCTTCACGTTCGTGCTGCTGGTGCAGTTCTGGTACTTCGCCCATGTGCTGTGGTGGACCCGCGCCAACCCCGAGACCACCCGCTTCATGCGCGATCAGCTCGCGGTGCTGCGGCAGAGCGATCCGCGGGCGACGCTGCGCCACACCTGGGTGTCGTACAGCCGCATCGCCGCGCCGCTCAAGCGCGCGGTGATCGCCGCCGAGGATGCGAACTTCACCGACCACGACGGCGTCGACTGGGATGCGATCGAGCGGGCCTACGACCAGAACCTGAGGAAGGGCAAGGTCGTGCGCGGCGGTTCGACGATCACGATGCAGCTCGCCAAGAACCTGTTCCTGACCGGCGAGCGCAGCTATCTGCGCAAGGCCCAGGAACTGGCGATCACCTACATGCTCGAAGCGATGATGTCGAAGGAGCGGATCCTCGAGCTCTACCTGAACGTCGCGGAGTGGGGCGTCGGCGTGTTCGGCTGTGAAGCCGCCGCGCAGTACTACTTCGGCGTACCGGCCGCCCGGCTGTCGCCGGCGCAGGCCGCGCGGCTGGCGGCGATGCTGCCGCGGCCGCGCTATTACGATCGCAACCGCGGCAGCGTCGCGCTGTCGCGCAGAGCATCGATGATCATCCGCGGCATGGGGGCGGTGGAGGCGCCTTGAGAGGGCGGGCGGCGACGGGCACAATGGGTGCTTTGCCACGCTCGTGCGGCGGCGCCGACATGCCCGCCTGCGCAGGCGCAGCGAGGAACCGGCTTGACAGCGAAACGGATACTGGTCGTCGATGACGAGCCCGATGCCGCGGAATCGTTCTGCGAGTTTTTCATGCTGCTGGGCATGGACTGCCGGGTTGCGTTCAATGGTCAGGATGCGGTGGCGATCGCGCGCGTCTGGGCGCCGCAGCTCATGCTGGTCGACATCAACCTGCCGGACATCTCGGGTTTCGAGGTCGCGCGGCGGGTCAAGGCGCTCAGCGAGCCGGCGCCGTGGATCGCCGCGATCTCCGGCCAGGACCCGCCCCGTTCGACGCGCGACATCGACGAATTCATCATGAAGCCGCCGACCTTCGAGCGGCTGGCGGAGCTGGTGCGGATCTGAACGGCGGCGTGCCGCCGCGGATCGGCGCGGCTTGCGGGCCGCTGCGGATCCGACCCTGACGCGGGTCCGAACCTGTATGCGGCCGTACAATCACGGCCCATGCAAGACCGCGGCTTCAACCACGCCAGTCGAGACGACGATCCGGACGACCTGCGTCGTGATCCGGAGGATGCGTCGCGCGCGCTGGCGCAGGTGCAGGAGCTGCTGCGCCGTCACAACGTCGTCACCGAGCTGGCGCACCGGCAGCATCACGGCGAGGACGAGGCGCGCCACCGGCTGGTCGAGCAGCTCGTCGAGCGGCAGTCGCTGACCGATCTGCGCAAGCGGCTGGACCGGCTGCATCCGGCCGACGTGGCCTACATCCTCGAGGCGCTGCCGCTCGACGAGCGGCTGATCGTCTGGGAGCTGGTGCGCGCCGAGCGCGACGGCGAGATCCTGCTGGAGGTGTCCGACGCGGTCCGCGAGACGCTGATCGCGTCGATGGACCGCAAGGAGCTGGTCGACGCGGTCGAGTCGCTGGATGCCGACGAGATCGCCGACCTCGCGCCCGACCTGCCGACCGACGTCGTCGAGGAGGTCCGCCAGGGGCTCACGCAGGAGGAACGCGAGCAGCTTCGCGCGGCGATGTCGTACCCCGAGAACTCGGTGGGCGCGCGGATGGACTTCGAGCTGGTGACGGTGCGCGAGGACGTGTCGCTGGAGACGGTGCTGCGCTATCTGCGCCGCTACGACCGGCTGCCCGACCACACCGATCAGGTGTTCGTCGTCGACCGCAACGACGTGCTGAAGGGCACCCTGCCGCTGGACCGGCTGCTGATCAACGAGCCGGAGGTGATGGTCGAGGACGTGATGCAGGAGGAGGTGATGACCCTGCAGGCGCTCGACGACGTCGGCGATGCGGCGCAGGCATTCGAGCGCTACGACCTGGTGTCGGCGCCGGTCATCGATCCGCACAACCGGCTGATCGGCCGGCTGACGGTGGCCGAGGTGGTCGACGTGATCCGCGAGGAGGGCGATGCCGATCTGCTGTCGCAGGCCGGTCTGCGCGAGGACGAGGATCTGTTCTCCAGCGTCTGGGCGTCGGCGCGCAACCGCTGGCCGTGGCTGGCGCTGAACCTGTGCACCGCGTTCTTCGCATCGCGGGTGATCGGCACCTTCGAGGGCACCATCGAGAAGGTGGTCGCGCTGGCGACGTTGATGCCGATCGTGGCCGGCATCGCCGGCAACTCCGGCAACCAGACGATGACGCTGATCATCCGCTCGATCGCGCTCGGGCAGGTGTCGATGGCCAACGCCCGCCGGCTGGTGCTGAAGGAGCTGGGCGTGGCCGGGCTGAACGGGCTGGCCTGGGGCGGCGTCGCCGGGCTGCTGGCCTGGTGGCTCTACCGCGACACGCCGCAGGGCCTGGTGCTGGGCCTGACGATGATGCTGGCGATGATCCTGAACCTGCTGCTCGGGGCGATGATCGGGCTGGCGGTGCCGCTGCTGATGGAGCGGATCGGCCGCGACCCGGCGATCGGCTCGTCGGTGCTGCTGACGTTCAGCACCGACAGCATGGGGTTCTTCATCTTCCTCGGGCTGGCGACGCTGTTCTTCACCTGAGCGGCGGCGCACCGCCGGTGTGCTGCGCTCCGGTTCTCGCCGCCCGATCCGCCCCCGGTCCGCTGCGGCCCGATCCGCTGCGGACCGATCCGCGCCGGCTCAGTCCGCCGACGCCCCCGACGACCTGACCACCGGCGGCCAGCGCTTCAGCTCGGCCTGCGTCATCTCGGTCATCTGCTCGGCGGTGGTGCCGAGGATCACGTAGCCCAGCTCGCTCATCCGCTTGATGAAGTCGGGCGACTTGGTAGCCTTGATCGATTCGGCGGTCAGCCGGTCGACGACCTCCTTCGGCGTGCCGGTGGGCACCGTGAGGCCGAACCACACGCCGGCCTCGTAGCCGGGCACGCCGGCCTCGGCGATGGTCGGCAGGTCCGGCAGCGCCGGATCGCGCTTGGCCCCGGTGGTGGCGATCGCCCGCAGCTTGCCGGCCTTGATGTGCGGCAGCGCCGCGATCATGTCGGAGAACATCATCGGCACCTGGCCGGCCAGCAGGTCGGAGATCGCCGGGGCGCTGCCCTTGTAGGGCACGTGCTGCACGTCGAAATGCCCGAGGCTCTTGAGCAGTTCGGCGGACAG
>DAISWF010000072.1:0-3166 GCA_036826495.1 Burkholderiaceae bacterium
GCGGCCGATGAGCCGGCGCCTGGCCGGGCCGCGGGGCCGGCGGCCGCCCCGCCGTCGCCGGTCGTGCCGGCTGGCGTGCCGCGGCCATCCGGGCCGGGCGGCATCCCGCGCTGGGCCTGGATCGCGGTGGCGGCCGCGGTGGCGCTGATCCTGCTGTGGTCGAAACGCTGAAGGAGCTCGATGATGGACAGTCTGGACCTTCTGGTGCTCAGGCAGGCACGCGACTGGCGGGCCGCCGGCCATGCGGTATGGCTGGTCACGGTGATCGAGACCTGGGGGTCGGCGCCGCGGCCGCCGGGCGCGCTGCTGGCGGTGCGCGACGACGGGCTGGTGGTCGGCTCGGTGTCCGGCGGCTGCGTCGAGGACGATCTGATCGAGCGGGTGCGCACCGGCGAGCGGGTCGCGCGGCCGTCGCTGATCACCTATGGCGTCACCAAGGAGGAGGCGGCCCGCTTCGGCCTGCCCTGCGGCGGCACGTTGCGGCTGGTGCAGGAGCCGCTGGAGCGCTACGACTGGGTCGACGAGGTGCTCGCGCGCACCGGCCGGCATCAGCTCGTCACGCGGGTGCTCGACCTGGACTCCGGCCGGTCGTCGCTCGAGGGCGGCCACCGCAGCGAGCCGTTCGCATTCGACGGCCGCACGGTGCGGCAGGTGTTCGGCCCGCGCTGGCGGATGCTGATCATCGGCGCCGGACAGTTGTCGCGGGTGCTGGCCGAGATGGCCACCGCGCTCGACTTCGAGGTCATCGCCTGCGACCCGCGCGAGGAGTACGCGACCACCTGGGACGTCCCGCGCACCCGCTTCGTCCGCGACATGCCCGACGACACGGTGCTGGCGCTGCAGATGGACCCGCACTGCGCGGTGGTGGCGGTGACCCATGACCCCAAGCTCGACGACATGGCGCTGCTGGAGGCGCTGAAGTCGCCGGCCTTCTATGTAGGCGCGCTCGGTTCCCGGCGCAACAACGCGGCGCGCCGCGAGCGGCTGAAGCTGTTCGACCTGAGCCAGCAGGAGATCGACCGGCTGCACGGGCCGATCGGCCTGGACCTGGGCGCCAAGGCGCCGGCCGAGATCGCGGTGTCGATCCTGGCCGAGATCATCGCGGTCAGGAACGGCGTGGCGCTGGTGCAGAAGAAGCCGGAGCAGGTGCCGGCCGTCGTCAGCGGCTGCGCGCTCGACTAGCGGGGCGGCGCCGGGCCGTCGCCTGCGGTCCGCGGCCGCGATCGATGGGCACCGACAAGGCGAGCGCGCGGGTGCAGACGCCGGACCGGCCGGCACGCGGATGGACTGCCGCGCCGATCGATCGGGATGCGGCCGGCGGCCTGAAGGGACTGCGGAGGAGACGGGACCGTATGAACACTCTCGGTCGCTCGTGCACGGCGCTGGGCGCCGCCGCGCTGTACGGCATCGCGCAGGCTCAGCCGCTTTCCGACGTCGTCGTTTCCGCGAGCCGCGGCGAGCAGCGCAGCTTCGATGCGCCGGCGGCGATCCAGGCGGTCGGCGCCGACACGATCCGCGAGGCCGGCCCGCAGGTGAACCTGTCGGAATCGATGAGCCGGATACCCGGCGTCGCGGTGCTGAACCGGCAGAACTACGCGCAGGACCTGCAGTTGTCGATCCGCGGCTTCGGTGCCCGTTCGACGTTCGGCATCCGCGGCGTGCGGCTGATCGTCGACGGCATTCCGGCGACGATGCCCGACGGCCAGGGCCAGGCGTCGACGATCAGCCTGGCATCGGCGCAGCGCATCGAGGTGCTGCGCGGACCGCTCGCGCTGCTGTACGGCAATGCCGCCGGCGGCGTGCTGCAGGTGTTCAGCCGCGACGGCCCGCCGGTGCCGTTCGCCGAGGCCACCGCGAGCTTCGGCAGCTATGGCTCACGCCGCTATGCGCTGCAGGGCGGCGGCCAGGCCGGACGGGTCAACTGGTTCGCCGACTACTCGGACTTCTCGACCGACGGCTACCGCGAGCACGGCGACACCCGGCGACGGCACTTCAACACCAAGTGGCGCTTCGACCTGAACGACGACACCCGGCTCACGCTGGTCGCGAACCTGTTCGACCAGCCGCTGTCGCTCGATCCGCTGGGGCTCACCCGCGCGCAGATGGAGGCGAACCCGCGCCAGGCGGTGGCCGCCGCGTTCACGCAGGACACCCAGAAGGTGGTGTCGCAGAACCAGGCCGGCGCGGTGCTCGAGCACCGGATCGACGCGCGCAACCGGGTGACCGGGCGGGTCTATCTCGGCCAGCGCGACCTGTTCAACAAGCTGTCGATCCCGCTGGCTGCGCAGACGCCGGCCACCGCCGCCGGCGGCATCGTCGACCTGGACCGCAACTACTACGGCGCGGGCCTGCAGTACGCCAACGAGTTCGATCCGGGTATCGGGCGGCTGCGCACCGTCGTCGGCGTCGACGTCGACCGGATGAAGGACCGCCGCCGCGGCTACCTGAACACCGCCGGCGTGCAGGGCGCGCTGAAGCGCGACGAGAACAACATCGCCGACAGCGTCGGCCTCTATGCGCAGACCACCTGGCTCATCGACCGGAACTGGAGCGCCACCGCCGGACTGCGCTCGACCCGCGTGAAGTTCGAGGTCGACGACTTCTTCCTCGCGCCGGGCAACCCCGACGACAGCGGCTCGACCACCTATCGCGCGACCAACCCGGTGCTGGGCGTGACCCGGCATTTCGGCGATTCGCTGAACGTCTACGCGAACTGGGGCCGCGGCTTCGAGACGCCCACCTTCACCGAGCTGGCCTACCGGCCGAACGCCAGCGGCCTGAACTTCGATCTCCGGGCGTCGCGCAGCCGGCATCTGGAGATCGGCGCGAAGGCGCGGCTCGGCGACGATCACCGGCTCGATGCGGCGCTCTACACGATAGACACCGACAACGAGCTGGTCGTCGACACCAACAACGGCGGTCGCACCACCTACCGCAACGGCGGCCGGACCGAGCGCAAGGGGCTGGAGCTGGCCTACAGCGGACGTGTCGGCCCGGGGCTGACCGCCCACCTGGCGATCACCGCGCTGCGCGCGGAGTTCCAGGACGGCTTCTCGGGCGGCACCGGCGCCGTCGCGGCGGGCAACCGGCTGCCCGGCATTCCGTCGCGGCTGGTGTTCGGCGAGCTGGCATGGCGGCCGGCCGCCGCCGGCGGGGCCGCCGGCAC
>DAISWF010000072.1:3176-21214 GCA_036826495.1 Burkholderiaceae bacterium
CGGCGGCTGGCTGGCCGGCTTCTCCACCGCGCTGGAGCTGATCCATGCCGGCTCGCTGCAGGTCAACGACGCCAACAGCGACTCGGCGGCCGGCTACACGGTGCTGAACCTGCGCGCCGGCTTCGCGCAGACTGCCGGAGCGTGGCAGTTCCGGCAGTTCGTGCGGATCGACAATCTGAGCGGCCGGCGCTACGTCGGCTCGGTGATCGTCAACGACACCAACCAGCGCTATTTCGAGCCGGCGCCGGGCCGCAACTGGCTGATCGGCGTCAGCGTCGCCTACCAGTTCCGCTGAATTCGCTGAACGGCGCTGCCTGCCCGGGCCGGCAGCGTGTCCGCCCGGCTGGCCGCCGTCGTGCCCGGCCGCCGCCGTGCCGGGCCGCGCCGTCGTCAGGTGTTCTGCACGACGATCGTCGGCATCTTCAGCGACATGTCGCGGGCGCGCTCGGCGATGCGCACCGCGACGCGGCGGGCGATCTCGCGGTAGGTGTCGGCGATCGGCCCGTCCGGTTCGGCGACCATCGTCGGCCGGCCCGAATCGGTCTGCTCGCGGATCCGGATGTCCAGCGGCAGGCCGCCCAGATACTCGACGTCGTAGTCCTTCGCCATCCGCGCGCCGCCGCCTTCGCCGAAGATGTGCTCGACATGGCCGCAGTTCGAGCAGACATGCATCGCCATGTTCTCGACGATGCCGAGGATCGGCACGCCGACCTTCTCGAACATCTTCAGCCCCTTGCGGGCATCCAGCAGCGCGATGTCCTGCGGCGTCGTGACGATCACCGCGCCGGTCACCGGGATCTTCTGGGCCAGGGTCAGATGGATGTCGCCGGTGCCGGGCGGCATGTCGACGACCAGGTAGTCGAGATCGCGCCAGTTGGTCTCGCGCAGCAACTGCTCGAGCGCCTGCGTGACCATCGGGCCGCGCCAGACCATCGGCGTGTCCATGTCGATCAGAAAGCCGATCGAGCTGGCCTGCAGCCCATGGCCCTCCATCGGCTCGATCTTCTTGCCGTCGCGCGATTCGGGCCGCCCGTTGATGCCCAGCATCATCGGCTGCGACGGGCCGTAGATGTCGGCGTCGAGGATGCCGACGCTGGCGCCCTCGGCCGACAGCGCCAGCGCCAGATTGACCGCGGTGGTGCTCTTGCCGACGCCGCCCTTGCCGGAGGCCACCGCGATGATGTTGCGCACGTTCGGCAAGGTCTTGACGCCGCGCTGCACCGCATGGGCGACGATCTTCTGGAACACGTTGGCGCTGACGTTGGTGACGCCGGGCAGCGCGCGCACCGCGGCGATCGCCTGCCGGCGGATGCCGTCGATCTGGCTGCGCGCCGGATAGCCGAGCTCGACGTCGAAGGCCACGTCGCCCTGATCGACCCGGACGTTGCGGGCCGACTTGCTGCTGATCAGATCCTTGCGGGTGTTCGGGTCGATGACCGCGGCCAGCGCCTGGCTGACCTGCTCGACGGTGACGCTCATGGAGATTCCTGGGGATTCCTGGAGATTCCTGATCGTTCCCGGTAGGGGGAACGGCAGGCGGCCAGTCTAATCGATCGGGCGGGCGGCCACCGGATACCGGCAACGCAATCGCGGTCAGCCGAGGGACGGTCCACAGCCGGCCACGCCTTGTAAACTCGCGGTTTCCCGCACGCCGTGCGCCCTGCGCCGCCACCCATGAAGCGCCGACTGTTCGTCACCACCGCCCTGCCCTACGCCAACGGCTCGTTCCACATCGGCCACATCATGGAGTACATCCAGGCCGACATCTGGGTGCGGTTCCAGCGGATGAGCGGCCACGAGGTGCATTTCGTCGGCGCCGACGATGCCCACGGGGCACCGATCATGCTGAAGGCCGAGGCCGAGAACCTGACGCCCGAGGAGCTGGTCGCACGGGTGGCCGCCGAACGGCCGCAGTACCTGAACGGCTTCCACATCTCGTTCGACAACTGGCACTCGACCCATTCGCCGGAGAACACCGAGCTGTCGCAATCGATCTACCGCGCGCTGAAGGCCAACGGGCTGATCCGCACGCGCACCATCGAGCAGTTCTACGACCCGGTCAAGAACATGTTCCTCGCCGACCGCTACATCAAGGGCGAATGCCCGGTGTGCGGCGCCAAGGATCAGTACGGCGACGCCTGCGAGGTGTGCAGCTCGGTCTACTCGCCGACCGAGCTGAAGAACCCGTACTCGACCTTGACCGGCGCGACCCCGGTGCTCAGAAGCTCCGAGCACTATTTCTTCACGCTGTCCGACCCGCGCTGCGTCGGCTACCTGCGCGACTGGACGCAGGACGGCAAGCTGCAGCCGGAGGTCGCCAACAAGGCGCGCGAATGGCTGGAAGGCGAGTCGGGCCTGGGCGACTGGGACATCTCGCGCGATGCGCCCTACTTCGGCATCCCGATCCCGGACGTGCCCGGCAAGTACTTCTACGTGTGGCTCGATGCGCCGATCGGCTATCTGGCGAGCCTGAAGAACCACTTCGACAAGGGCCAGGCGGCCGCGCAGACGACCCAGGACTATGCGGCATTCGTCGCCGACCCGGCGGTCGAGCAGTACCACTTCATCGGCAAGGACATCATCTACTTCCACACGCTGTTCTGGCCGGCGATGCTGCATTTCTCGGGCCGCAAGGCGCCGACCAACGTGTTCGTGCACGGCTTCATCACCGTCAGCGGCGAGAAGATGAGCAAGTCGCGCGGCACCGGCATCTCGCCGCTGCGCTATCTCGAGCTCGGCATGAACCCGGAATGGCTGCGCTACTACATCGCCGCCAAGCTGAACGCCCGGGTCGAGGACATCGACTTCAATCCGGACGATTTCGTCGCGCGGGTCAACAGCGACCTGATCGGCAAGTACGTGAACATCGCCAGCCGCGCCGCCCGCTTCGCGCTGGCCCCGCCGTTCGACGGCCGGCTGGCGGCGCCCGGCCAGTGGCCGTTCCCGCGGCCGGCGGCCGAGGTGGCGGCCTCGGTGGCCGCGCTCTACGAGGTCCGCGAGTTCGGCAAGGCGGTGCGCGAGGTGATGGCGTTCGCCGACGAGGTCAACCAGTGGTTCGACAGCCGCGCGCCGTGGAAGCTGGTCAAGGCCGGCGGCGACGGCATGGCCGCCGCCCACGAGGTCTGCACCCAGGTGCTCAACGCGTTCAAGCTGCTGACCGCCTGCCTGAAGCCGGTGCTGCCGGCGCTGACCCGCGACGCCGAAGCGTTCCTGGGCGTGCCGCCGCTCACCTGGCAGGATGCGGCCCAGCCGCTGCCGCTGGGCCACCAGGTCCGCCCGTACAGCCATCTGATGGGACGCATCGACGCGACGCTGCTCGATGCGCTGTTCGACCCGCCGGGCTCGCCGCTGCCGGCGCCGGGCGGCGGCAAAGCGGGCAATGCGGGCAAAGCAGTCGATGGCGGCGGCGCCGGAAAAGCCGGCGGGGCCGGCGCGGCGAAAGCGGCTTCCTTGGGAGCCGGTGCAGCGGGCGGTGGTCAAGCCGGTGGGCGCACCGCGGCCGCCAGCTCCTCCGCCTCCGCCTCCGCCTCCGCCCCCGGCCCCGGCCCCGGCACGCCGGCAACGATCACGATCGACGACTTCGCGAAGGTCGAGTTGCGGGTCGCGCGGATCGTCTCGGCGCAGCACGTCGAGGGTTCCGACAAGCTGCTGAGGCTCGAGCTGGACTGCGGCGACGCGCAGCCGCGCACGGTGTTCGCCGGCATCCGCGCCGCCTACGATCCGGCCACCCTGGCCGGCCGGCTGACCGTCGTCGTCGCCAACCTCGCGGCCCGCAAGATGAAGTTCGGTGTGTCGCAGGGCATGGTGCTGGCGGCCGGCAGCGACGATCCGGCGATGCCGGGCATCTTCCTGCTGTCGCCCGACTCGGGCGCGGCGCCGGGCATGCGGGTGCGCTGACAGAGGGCCGGCCGACCAGCAGGCTGATACACACCAACGATGCCGTTCGACTTCCGATTCCGCCCCAGGCTGCTCGACAGCCTGCGGAACTACCGGCTCGACGACCTGCGCGCCGACCTGTCGGCCGGCGTCACCGTCGGCATCGTCGCACTGCCGCTGGCGATGGCGTTCGGCATCGCCAGCGGCGTCAAGCCCGAACAGGGCATCTTCACCGCGGTGATCGCCGGTTTCCTGATCTCCGTCTTCGGCGGGTCCAAAGTGCAGATCGGCGGGCCGGCCGGCGCCTTCGTCGCGCTGCTGTACGCGATCGTCGAGAAGTACGGCGTCGCGAACCTGCTGATCTCGGTGTTCATGTCCGGCGTGCTGCTGTTCGCGATGGGGATGTTCCGGCTCGGCAACCTGATCCGCTTCATCCCGGTGTCGATCGTCATCGGCTTCACCAACGGCATCGCGGTGATCATCGCGCTGCAGCAGGTCAAGGACTTCTTCGGGCTGGCGATCCCGAAGATGCCGGCCGACTTCTTCTCGCAGATCGGCGAGATCGCCCGGCATGCCGACACCGTCAATCCGGCGGCGCTGGCGATCGCGGCCGCATCGGTCGCGATCGTCGTGTTCTGGCCGAAGTCCTACACCCGGCTGGATTCGCCGGTGCGGCGCATCGTCGCCCGGCTGCCCGGCACGATCGTCGCGCTGGTGGTCGGCACGCTGGCGGTCGGCCTGCTGAACCTGCAGGTGGAGACGATCGGCAGCCGCTTCGGCGGCATCCCGCAGGGCCTGCCGGTGTTCGCGCTGCCGGCATTCGACTGGGTCACCGCGCAGAACCTGGTGACGCCGACGATCTCGATCGCACTGCTGTGCGCGATCGAGTCGCTGCTGTGCGCGCGGGTGGCCGACAGCATGATCGACGATCGCCACGACCCCAACCAGGAGCTGATGGCGCAGGGCCTGGCGAACTTCGTCGCGCCGTTCTTCGGCGGCATCGCCGCCACCGGCACGATCGCCCGCACCGTCACCAACGTCCGGAGCGGCGCCCGCTCACCGGTGGCCGGCATCGTCCATGCGCTGACCTTGCTGCTGGTGCTGCTGCTGCTGGCGCCGCTGGCGGCCGACATCCCGATGGCGGCGCTGGCCGGCATCCTGATGGTGATCGCCTGGAACATGGGCGAATGGGCCGAGTTCGCCCGGCTGCGCCAGTTCACGTTGACCTACCGGACGATTCTGCTGACCACGTTCGCGCTGACGGTGGTGTTCGACCTGACGGTGGCGGTGCAGATCGGCCTGGTGCTGGCCAGCCTGTTCTTCATCTACCGGATCTCGGCGCTGACCAAGATGGAGTCGATCCGCCTGCCAGGCGGGCTCGCGCAGCGCGCCGACGGCCGCAGCGTCGCCGCGTTCCGGTTGTTCGGGTCGCTGTTCTTCGGCTCGGTGACCAAGCTGGAGCCGCTGCTGGACCCGCAGCGCCCACCCGCCGACATCGTGATCCTCGATCTGCACCAGGTGATCAACGTCGACACCAGCGGCCTGGAGGTGCTGGACTCGCTGCTGAAGATGACGCAGAAACGCGGCGGCCGGCTGATCATCGCCGAACCCAACGAACAGCCGCTGTCGCTGATGCGCCGCTCGGGCTTCCTGGAGCGGCTGGGCGGCGAGAACCTGTTCGACGAGATCGACGAGGCGATCCGCAGCGCGGCGCTGCCGGACGGCGACCTCACCCGAGCTGCATGACCCTGCCGCGCGCGCCATCCGCGCCGAATGGGGACCGGCCCGCGCCGACGGCGGTCAGCCGCCCTTGAACGGCTGCTGCGGGTCGTCGGAGGTGCTGGTGGTCGTCACGCGGCCTTCCAGGTTCAGATGCACGTTGAACAGCCGCTGCTGCTTCATCGCGTCGATGTGCCGCCAGCTCCAGACCTCTTCCTGCTTCTGCTTGAACTGCGCCCGCTCGCTCGGCTTGCCCAGCAGCCGGCGCACGTCGTCGCTGGTCATGCCCGGCCGCACCTTCGCCAGGTTTTCCAGGGTCAGCGCGTTCTTCATGCCGCGGTACTTGCCGTCCGGGCCGATCTCGACCATCCAGGTCTCGGCGCCGGCCGGCGCCCGCACGAACTCAAGCGTCTGGCTGCCGTCCTTCTCTTCCCAGATCATCTCGGGTTTGCCCATCAGCTTGCGCACGTCTTCGACGGTGGACACGCCGGGCTTCAATTCGCGCTGCGCGATCCAGTCGCAGGCCACCAGTCCGAACAGCATCACGCCTCCGAGCAGCCAAACACGCCAAACACCGAGTCGGGTCATTTTCCGCCTTTGCCAGAGCCCAGCGCCGGTATCCTGTCCCGCAGAGGACACCCGGCCGGATGCCTTAAAATGCCGCCAAGAACGCTGCCAACGTCTGCCACCGCCATGTACAAATCCGACATTACCCGGTTCCTCGAGGAACTCAAAGCCCGCCGCCCCGAGCTCGAAAAGGAGCAGCAGCGCGGCCGCGCGATCTGGTGGGACAAGCCGCAGGACCTGGACACCAGCCGGCGCAATGCCGAGTCGAAGGTGCCGCAGCAGGCCTACATCTACCAGACCCGGAACTGAGCTACGGACCGGGCAACGAGCATGTCGCAGAACATCGGGCACGGTGACGACAACGCCGCGCCGCACGGGGCCGTTGACGCAGAGGAAGGCGCATTGGTGCTGGCCGAATCGCCGCCCGACCCCCAGCAGCTCGAGCTGAAGGTCGTCGCGCGCCTCTACGGCGAGCCGGTGCTGAAGCTGCCCACCGACCTCTACATCCCGCCCGATGCGCTGGAGGTGATCCTCGAGACCTTCGAGGGGCCGCTGGATCTGCTGCTGTACCTGATCAGGCGGCAGAATTTCAACATCCTCGACATTCCGATGGCCGAGGTGACGCGGCAGTACCTGACCTACATCGACGAGATCCGCTCGCACAGCCTGGAGCTGGCCGCCGAATACCTGCTGATGGCGGCGCTGCTGATCGACATCAAGTCGCGCATGCTGCTGCCGGTCAAGAAGGCCGATACCGGCGAGGAGGTCGAGGATCCGCGCGCCGAGCTCGCCCGCCGGCTGCTCGAGTACGAACGGATCAAGCTCGGCGCGCAGCAGCTCGACCATGTGCCGCAGGTCGGCCGCGACTTCTATCCCGCGCAGGTGTACATCGACCAGACGGTGGCGGTGCGGCTGCCCGAGGTCAACGTGATCGACCTGCGCACCGCCTGGGCCGACATCCTGCGCCGCGCCCGGCTGGTGCAGCACCACCACATCACCCGCGAGGAGCTGTCGGTCCGCGAATACATGACGCAGGTGCTGCGTACGCTGCAGCACCGTCGCTTCGCCGAGTTCCAGGACCTGTTCGACGTGTCGCGCGGCACGCCGGCGGTCATCGTCACGTTCATCGCGCTGCTCGAGCTGGCCCGCGAGACGCTGATCGAGATCACGCAGGCCGAGGCCTACGCGCCGATCTACGTGCGGCTCGCCTACCTGCCGAGCTGAGGCGCGAGCTCGACTCCGACAAGCATCCCAGTGGCCCTGGCCGTCACCCCCGGTGCCTCGCTGCGAGCCCTGAACACCTTCGGCGTCGATGTCCGCGCGAACCTGCTGATCGAGCTCGACGACGCGGCCGACGTCGCGCAAGCCCGCGACCTGCTGGGCGGCGTGCCGCCGGCGCTGATCCTGGGCGGCGGCAGCAATCTGCTGCTGACCCGCGATCTGCCGGGCACGGTGCTGCACCTGCGCTCGCGCGGCATCGCGATCGAAGCCGAGCACGACGGCGCGGTGACGGTGCGGGCGGCCGCCGGCGTGAACTGGCACGACCTGGTGCGCTGGACCCTGGCGCACGGCTGCCACGGCCTGGAGAACCTGTCGCTGATTCCCGGCTCGGTCGGCGCCAGCCCGATCCAGAACATCGGCGCCTATGGCGTGGAGATGCGTGAACGCTTCGAGCGGCTGGCGGCGGTCGATCTGGCGACCGGCGAACGGCGGCTCTTCGATGCCGCCGCCTGCGGCTTTGCGTACCGGCACAGCGTATTCAAGCGGCCCGATCATCGCGACTGGCTGATCACCGACGTCTGGTTCCGGCTGCACCGCACGCCGGCCGTCACGCTGAGCTACGCGGAACTGCGCGACGAGCTGGCCGCCCGCGGCCTCACCGCGCCGACGCCGCTGCAGGTGTCGGCGGCGGTCTGCGACATCCGCCGGCGCAAGCTGCCCGATCCGGCGACGCTGGGCAACGCCGGCAGCTTCTTCAAGAATCCGCTGGTGCCGCGCGAGCTGGCCGAGCGGCTGCGCAGCCGCGAGCCCGGGCTGCCGATCCATCCGTCCGGCGATGCGAACGACCCGCGGGTCAAGCTGTCGGCAGGCTGGCTGATCGACCGCTGCGGCTGGAAGGGGCACCGCGCAGGCGATGCCGGCGTCCATGACCGGCATGCGCTGGTGCTGGTCAACCACGGCGCGGCCACCGGCGCCGAGCTGCTGGCGCTGGCCGGGCGCATCCGGCAGTCGGTGCGCGACGCGTTCGGCGTCGATCTCGAACCGGAACCGGTGATCCTGTGATCGCGGTGCTCGACACCAACGTCTGGCTGGACTGGCTGGTCTTCGACGATCCGGGCGTGCGGCCGCTGCGCGCGGCGTTCGAGGAGCGCGGCCTGCGGCCGGGCGGCGGCCTGCGACTGGTGGCCAGCGAGGCGACCCGCGCCGAGCTGGCGGCGGTGCTGCAGCGGCCGCGGATCCACCCGAGCCTGCCGGCCGAAGCGGCGCGGCGCCTCGACGAATTCGATCGCCTGGTGAACCTGGTGGCCGATCCGCCGGCGAGCGACCTGCCCTGCCGCGACCCCGACGACCAGATGTTCATCGATCTGGCGGTGGCGGTCGGCGCGCGCTGGCTGCTGACCAAGGACAAGGCGCTGCTGGCGCTGGCGCGTGCCGCCTGGCGGCGGCATGCGGTGCGGGTGCTCGATCCGGTGCACTGGACCGGCTGCAGCAGCGACACCCACGGCACCGGCGAGGCCGGCGAGGACTGATGCAAGCTGACAGACTGCCGGATCCGCAGGAGCGGCCGTCGTGATGCCGCCCTCTCCGACGCCGGTCCGGCCGTCGTTCGGCCGCAGGGCACGGGGCACGGGCCGGGCCGCCCGGCCGTTCAGATCCCGATCGCGAGCTCGGTGAATCCGCTGTCCGCCGCCGGCGCGAGGAAGCGGCGCGACTGGTGCTCGACCCACGACGAGAAATCGTCGGCCGACAGCGGCTTGCCGAAGTAGTAGCCCTGCGCGTAGTCGCACGACAGCGCCCGCAGCGCCTGCAGCGTCTCGGCATCCTCGACGCCCTCGGCGGTGACCCGCATCGACAGGCTGTGCGCCAGGTCGATCGTCGACTTGACGATCACCTGGCTGGCGGTGTCGCGGGTCAGCGGCGCGACGAAGCTGCGGTCGATCTTGACCGCGTCGACCGGCAGCTCGCGAAGATAGGTCAGCGACGAGAACCCGGTGCCGAAATCGTCGATCGACAGCTTGACGCCAAAGCGATCGAGGATCTGCAGACACTGCTTGGCCGCCTGCGGCTCCTGCACCATCGCGGTCTCGGTGATCTCGATCGTCAGCAGGTCGGCCGGCAGCCCATGCTCGCGCAGCCGCTCGACCACGTAGGTCGGGAAGTCGGGACTGGTGACGTCGCGCGCCGACACGTTGACGGCCACCTGCACGTCGATGCCGCCGGCCCGCCAGCTCGCGCACTGCGCGAGCGCCCGATCGAGCACCCAGCGGGTCAACGTGACGATGAAACCGGTCTTCTCGGCGAACGGCACGAACGACGCCGGGCTCTGCGGCCCGCGTTCCGGATGCTCCCAGCGCAGCAGCGCCTCGACCATCAGCCGCGGATCGCCCGACAGGCTGACCTTCGGCTGGTACAGCAGGTGAAGCTCGTCCAGCTCCAGCGCCCGGCGCAGGTCGCCGAGCAGCGACAGATGCATCTCGCGGTTGCGTTCGTGCTCCGGATCGTAGGCGACGATGCTGGCCTGCCGCGACTTGGCCTCGTGCAGCGCGGTGTCGGCCGCCTGCAGCAGGGTCACCGAGTCGTGGGCATGCTCGGGGAATGCCGCCACGCCTATCGTGGCGGCCATCAGCACGCTCTGTCCGTCGTGCTCGAAGGGCTTGCGCATCACGTCGACCAGGCGGCTGGCCACCCGGGCGCCCTGTGCGGCATCGCAGCCGGGCAGCAGCAGCGCGAAGTCGTCGGCGCCGAGCCGCGCGAGCGTCGGCTGCGCAGCATTGGGGCCGGGCCGCTGGCCCTCGGAATCGGCGCGCAGCAAGGTGTCGGCGCCGCGCAGCACGCCGCGGATCCGCTCGGCCACCTCCTTCAGCAGCAGGTCGCCGGCGGCATGGCCCAGCGAGTCGTTGACCGACTTGAACTGGTCCAGATCGACCAGCAGCACCGTCAGCGACCGGCTGGTCTTGCGGGCCGTCTGCAGCGCCTCGCCCAGCCGCTCCTGGTACAGCGCACGATTCGGCAGCGCCGTCAGCGGGTCGCGGTAGGCGGTCTGCAGGATCTTGCGCTCCCGCTGCCGCACCCCTTCGAGCATCACGTTGAAGGTCTTGACGATCTCGGCGAACTCGCCGCGGCCGTCGCCGCTGGCCAGCGGCGTGTAGTCCCCGGCCAGCACGCCCTTGACCGCGCCCTGCAGCCGCGAGAACGGCGCGAGCCACAGCCGCATCAGCACGAACGCCAGCAGCGCCGAGCCGATCAGCGCCAGCGCCGCGGCGACGACGATCTTCGGCAGCGACTCGCGGGCGATGTCGGCGGCCCGCACCGGTGCCTTCACCAGATCGATCGCCAGCGCATCGCGGCTGTCCTCGGTCAGAAAGACGCGCCGCTGCCAGATCGCCGCCGATGCGTCGCGCGGCGCGGCGTCGAGCGCGCTCAGCATGCCTATCGTCAGCTTGACGGCCGGCATCACCGCCAGGTCCTGCGCCAGCCGTTTCTCGACCGGGAAGAAGAACACCGTGCCGCTGCCGGCGACGCCCGGTTCGCCGGAGGTCGACGCCGAGGTCCACATCGTCGCGTCGGCGCCGCGGCCGATGAAGCCGCTGGAGCGGCCGGCCATCATCGCCGAACGGACCACCACGGGCCGCAAGTCGGCGATCCTCAGGTTGTCGATGTTGGCCTCGGCGAGCACGCCGCCGTCGCCGCGCAGATACTGAGCGCGGGCCGCACCGACCCGCCTGGCATGGCCGGCCAGCACCGAGCTGGCAGCATCGCCCACGCCCGCCGTCAGGGCGCGCGTCAGCACCGGATCGCGGGCGGCCAGCGCCGCCGCCAGCATGCCCTGCTCGCGGACCTGCGACAGCCGCGTATTGACCAGCCGTTCGGCGACATCGAGCTCGCCGCGGGCCGCGAACTCCGCGCGCCGGCTCTCGCCGTGGAACACGACGCCCAGCACGACCGCCTGGGCAAGAGCCCCCAGCAGCAGGGTCAACAGGACGACCTTCGCTTTCAGCGTCACGACTGGCCTGGATGATTTCGGGATTGGTTGTCGTCCCATGATGGGCCGCCCCACCCCCGGGGCCGCCGATACGGCGGACGGACGGCAGACGATCGGCCACGGACGGGAACTTCAGTCGCGATCGACCAACACTGAGAACCTCTCAGGGCGTGTTCACACTACGTTCGTGCCCGCGCCGGCTGGCAGAATCGCAGCCTGACGAGAAGTCACCGCCTCGAAGTCGCCGCCTCGAAGTCACCGCCCAGCCAACCCGACCGGATCAGCACCCGAACCGCCGATGGATCGCTTCAAGCAGCTCGAGACCTTCGCGGCGGTTGCCGCGCGCGGCCGCGAGACGATCGCTGCGGCCCCCGAAGGCGTGGCGCCGACGATCATCGGCCGCCGCCTCGATGCGCTCGAGGAGCGGCTGGGCGTGAAGCTGCTGGTGCGCACGACCCGGCGGGTCAGCCTGACCTTCGAAGGCAGCGCGTTCCTCGAGGACTGCCAGCGCATCCTGAACGACCTGCACAATGCCGAGGCCTCGGTCTCGCTGGGCGGCGTCAAGGCCAGCGGTCACCTGCGGGTGACCGCGCCCGCCGGCTTCGGCCGCCGGCACGTCGCGCCGCTGGTGCCGCCGTTCCTGCAGGCCCACCGCGACGTCAGCGTATCGCTGTCGCTGACCGACCGGCTGACCGACCTGGTCAACGAAGGCATCGACCTGGCGATCCGCATCGGCGACCTCGACGACTCGGCCCTGGTCGGCATCAAGCTCGCCGAGAATCGGCGGGTGGTGGTGGCGAGCCCCGGCTATCTGGGCGAGCACGGCGTGCCGTCCGAGCCGGCCGACCTGTCCCGGCACCACTGCCTGACCTTCGGCAACACCGGCAACCAGAGCCGCGGCTGGCTGTTCACCGTCGAGGGCAAGGTGCTGGCGATGCGGGTGTCCGGGCCGATGGAGTGCAACGACGGCGCGGTGCTGCACGAATGGGCGCTGGCCGGTCGGGGACTGGCCTGGCGCTCGATGTGGGAGGTGGCCGACGACATCGCCCGCGGCCGCCTCGTCGAGGTGCTGGCGCCGTTCGCGGCGCCCGACAACGCGATCTGGGCGCTGTTCCCGCAGCGCCGTCACCTGCCGCTGCGGGTGCGGATGTTCGTCGATCACCTGAAGAACAGCTACGGCAGCGCGGCCTACTGGGGCCGCTGAGCCGGCCGCCGATCGCCGGCGCGCCAATGAAAACGGCCGCCTCGCGGCGGCCGTCGGACCGGGGCCGGCCGGTCAGACCGGGCAGCCCCAGCGGGTGGCAATCAGCTCAGGTGCTTGCCGACCAGCTTGGTCATCTCGAACATCGACACCTGCGCCTTGCCGAACACCTGCTTCAGCTTGTCGTCGGCGTTGATCATCCGCTTGTTGACCGCATCCTGAAGCTTGCCCTTCTTGATGTAGTCCCACAGCTTCTTGACGACTTCGGTGCGAGGAATCGGCTTGTCGCCGATCACCGCAGCCAGATGCGCGCTCGGCTTCAGCGCCTTCATGAACGCCGCATTCGGCTTGCGGGCGGCTTTCTTCGCCGCGGGTTTCTTCGCCGCCGCTTTCTTGGCGGGCGCTTTGGCGGGCGCCGCTTTCTTGGCGGCGGGCTTCTTCGCCGCCGCTTTCTTCGCCGGCGCCGCTTTCTTGGCCGCCGGTTTCTTCGCCGCAGCTTTCTTCGCAGCGGGTTTCTTGGCAGTTGCCATACGCACTCCTCATAAAGGCAAAAGTCAAAGGACAGTCGGCTCGGGCATTCCTCTGGTGAACGGCCCGTTCCTTAGCGCGAAGAATGACCTGTCTTTGACGGATCAACAACAGGTTCCGAGGCCGTAACACCAAAAAAAGTGTGTTTGGCAAATGGAGTGTTGTATCAAAGAGGCATCTGCGCAGTCTTGATCGACTTCGTGCGCATTCCTGCTGCGAGCGCCCGGCGTTTCAGTTCAGGTACACGCCCAGCGTGAACATCATTCCGTTGGTGCCGAACAGGATCAGTTCGCTGGTGAAACGTCGCGTCGAATAGCCGATCGACGGCAGCAGCGCCGGCGCCACGCCCGATTTGTTGAACGGGATCTTGTCGCGGAACTCGTCCTTGTAGCCGTGCAGCAGCCCGCCGGTCAGCTTCACGTGCACCGCCTGTTCGCTGAACGGCCGCCACAGCTTGCCCAGGTACAGGTACTGCGACGGCTGGCCGAACGAGTTGCGGAAGAACGCCACACCGCCCAGCCAGTCGTCGTCGCGCTGGTACTCGAGGTTCACCATCCGCTGGTGATTCACGTGCTGCGGATCGGGATGGAAGTGCCGGGTGTAGACGCTGGTCTGCAGCAGCCAGCGATTGCGCGACGCTGCCTCGATGTCGCCGGCGGTGGCCGGCCGCGGTGCGCCCAGGCCGTCGCCGGCGGCCGGGGGCGCCGACGACGGGGCGGACGGCGTGGACCGGGGGAGCTGAGGGGATGGAGACGATTGCGCGCCGGCCTCGCCCATGGCACCCAGCGCGAGCGAGCAGGCCACGGCCGCCGCGACGCGCAGCGGGCGGCCCCTGCCCGGCTCCGTACCGCTACCGCCGCCCACCGTCGAGAATGAATGGTTCGTCATGGCGGCGCAGAATACACCGGGTATCCGTCGCCAAGACGCCGCTGTGGTCAGCGCGGAACACCGGTACCGCCGGACGGCGGCCGCTGCGGCGCCCGCCCGGTCCCTCACACCGGTTCCGTTTCACGAGCGGCCCGTTTGCGTTCGTGTTCCTTCAGGAAGCGCTTGCGCAGACGGATGCTCTTCGGCGTCAGCTCGACCAGCTCGTCCTCGGCGATGAATTCCACCGCCTTCTCCAGGGTCAGCTCGATCGGCGGCGTCAGCACGATGTGCTCGTCCTTGCCCGACGCGCGGACGTTGGTCAGCTTCTTCTCCCTGATCGGGTTGACCACCAGGTCGTTGTCGCGCGTGTGGATGCCGATGATCATCCCCTCGTAGAGCTGGTCGTTGGGCTGCGGCGGTCCTCGATGTCGCCGGCCCAGGCGCCGTACGCATCGAACACGTGACTGATGATGCCGGTGCCGCGGGTCAGGTTCAGGAATTCGTTGTGGAAGCCGATCAACCCGCGCGCCGGCACCCGGTAGTCCAGCCGCACCCGGCCCTTGCCGTCCGGCTCCATGTTCTGCAGCTCGCCGCGGCGCCGGCCCAGCAGCTCCATCACCGCGCCCTGGTGCGCATCCTCCAGGTCCATCGCCAGCAGCTCGTAGGGCTCCAGCCGCTCGCCGTTCTCGATGCGGATGCGCGGCTTGGGCCGCGACACCGCCAGCTCGTAGCCCTCGCGGCGCATGTTCTCCAGCAGGATCGTCAGGTGCAGCTCGCCGCGGCCCGACACCACGAAGGTGTCGGAATCGCTGGTGAACTCGACCCGCAGCGCGACGTTGGCTTTCAGTTCCCGCTCCAGCCGCTCGCGGATCTGCCGGCTGGTGACGAACTTGCCCTCGCGCCCGGCCAGCGGCGAGGTGTTGACCAGGAACTCCATCGTCATCGTCGGCTCGTCGACCTTCAGCATCGGCAGCGCCTGCGGCGTCTGCAGATCGGTCACCGTGGTGCCGATGTTCAGCTCGTCGATGCCGGTGATCGCGACGATGTCGCCGGCCTCGGCCTCGTCGAACGGCACTCGGTCCAGCCCCTTGTAGCGCAGCACCTGGTTGATCTTGGCCTGCCCGGGCGCCGCGCCGGTCTCGGCCGGGTCGCCGTCGAGCACCGCCACCGGCTGGCCGGCGCGCACCCGGCCGCGGCTGATCCGGCCGATGCCGATCTTGCCGACGTAGCTCGAATAATCGAGCGCCGAGATCTGCATCTGCAGCGGTCCGTCCGGATCGTCGGCGCGGGCCGGCACGTGGCGCAGCACCGCCTCGAACAGCGGCGTCATCGACAGCCCCTCGGAGGCGGCATCGCCGGGGCCGTCGACGCCGTCCTCGGGCAGGTCGTCGAGCCGCTCCAGCGCGAAGCCGTTGATCGCCGATGCGTAGACCACCGGGAAATCGAGCTGCTCCTCGGTGGCGCCGAGCTTGTCGAAGAGGTCGAAGGTCTGGCTGACGACCCAGTCGGGCCGGGCGCCGGGCCGGTCGATCTTGTTGATGACCACGATCGGCTTCAGGCCCAGCGCCAGCGCCTTGCGGGTCACGAAGCGGGTCTGCGGCATCGGCCCCTCGACCGCGTCGACCAGCAGCAGCACGCCGTCGACCATCGACAGCGCGCGCTCGACCTCGCCGCCGAAATCCGCATGGCCCGGGGTGTCGACGATGTTGATGCGGGTGCCCTCGTACTCGACCGCGCAGTTCTTGGCGAGGATCGTGATGCCGCGCTCGCGCTCCAGGTCGTTGCTGTCCATCACCCGTTCGGCGATGTTCTGGTTGGCGCGGAACGTGCCCGACTGGCGCAGGAGCTGATCGACCAGCGTGGTCTTGCCGTGGTCGACGTGGGCGATGATCGCGATGTTGCGGATCGACAGTGTCATGACAAACCTTCAGGAAATCGTCGGTTCGGGAAATCGTCAGGTCGCGGCGATCAGCCGCTGAGGCGCCAGGCGGCCATCCACCAGGGTCGCGATGCCGAGCAGCCGCGCCTGGTGATAGACCCGTACCCGGTGACCGGCATGGGGAGAGGTGGAATCGGCATCGAGCCGCAGCCGCTGCCCGTTCAGGAAGCGGGCGGCCAGTGTGTCGTCGAGCGATTGCACCGGCATGTCGGCAAGCAGGGCATCGAGCGGCCGCAGGCGGGCCAGCCGCTCGGGCGGCGTCAGCGCCTCGAGCTCGTCGAGCCCGATCGCATCAATCAGCCGCAGCGCGCCGACCCGCTCGCGGCGCAGCGACGCCAGGTGCGCGCCGCAGCCCAGCGCCGCGCCGATGTCGGCGGCCAGCGTGCGGATGTAGGTGCCCTTGCCGCAGGCCACCCGGATCGTCGCGCGCTCGCCTTCACAGGCCAGCAGATCGATCGAACGGATCACCACCGGCCGGGCGGCGCGCTCGACCTCGATGCCGGCGCGGGCGTACTCGTACAGCGGCCGGCCGGCGCGCTTGAGCGCCGAGTGCATCGGCGGCACCTGCTCGATGTCGCCGACGAAGCGGGCCAGCGCGGCGCGCAGCGCCGGCTCGTCGCAGGTCACCGGCGCCCGGGACAGCACCCGGCCTTCGGCATCGCCGCTGTCGGTGGCGACGCCGAGCGCCAGTTCCGCGAGGTAGACCTTGTCGGCCGCCAGCAGGTCGTGGGCGAACTTGGTGGCCTCGCCGAACAAGAGCGGCAGCAGGCCGGTGGCCAGCGGATCCAGGGTGCCGCCGTGGCCCGCCTTGCGGGCGTTCAGCAGCCGCCGCGCCCGCATCAGCGCGTCGTTGGACGACAGGCCGAGCGGCTTGTCGAGCATCAGCACCCCATCGATCGGGTCACGCGGGACCTTGGCCACCTGGACAATCACCTGGTTCTCATCCGCGCGGCGCAGGCCATGCGGTCATCGGGAGGACGGCCGGCCGACGCCGGCCGCTTTCATTCGTCGGCGTGCCGGGCGTTCGCCTCGTCGATCAGCTTCGACATCTCGACCCCCTGCTCGACCGACCGGTCCAGCACGAACCGCAGTTCCGGGGTCGTATGGATGCGCACCCGACGGCCGAGCTGCGAGCGCAGGAATCCGGCCGAGCGGCGCAGGCCGGCGAGCGTGCGCTCCACCGTCTGCGGATCGCCGGGCAGCACCGTGAAGTGGACGGTGGCGTACGCATAGTCCGGCGTCAGGTCGACGCCGGTCAAGGTGACCATGCCCACCCGCGGATCCTTCAGCTCGCCGCGGATCATCTCCGCCAGCTCGTGATGGATCTGCTCGGCGACCCGGGTGCCGCGGGCGACACCGGGCCGGTGGTGGCGGATGGTCCGCATCGGTGACGCCACCCGCCCCTTACAGGGTGCGGGCGACCTCCTTGACCTCGAACACCTCGAGCTGGTCGCCGACCTTGATGTCGTCGTAGTTCTTCAGCGACAGGCCGCACTCGAAGCCTTCCTTGACCTCGCGCACGTCGTCCTTGAAGCGCTTCAGCGAATCGAGCTCGCCGGTCCAGATCACCGTGTTGTCGCGCAGCAGCCTGACCTGCGCGCCGCGCCGCACCAGGCCTTCCAGCACCATGCAGCCGGCGATGTTGCCGATCTTCGACACGCGGAACACCTGACGGATCTCGACCAGGCCGATCGTCTCCTCCTTCTTCTCCGGAGAGAGCAGGCCGGTCATCGCCGCCTTCACCTCGTCGACCGCCTCGTAGATGATCGTGTAGTAGCGGATGTCGATGCCGTTGGCCTCGGCCAGCCGCTTGGCCTGCTGGTCGGCGCGCACGTTGAAGCCGATGATCACCGCCTTGGAGGCGGTCGCCAGGTTCACGTCGGACTCGGTGATGCCGCCCACCGCCTGGTGCACGACCACCACCTTGACCTCGTCGGTGGACAGCTTCAGCATCGCGTGCGTCAGCGCCTCCTGCGAACCCTGCACGTCGGCCTTGATGATCAGCGGCAGCGTCTGCACGCCGCCCTCGGTCATCTGCTCGAACATGTTCTCGAGCTTGGCGGCCGACTGGCGCGCCAGCTTCACGTCGCGGAACTTGCCCTGGCGGAACAGCGCGATCTCGCGCGCCTTGCGCTCGT
>DAISWF010000073.1:0-21072 GCA_036826495.1 Burkholderiaceae bacterium
TAGACCAGCACGCCGCCGGTGTCGATCACGTACATGTGCGGCGTCGTGCGCGCGCCGTAGGCGCGGCCCACCTTGCCGTCGACATCCATCAGCATCGCGCTGGCCGATGCGCCGTGCTGCTTCATCCAGGCCGCCATCTTGTCCGGCGGCAGGTAGTCGCCGTGCTCGGGCGCCGTGGAATTGATCGTCAGCCACACCGCGCCCTTGTCCACCGCGGCCTTCTGCGTCGCCTGCATGTTGCGCGCACCATAGTGCTTCTGCACGTACGGGCAGCCGGGATTGACCCACTCGAGCACCACCTGCCTGCCCTTGAAGTCGGACAGCGACACGACCTTGCCGCTGGCATCGGTCACGCGGAACGCGGGCGCCGGATCGCCGACGGTCGCGGCGGCGAGCGCGGCGCTGGCGAACAGGCCCAGGCAGAACGCGGTCAGCATCGATTTCATCGCTTCGTTCCTCCGGAAAAACGCAGTGTGCGCCGGATCGGCGTGCCGCGACAAGCATGCCCATTCCGTGCAGGCAGGCGGCGCGGACCAGCCCCGTCCGGTACCCCGGACCTCCCGGTCGATGCACGTGGCGTCTGGCGACAGGGCTTGCCCTGCCTGCACCGGCCGGCGATAGTGGTGCCGCCGACAATCAACGCCCACGACAGCCCATGCCCACACTCTCCGGCACCGATACGGCCGGCACCGATACGGCCGCCGCCGGCGCCGCCGACGAAGCACGCTTCTTCGACGAAGCCTTCGCGCAGTGGCTGGCCGAGCCCGACGTCACCGTCGCCTGCGGCCGCTGGCACGACGGCGCGGCGATCGCCGAGCTGGTGCCGCACGGCCGGGCGCGGCTGCTGCCCGCGCGCTATCGCGACCGGTTCAGCGGCGTGCGCGAATTGCGGATCGACGGCTGCGACCATCATCTGCACATCGACTTCGGCCGGGTGCACCGGCTCGCCTACGTGATCGCACCCAGCGTATGCCTGGCGTTCAAGCCGTCGTTCGAGGTGCGTCTGCTGCTGCGCGGGCCGGGCGGTGTGGCGACCGATCAGTGGCTGGTGTCGCTGATGCTGTCGGCGCCGTACCAGCGTGACCGGCTCGACGAGGCGGCGGTGCTGCGGTACTTCGAACAGGCGCGCCGCCATGCGGCGCAGGCGCCGCAGTCGGTGAGCCTGACGATAGAGCCGTCGGTACGCGACGGCGCCCAGGGTCCGGCGATCCTCGCGCTGCTGCGGCAGGCCGCCGGCACGCCGCGAGCGTCGTGGGCCGACGCCGAGCGGACGCTGATCCCCGGGCCGACTTGCGCGGCCGCCGGCCCGCAGTCCGGCCCGCAGCCCGACCCACAGCTCGACCCACAGCCCGGCCCACAGCTCGACCCACAGCCCGACCCACAGTCCGACACCGCGGCCGACCCCCGCTGCCGCCCGCTGCTGGAACGCGCACTGGCCCTGGCCGACGCATCGCTGGTGATCTACCGCCACCAGTTGCTGGTCGAGTTCCAGACCGAGCAGCTCGGCGGCCTGCGGCGCTACGAGGAGCAGGGCCACGTGAGCTGGCAGATCGGCGACACCCGCCGCCACCATTGCCATCTGTCGCTCGCCGCCGTCGAGCGGGTGCTGTTCTCGGCCGAGCCGGTGTCCTGCCAGGGCGGCGGTCTCAACTACACCGTCTGGTTCCTCAGCGCCGGCCCGTCGGGCAACCCGTGGCGGCCCGACGGCTACTTCTCGGTGGTGCTGAACCGGCCCTACCAGGGCAATGCGCCACGGCGCGCGGTCATCGATCCGGTGTTCGATCTGTACCGCGCCTTCCGCGATGAACGATGGGTAGAGGCCGACCCGACCTTCCTGCAGGTGCTGGCCGAAGGCCCGCCCCGGCGCGATGGCCGGGCCGCCGGCGACTGACGGCAGAGCCCCGCGCGATCCGACCGCGCGGGGCCGCCCGGCCGTCGCGCTCAGTCCGTCGACACCGGCGCCGTCGGGAACGGCTGACCGCCGGCCCCGGCCGAGAAGTTCAGCGGGCTCACCGCCGCCTCCTGGCCGACGCCGGGCTTGGACCAGTCGCACACGCCGGTGCCGAACACCGCCTGCAGCCGCGCGAGCTGGCCGGCATCGAGACGGCCGCCGTAGTCGGCCGCATCGACCGGCTTGAGCTGGCACTTCAGGATGTTCTCGGTCAGCGGCCCGCCCGCCACCCGGCGCGGCGACGACGACGCCTTCAGGAACGGATCGGCATCGCAGACCGCCGGATCGGTGACCCGGGTGCTCTGCGCGACGTCGGTCGACAGCAGGCAGAAGTCGATCGCGGCGGCCGGCTTCGACGCACGCACCTTCTGCTCGATCGCCGTGCTGCCGGTATCGGCCTTCAGCGTGGTCAGCCACTGGTCCATCGTCGTGAACGCCTGCGGCGCCAGCACCGGCGACACCAGGCCGCCGCGCCCGAACCGCCAGATCACCTGATTGCCGTGGTCGCCGAACTCGCGATCGAGCCGGTCGCGGATCGAGAAGCTGCGCCACACGTAGTGGATCGGAATCTGGCTGGGCGCCGCCGTGCCCGGCTGCGTGATCAGCCCCGAATCGTCCCAGTTGCGCATGTCGATGACGGCGGTCTTGGCCAGGTTCCTGCCGCTCATCACGATGCCGGCCCGGTAGGCGACCGACAGCGCCTGCGGATCGGCGACGGCGCGGGCGGCCGCCAGCTCGCTGTCCTTGTCGTTGCCGCCGACGATCTCGTTCAGCGTGACGAACTCCTCGCCGGTGATCGCGCCCGACAGCAGCGCGCCCAGCCCGTACTGCACGCCGACGTTGTCGCGGGTATCGAATGCGCGGATGTTGCCGGGCGCCTTGCCGAAGATCGACGCCGCCCAGTCCCAGGCGCTGCAGCGGGCGCCGCCCGGATTGGTCGCCGGGTCGTAGACCAGGCCCGCCGGAAGCTGGCAGTTGTTGGTCTGAGCGCCCGGCGCGGCGATCGCGCCGGTGGCATTGTCGATCACCAGCCGCTGCACGTAGTTGCCGACCTTCGAGTTGCTGCCGAACGCGTTGTACCAGCCATGGCAGCCGGTCTGGTCCGGATGGCCGTTGATCGCGGCCTTCTTCGCGTTGATGTCGGCCGGCGTGAGGCTCGTCATCAGCGCCGCCCACTGCGGCTTCTGGTACGCCTCGACCAGCAGCACGCAGTCGCCGACCTCGATCGCGGTGGTTTCCGAATCCGGATAGGCGCACGAGATCGTGATGCCGTCGACCAGCCCCGGCTGGATCGAAGCATTCATGTTCGAGTTGATCGAACCGCCCGAGCAGCCGTTGCCCATCGTGAAGCGGATCGGCCCGTAGGTGTCGCCGATGTGCTCCTTCATCATCATCATCGTCTCGGTCATCATCACCCGGTTCGAGTTGATCGCCGAGTCGGTCATGCTGTTCATCGCGACCATGTAACCGAGCGCGAGCGCCGAGTCGCTGGCCGACCAGGCGGTGGCCGGCCGGAACTGGCGTCGCGGCTGACCGGTGCTCGCGCCGAACTGGTACAGCAGCTTGCCGTTCCATTGCGGCTGCGGCGCGGTCGCGGTCCATGGCCGCGCCGGATCGAACAGCACCGCGATGTCGTAGATGCCGCGGTTCATCGTGCCGCGCTCGACCCGCACGATGTACGGCACCTGCACGCCCTGATCGGTCGTCACGGTGGCCATGTCGCCCGGTGCGGCCGCGCCGACGGTGTACGGCTTGAAGCACGGATTGGCCGGCGGCGTGGCGCTGGCCGGAGGGCTGCTGTTGCCGAATGCCACCGTCGGCGACGGATCGGGCAGCGCCGTCGAGCAGCCGGCGGCGGTGGTCCGGTAGTACAGCTTGTACTCGGTCGCGATGCTGCACTGCGCGTCGGTCGGCTGGGTGCCCAGGCCGCTGGCATTGGTCGCCGGCGTCGTGGCGGTCGCGCCCTGCGGCGCCGGCGTCGCGCAGAAGAACGGCACGATCTGCGTGCCGGAGAACACCGGTCCGCCGCGCGACGCATTGGTGATCGTCAGCCGGCTCAGGCGGGCCGCATCGGCGCGCGCCTCGACGGTGTTGCTGCCCGGGACCAGGCCGGTGACGACGCCGGTCACGCGGCCATCGGCGCGCCGCGCGAACGCCGACGACTGATCGACGCCGTTGACCCTGACCTGCAACGACGAGGCCGGCGATGCGGCGGGCATCACCACCTCGAGCAGCGCGTCGCCGCCGCTGACCAGGTCGGCGCGGTTCGACAAGGTCTTGATCTGCAGAGGCTGGAAGCCATCGTTGTTGCTGCTTCCTCCGCAGCCGGACAGCGACAGCGCCACGGCCAGCGGCACCACCGCGGCCGGAGCGAAGCGGGCGAAAGGGGCGAAAGGGGCGAAGCGGCCGCAGCCGAGCGCATGCGGGTCCGCGCACCGACCGGATTGCGCGGCCGCATCGCGCCCGCCATCCATCATGCTGGTTCTCATCATGTCCTCCTCCTTGGTTCGATCCCTTTGGTCGATCGTCATGCGGACGCGCCGCATCGAGCGTCGAGCCAGTCTAGCGCGGCGCACGCGGCCCGATACGCCTGCCCGTTGCGCATGACGTCGAACGAAACGATCGGTCGATGACGGCGGAACATTGAACGCAACGATCACGTCCACCGCCCTGGCGTGTCGCGCGCGCCACACGGCGGTCACTCGCTACAATCGCCGGCGCGCCGCAGCATCGCGGCGCGCGGAGGCAACACGATCATCGATCATCGACGTTCCGGATCGGCACGCGGCGCACTGGGCGCCGTCGCGCTCGCCGCCTGTGCCTGGCTGTCGCCGGATGCCGGCGCCGCCACGTTGCGCGTCTGCGCGCCGCCGCCGGCACTGACGGCCACGCAGCAGGACAAGCTGCTGCAGTTCAGCATGCTGATCAAGGACGAGCTGGCCCGCAGCGGGCGCGGGCTGGCGCTGATCGCCCGCTCCGGCACCGACCTCGCCCGCTTCGGCGCCCGCTATTCGCATGCCGGCTTCGCCCTGCGGGACAGTACGAACGCGCCGTGGTCGGTGCGCCAGCTCTACTACGACTGCGACGAATCGCGCCCGCGCATCTTCGACCAGGGCCTGGCCGGCTTCCTGCTGGACACCGACGATCCGGCGATCGGCTATGTGTCGGTGGTGCTGCTGCCGGCCGACCGGTCCGCCGAGCTGGAGCGGCTGGCGCTGGATGACCGGCGTGCGCTGGGCCTGCTCGGCGCGACCTACAGCGCCAACGCGTATCCGTTCGCGCAGCTCTATCAGAACTGCAACCAGTGGGTGATGGAGCTGCTGGCCACCGCCTGGGGCGACCTGCCCGACGGCGCCGACCTGCGCGTGCGGGCCCAGCAGTGGCTGAAAGCCCGCGACTACGAACCGACGCGGTTCACGATCACCAATCCGTTCGTGTGGATCGGCGGCCAGTTCATCTCGTGGCTGCACAACGGCGACCATCCGCCCGAAGACCTCGAGCAGATGACCTACCGCGTCAGCATGCCGGCATCGATCGAGACCTTCGTACGCCGGCAACATCCCGACGCCCAGCGGATCGAGTTCTGCCACACCGACAGCCATGTCTTGATCCGGCACGGCTGGCAGCCGATCGCCGCCGGCTGCGAACCGCAGCCGGGAGACACGATGGTGCCGGTGGACTGAGCGCGCGATGCACGGTGGCGGAAAGCCGACCGCCCGCTTCAGCGACGGCGCAGGTCGACCTCGCCCGATGAACGTCCCATCGCCACTGCCAGCATGCCGACGAAGAATGCGCCGGCGATGAAGGTCAGCGGCCGCTCGCGCACCGCCTCGCGCAGATCGCCGAGCAGATCGACCGGAAGCTCCTGCGCGGCGGCCACCCGGTCGGCCACCCGCTCGACGCCGGCCGCGACCTTCTGCACGCCCGGTGTCACCCGCGCCGCGGTCTCATCGACCATCCGGTGCGCGGCCTGCGCCGCCTGGTCGACCAGCCGGTCGGCACGCACGGTCGCCGAGGTCGGCCACTGATGGGGCTGCGGATCGCCGTTCAGATCGGCGGCCGGTTGTTCGTTGGCGTTGCTCATCGGATGCTCCTCTCTGCTGCGAGGTGAAGACGGACGGTCGGACCCGTTCCGGCAGCAAACGGCATGCCCGCCTTTGCGATGAGCTCATCGCCGGCCGGGCGCAGCGGCATCGTCCTACATCGGCATGCGCTGTCCGCCGCTGCCGCCCCGACGACGGGGACACGACACTCGAACCAGTTCCCCTTCCCGCATCAGGTGTTCCATGTCGATGTCTTCCGCTCCGCAGATCGTGCCCGTGCCCCAGCCGTTCAGCCGCCCCTCGCTCGCCCGCCTGGGCATAGAACCCTGGCGGGCGGCGATCGAGTACGCGATGCTCAAATGGTCGATGGCGCTGCATGACGCCAACGGCGACGGCCACCCGGTGGTGGTGTTCCCCGGACTCGGCACCGACAAGCTGTCGACGACGCCGATCCGCGACTTCTGCACGATGCTGGGCTACAACGCGCTCGACTGGGGTCGCGGCGTCAACGTCGGACCGCGCGGCGACATCGACGGCTGGCTGCGCACGCTGGCCGACGAAACCGCCGAGCGGCTCGCTGCCTATCCGGCGCGCGCCACCCTGCTCGGCTGCACCCGGGGCGGCCTCTATGCGCGCGAGCTCGCCAAGCTGCTCGGCCGCCGCCGGGTCCGCCAGGTGATCACGATCGGCACGCCGTTCAGCGGCGATCCCGACCACACCAACGTCGCCTGGCTGTACCGGCTGCTGAACGGCTCCGCACCGGTCGTCGACCCGGCATTCCGCGAACGGCTGCGCACCCCGCCGCGCGTGCCCACCACGTCGATCTACAGCCGCTCGGACGGCGTCGTCGCCTGGCAGGCCTGCTGCCACGACCGGCCGTTCCCGCGCGTCCAGGACATCGAGGTCGACAGCAGCCACATCGGCATGGGCTGGAACCCGGCGGTGTTCGCGATCGTCGCGAACAGGCTGGGGCAGCCGGAGCGCGGCTGGCGGCCGTACAGGGTTTGACCAGGGCCTGTTCACGCCACGCCGTGGCCGCGTGAGTCGGCAGGCGGGTCTGCGCTAGATGCGTTCGAATACCGCAGCCAGCCCCTGCCCGCCGCCGATGCACATCGTCTCCAGACAGTACCGCCCGTCGCGCCGGGCCAGTTCGCGCAACATCGTCGCCAGGATCCGGCAACCGGTCGCGCCCACCGGATGCCCGAGCGAGATTCCCGAACCGTTCACGTTCAGGCGGTCGTAGTCGCCCGGCCTGAACTCCATCGCCGTCGTGCAGGCCAGCACCTGGGCGGCGAACGCTTCGTTCAACTCGATCAGATCCATGTCCTTCAAGGACAGCTCGGCCCGTTCCAGCGCCAGCTTCACCGCCGGCACCGGCCCGAAACCCATGCGCTCGGGTTCCACACCCGCGACCGCCCAGCTCACCAACCGACCGTACGGCTTCAGGCCCAGCCGGTCGGCCATCGCCCGAGTGGTCACGATGCAGGCGGCCGCGCCGTCGTTCTGGCCGCTGGCGTTTCCGGCGGTCACCGTCGATTCCGCATCGATGCCGATCCGGACGGGCTTCAGGCTGGCCAGGCTCTCCAGCGAGGCATCCGCGCGCGGATGCTCGTCCACGCTCAGATCCTTCGGACCGCCCTTGCCCTTCACCTTGACCGGGACGATCTCCTCCGCGAAGCGGCCGGAGCTCTGCGCGGCGACCGCGCGCTCGTGAGACCTCAACGCCAGCTTGTCCTGAGCGTCCCGCGAGATGCCGAACTCGCGCCGCAGATTCTCCGCGGTCTCCAGCATGCCGCCCGCCACCGGATGATGCTTGCCGCCCGACGTGATGCGACCCCGGGCGATGCGATCCCACAGCGTGCTGGAGTCACCCTTCAACCCGAAACGCCCGCCCAGCACATAGTGCTCGGCCTGGCTCATGCTCTCGGCGCCGCCGGCGATCACCGTCGTGCAGACGCCCGTCTGCACCCGCATCGCCGCATCGAGAATGGCCTGCAGACCCGAGCCGCAGCGGCGGTCGAGCTGCAGCCCCGGCACCCGCACGCCGAGCCCCGCGTCGAGCGCAGCGATCCGCCCGATCGCCGGCGCCTCTCCGTTCGGATAGCACTGCCCGAAGATCACGTCGTCGATGACCGACGGATCGATCTTCGTGCGCCGCACGAGCTCGGTCAGCACCGTCTCGGCCAACTGCGCGGCAGGCACGTCCTTGAACATTCCGCCGTAGCGGCCGACGGGCGTTCGCAGCGGTTCACAGATCACCGCTTCCTGCAGTTCTTTCCGGGTCGCTGCCATGGTTTCGTCCTCTGAAGTTCTTCGATCGATGCCGGGAGGCAATCCTAACATCGCTCGTGCCGCCTCCCGTCCAGGCAGCGCTTCATGGCATCCATCGTCAGCGGCGTTTCAGCGGAAACGCAGGTGGGCTTACGGCTGCTCCTGCAGCGACTCGCCCAGCGCACCGACGAGCGCATCGATCTGCGCCCGTTCGGCAACGAAGGGCGGCGCGAGCTGGATGGTGTCTCCACCGAAGCGGACATAGAAGCCCTTTTCCCAGCAGCGCATCGCGATCTCCAGCGGCCGGCGCGCCGGCTCTCCCGGATAGGACGCGATCGTGAGACCGGCGGCCAGACCGAAGTTCCGGATGTCCAGCACGTGCTTCGCTCCATTCAGGCCGTGCACGGCCGCCTCGAAATGCGGCGCGAGCGCCCGGACCCTGGCGGGCATGTCCTCCTTCTCCAGCACGTCGAGAGACGCCAGCGCCGCGGCGCAGGCCACCGGATGCGCGGAGTAGGTATAGCCGTGCGCGAACTCGATGTTGTACTCGGCGCCCCCGGCATCCATGAAGGTGTCGTAGATCTCCTTCCTCACCACCACGCCGCCCATCGGGATCACGCCATTGGTGACCTGCTTGGCGAAGTTGATGATGTCGGGCGTGACGCCGAACGCTTCCGCGCCGCTCCATGCACCGGCGCGGCCGAAGCCGGTGATGACCTCGTCGAAGATCAGCAGGATGTCGTTCTGCGTGCAGATCTCGCGCAGGCGCTCGAGATAGCCCACGGGAGGAATCACCACGCCGGCCGAGCCGGAGAACGGCTCGACGATCACCGCGGCGATGTTGGACGCATCGTGCAGAGTGATCAGATCCAGCAGGCGATCGGCCAGCGCCTTGCCGCCGTCGGCCGGCATGCCCTTGTGGAAGGAGCCGGGCGCCGGCTGCGTGTGCGGCAGGTGATCGGCCTCGATGCCCTGCCCGAAGGTCTTCCGGTTGCCGCCCATGCCGCCGACGGAGATGCCGCCGAAGTTCACCCCGTGATAACCCTTCTCGCGGCCGACGAGGCGCGTCTTGCTGCTCTGCCCCTTGGCGCGCCAATAGGCGCGTGCCAGCTTCAGCGAGGTATCCGCCGCCTCGGAGCCGGACCCGACGAAGAAGACATGGTCCAGCCCGGCAGGCATCTTCGACACGACGCGCTCGGCGAGCTGGAAGGCCAGCGGCTGGCCGAACTGGAAGGGCGGTGCGTAGTCGAGCGTCGCCACCTGCCGGCTGACGGCAGCGGCGATCTCCGGCCGCGCATGACCCAGGCCGCAGGTCCACAGACCCGACAGCCCGTCGAACACCCGGCGCCCCCGCCCATCGGTGTAGTAGCAGCCGTCGGCTGCCACCAGCAGGCGCGGGTCCTTCTTGAAGTGCCGGTTGCCGGTGAACGGCATCCAGTACGCGTTCAGTTGCGCGTCGGTCGGGGCCGGGTACCGGATCGCGGAGGGGGAGAGGTCGGTCAGTTTCATGGCGGCATGGCGGATGGAGGGGTCTTCGCATCATGGACGAAGCCTTTGTTCCATTAAACTGCCGCGATGAACCGTTCACGTTCAGAGAATTGAAACTTTCATGGTGAAGAAGGCGCTGCTCGGCCAGATCGGCGACACCGAGATCCGGCTGCTGCGGATCTTCAAGGCGGTCGTCGAGTGCGGCGGCCTGTCCGCGGCCGAGCTGGAGCTGAACATCGGCCGGTCGACGGTCAGCCGCCACCTGAAGGAGCTCGAAGAACGGCTGGCGCTGGTCCTGTGCCGGCGAGGCCGGGCGGGGTTCGCCCTCACCGCCGATGGCCAGCGCGTCTACGAAGGGACGGTGCAGATGCTGGCCGCGCTGGAGGCGTTCCGAACCGGCGTGCAGGAGCTGCACTCCGAGCCGACCGGCACGCTGTCGATCGGCCTGTTCGACAAGACGGTGACCAACCCGCAGGCGCACATCGATCAGGCGATCAGACATTTCAGGCGTAACGCGCCGGAGGTGGTGATCGACGTGACGGTCGGCACCCCGAACGACATCGAGGCCGGCGTCATCGACGGACGGCTGCATGTCGGGATCATCCCGGATCACCGCCGGTCCGAGAGTCTCGAGTACGCGCCCCTGTTCGGCGAGATGATGTATCTCTACTGCGGCCGCCAGCATCCGCTCTTCGACGTCGGCCATCAGGGGCTGACCTGGGCGGAGCTGCAGGACTACGACTATGCCGGCCTCGGATTCCATTCGCCGAACATGGAGGCCTCGCATCGCTTCCGCCTGAAGCGCAAAGCCACCGTCAGCGATCAGGAGGCGGTGGCCGCGTTGATCCTGTCCGGCTGCTACGTCGGCTTTCTCCCCGACCACTATGCCGCCGCCTTCGTGCAACAGGGGCTCATCCAGCGGGTGGCGCATCCGGAATGCATGTACGAGGTCCGGTTCGTCGCCATCGCGCGCCGGGCGCTGAATGCGGCCCGGCTTACCAAGACTTTTCTGGAAGCGCTCGAGGTCGCCCACAAGTAGGCTCTCAATAGCGCGACGAAATGCGATCGGTCCGCTCAAGCCCGGGAACGCCGCACGATCTCGTCCGGATCCAGCCTACTTGGCGACCGCATCCCCCGACCTCGACGTCCCGGCCGCCCGGGTCAGCAGATCGCCGACCACCTCCGCCAGCCGCGCCGGCTCGACCGGCTTCGACAGATGATCGTCGTAGCCTTCGCGCAGCGACCGGCAGCGGTCGTCTTCGCGGGCGAATGCGGTGCAGGCGATCGCGGGCAGGCGGGCGGCGCCGGCGGCTTCGCGTTCGCGGACCCGGCGGATCAGCGCATAGCCGTCCTCGCCGGGCATGCCGATGTCGCTGATCAGCAGGTCGAACGGCGCCTTCTCCATCGAGGCCAATGCCTCGCGTGCGGAGGCGGCGGTGGTCACCTTTGCCTCGAGCCGGGTCAGCAGCTCGCCGAGCGTCTCGCGGGCATCGGGTTCGTCGTCGACCGCCAGCACGCGGACGCCGGCGAGCGTCGCGGGGGCGGGCCGGCGCGCCGATCCGTCATCGGCCTGGGCGCCGACGCCGGCTGATCGTGCCTGCTGCCTGCCGTCACGGCGCGCGGCGTCCTCGCGTGCCTGCTTCGCCTGCATCCCTTCCGCGACCGACACGCGCGGCAGCATGACGGTGAACGCGGAGCCGGTGCCGGGGCCTTCGCTGTGGCCGCTGACCTCGCCGCCGTGAAGCTGCACCAGGTTCTTGACGATCGCCAGCCCCAGTCCCAGGCCGCGATGGCGGCGGGTGGACGAGCCGTAGGCCTGGCGGAACTTGTCGAACAGGTGCGGCAGGAAGTCGGGGGAGATGCCTTCGCCGGTGTCGCGCACGACGATCTCGATCCGCTGGTCGTCCAGCCGGCCTTCGACGGTCACCCGCCCGTCGGGCGGCGTGAACGCCAGCGCATTGCTGAGCAGGTTCGCGAACACCTGCTGCAGCCGCCGGCCGTCGGCCCATATCGCGGTGTCGCGGAACACGTCGCCCGAGGGCCGCCACTGCATCTCGACCGTCGGTCCGGCGTCGCTGCGTTCGGCGGGCCTTACCGAGTAGAGCGCGGCCTCGATGACCTCCATCAGCCGCACCTCGTGGCATTCCAATCGTGCCTTGCCGCTGGCGATGCTGCTCATGTCCAGCAGGTCCTCGATGAGCTGGGCCTGCGAGCGGGCGTTGCGGTCGATGATCGTCAGGCCCTTGTCGAGCAGGCCCGGCCGGGTCGGATCGCTGCGCAGGATGTTGACCCAGCCGTAGATCGCATTCAGCGGCGTGCGCAGCTCATGGCTGACGATCGCGAGGAAATCCTCCTTCAGCTTGCTTTCGTGCTCGGCCTGGGCGCGCGCGGCGCGCTCGTTGGCCACCGCCCGTTCGAGCTCGATCGTGCGCTGCACGACCCGCTGCTCGAGTTCCTCGTTGGCCTGGCGCAGCGCGGCCTGCGCCCGGGCGCGTTCGGCCATCTCTTCCGACAGCGCCTCGTTGCTGGCGGCCAGCGCGCGGGTCTTCCTGAACAGCTCGACGAACACCGCCATCTTGAACCGCAGGATCTCCGGGTTGACCGGCTTGGTCAGATAGTCGACGGCGCCGGCGCCGTAGCCGGTCAGGATGTCGCGTTCCTCGACCCGGAACGCGGTCAGGAACAGGATCGGAATGTCGCGGGTGCGGCGGCGCTGCTTGATCAACTGCGCCAGCTCGATGCCGCCGATCTCCGGCATCTGGATGTCGAGCACGATCGCCGCGAAATCGTCGTTCAGCAGAGCCAGCAGCGCTTCCTGCGCCGACTGGGCGCGCACCAGCCGGCGGTCGGGCGCCTCGAGGATCGCCTCGAGCACGTCCAGGTTCGCGGGGTGATCGTCGACCAGAAGCAGATTGACGGTATCCGTCATGTCGTCTCCCACCGGGTCACCGATACAGCCACACTCGCAGCAGCGACAGTAGCTGGTCGGTGTCCACCGGCTTGGCGATGTAGTCCGAGGCGCCCGCCTGCAGGCACTTCTCGCGGTCGCCCTTCATGGCCTTGGCGGTCAGCGCCAGGATCGGCAGCGTGCGGAACAGCGGATCCTTGCGGATCTCGCGCATCGTCTCGTAGCCGTCCATCTCGGGCATCATGATGTCCATCAGCACGACGCTCAGGTCCGGTGTCGCGCGGATGATGTCGATGGCCTGGCGGCCATTGGTCGCGGTCAGCACCTGCATCTCCTGGTTCTCCAGGATCGTGGTCAGCGCGAAGATGTTGCGGGCGTCGTCGTCGACCACCAGCACCTTGTGCTGCCGCAGCACCTCGGAGGAGCGATGCAGCCGCTCGAGCAGATCGCGCTTGGGCTGCGGCAGGTCGGCCACCACCCGGTGCAGGAACAGAGCCGTCTCGTCGAACAGCCGTTCGGGCGAGCGCACGTCCTTCAGCACGACGCTCTTGGCGACCCGGCGCAGCCGCGCCTCGTCGTCGGCGCTCAGCTCCTTGCCGGTGAAGACGACCACCGGCACGTCGCGCAGCCGCGGCTCGGACTGCAAGGTGTCGAGCAGCTCGAAGCCGCTCATGTCGGGCAGCCGCAGGTCGACCACGCAGCAGTCGAAGCGCTGGCCGGCGAGCCGCTCGAGCGCCTCCTGGCCGGTGCCGACCGCCTCGATCTCGATGTCGTCGTGCGCCAGCAGGGCGACGATGCTGTTGCGTTCGATCGTGTTGTCCTCGATCACCAGCAGCCGCTTGGTCCTGCGGGCCACGTAGTCGTCGATCCGGTCGATCACCGCCTGCAGGTCGTCGACGGTGGCGGGCTTGACCAGGTACGAGAACGCGCCGTGCGACAGGCCGTGCTGCTTTTCTTCCTCCACCGACACCATCTGCACCGGAATGTGCCGCGTGATCGGATTGAGCTTGAGCGCGTTCAGCACCGTCCAGCCCAGCATGTCGGGCAGGAACACGTCCAGCGTGATCGCCGCCGGCAGGTATTCGCGGGCCAGCGCCAGCGCGGCCTGGCCGCGGTTGGCGACGATGCCCTTGAAGCCCTTGCGGCGCGCCATGTCGAGCAGCAGCCGCGCATAGTGCGGGTCGTCGTCGACGATCAGCAGCACCTTGTCGCCCGGCTCCAGGGCGTTGCGGTCGTCGCCGACGGTTTCCTCGACGGGCGCGACCGCCAGCATCGGCATCGCCGCCGTCGAGACGCCCGCCGCCGGGCCCGCCGGCGTCGCCGGCCCGACGTAGTTCAGCGGCAGGTACAAGGTGAACGTGCTGCCCTGGCCCGGCGCGCTGACCAGCCGGATCTCGCCGCCCAGCAGGGTTGCCAGCTCGCGGCTGATCGCCAGGCCCAGCCCGGTGCCGCCGTACTTGCGGCTGGTGCCGGCATCGGCCTGCTGGAACGCCTCGAAGATCAGCTTCTGCTTTTCTGGCGCGATGCCGATGCCGGTGTCGGTGACGACGAACGCCACCGCGCTCAGCGCGTCGCGCAGCACCGGATGCTCGGGCGACCAGCCCTGCGTGACGCTGCGCACGGTCATCGACACATGGCCCTGCGCGGTGAACTTGAAGGCGTTCGACAGCAGGTTCTTCAGCACCTGCTGCAGCCGCTTCGGATCGGTGGTCATCGCGCGCGGCAGCGCCGAGTCGATGTCGAGCTGCAGCGCCAGGCCCTTGGACTCGGCCAGGTGGTGGAAGGTGCGGGCCACGCTGTCGCGCAGCGACACGAACGTGATCTCCTCCGCCTCCACCGTCACCGTGCCCGACTCGATCTTCGACAGGTCGAGGATGTCGTTGATCAGGGTCAGCAGATCGGTGCCGGCCGAATGGATGTTGCGCGAGTACTCGACCTGCTTGCCGGTCAGGTTGCCGTCGTTGTTCTCGGCGAGCTGCTGGCCCAGGATCAGGATCGAGTTCAGCGGCGTGCGCAGCTCGTGCGACATGTTCGCCAGGAACTCCGACTTGTATTTCGAGGTCAGCGCCAGCTCGGCGGCCTTCTCCTCCAGCGCATGCCGCGCCTGCTCGACCTCCTTGTTCTTGCGTTCGACCTCGACGTTGCGCTCGGCGAGCTGCTTGGCCTTGGAGGCCAGCTCCTCGTTGGTGCTCTGCAGCTCGGTCTGCCGGGTCTGCAGCTCCAGGGTGAGCTGCTGCGACTGCTCGAGCAGGTTCTCGGTGCGCATCGTCGCCTCGATCGTGTTCAGCACCACGCCGATCGATTCGGTGAGCTGATCGAGGAAGGTCAGGTGCATCGCGGTGAACGGCCGCAGCGACACCAGCTCGATGACCGCCTTGGTCTCGCCTTCGAACAGCAGCGGCAGCACCAGCACGCTGGCGGGCAGCGCATCGACCAGGCTGGACTGGATGCGGGTGTAGTCCTGCGGCACGTCGATCAGCAGGATGCGGCGCTGCTCCAGCGCGCACTGGCCGAGCAGGCCGACCCCCATGTCGAACGCGGTCGGCTGCGAGGCCGGCTGTGCATAGCCGGCCAGCAGCCGCAGCGAGCGCCGCCGCACGTCGGTGGTCGGATCGGGCGCGTACACCTGGTAGATCGCGCCCTGCTGCACGTTGACCAGCGGCGCCAGCTCCGACAGCAAGGTGCGGCCGACGGTGACCAGGTCGCGCTGGCCCTGCAGCATCCGCGTGAACTTCGCCAGATTGGTCTTAAGCCAGTCCTGCTCCTGGTTGCGCTCGGTGGTCGCACGCAGGTTGTCGATCATCGTGTTGATGTTGTCCTTCAGCTCGGCCACCTCGCCGCGCGCCTCCACCTGGATCGAGCGGGTCAGGTCGCCCTTGGTGACCGCGGTGGCCACCTCGGCGATCGCCCGCACCTGGTTGGTCAGGTTGGCCGCCAGCAGGTTCACGTTGCCGGTCAGGTCCTTCCAGGTGCCGGCGGCGCCGGGCACGTTGGCCTGGCCGCCCAGCCGCCCGTCGACGCCGACCTCGCGGGCCACGTTGGTCACCTGCTCGGCCAAGGTCGCCAAGGTGTCGGTCATGTCGTTGATCGTCTCGGCCAGCGCCGCCACCTCGCCCTTGGCCTCCACCGTCAGCTTCTGGCGCAGGTTGCCGGTGGCCACCGCGGTCACCACCTTGACGATGCCGCGCACCTGGTCGGTCAGGTTGGCCGCCATCACGTTGACCGAGTCGGTCAGGTCCTTCCAGGTACCGGCCACGCCCGGCACCACCGCCTCGCCGCCCAGCTTGCCCTCGGTGCCCACCTCGCGCGCGACCCGGCTCACCTCCGACGCGAAGCCATTGAGCTGGTCGACCATCGTGTTGATCGTGTTCTTCAGCTCCAGGATCTCGCCCTTGACGTCCACCGTGATCTTGCGCGACAGGTCGCCCCGCGCGATCGCGGTGGCCACGTCGGCGATGTTGCGCACCTGGCCGGTCAGGTTCGACGCCATCGAGTTGACGTTGTCGGTCAGGTCCTTCCAGGTGCCGGCCACGCCCGGCACCACCGCCTCGCCGCCCAGCTTGCCCTCGGTGCCCACCTCGCGCGCCACCCGCGTGACCTCGGACGCGAAGCCGTTCAACTGGTCGACCATCGTGTTGATCGTGTTCTTCAGCTCCAGGATCTCGCCGCGCACGTCCACCGTGATCTTGCGCGACAGGTCGCCGCGCGCGACCGCGGTGGCCACCTCGGCGATGTTCCTGACCTGGCCGGTCAGGTTCGACGCCATCGAGTTGACGTTGTAGGTCAGGTCCTTCCAGGTGCCGGCCACCCCTTCGACGGCCGCCTGGCCGCCCAGCTTGCCCTCGGTGCCCACCTCGCGCGCGACCCGGCTCACCTCCGACGCGAAGCCGTTCAACTGGTCGACCATCGTGTTGATCGTGATCTTCAGCTCGAGGATCTCGCCCTTGACGTCCACCGTGATCTTGCGCGACAGGTCGCCGCGCGCGACCGCGGTGGTCACCTCGGCGATGTTGCGCACCTGCGCGGTCAGGTTGGCGGCCATCACGTTGACCGAGTCGGTCAGGTCCTTCCAGGTGCCGGCCACGCCGCCCAGCTTGCCCTCGGTGCCCACCTCGCGCGCGACCCGCGTGACCTCGGAGGCGAACGAGCGCAACTGCTCGACCATCGTGTTGATCGCATCCTTCAGCAGCAGGATCTCGCCGCGCACGTCGACGGTGATCTTCTTCGACAGGTCGCCATTGGCCACCGCGATCGTCACGTCGGCGATGTTGCGCACCTGCGCGGTCAGATTGCCGGCCATCTGATTGACGGACTCGGTCAGCTCCTTCCACACGCCCGACACGCCTCTGACCTGTGCCTGGCCGCCGAGCTTGCCCTCGGTACCGACCTCGCGCGCGACGCGGGTCACCTCCGAGGTGAACACCGAGAGCTGGTCGATCATCTTGTTGACCAGGTTCGCCGAACGCAGGAACTCGCCTTCCAGCGCCCGCCCGTCGATCTCCAGCGACATCGACTGGCCGAGGTCGCCCTTGGCCACCGCGCCCACCGCCCGCGTGACCTCGATCGTCGGCCACACCAGATCGTCGATCAGCGTGTTGATCGCGGAGATCTCGTCGGCCCAGCCGCCGATCGCGCCGGGCACGTCCATCCGCTGCTTGAGCCGTCCTTCCTTGCCGACCACCCGGGACACCCGCACGCTCTCGAGCGAGCGGCGCTCGGCGATCGCCAGGATCTCGTTGAAGACGTCGGCGATCTTGCCTTGCCGCCCGGTCAGGTCGGGCGGCAGACGGGTCGAGAAGTCGCCGCGGCGGAAGGCCTGCAAGCCCAGCAGCAACTGCTGTTCGAACAGATCGCGCTCGCGGGCCGCTCCGGGGGAGCGGCCGGGGGCGTCGAGTTCGGTTCGGGTCGAGCGGGCGTGGGTTTTCTCCAGCGTCATCGTCCGGGCCATGTTGCAGCGCACCTTCCTGCTGAGGGTCTTTTAGAATAGATCAGCGTCATGCCCAGAGGCCGGGCCCGGCAATTGCTTCACGTGCGATTTCACGATCTATCGGTCGGATTCGCAACTGTTCCCGGCCCCCGTGCAGCATTCGGGAGCTCATCTGGTGAGCCCGCAGTGTGCGACCAATATGGATGACCACGGCCATGCCATGGATACGGCTGCCGTTCATCGACCGCTTTCCGCCGCATGTCAGCCATCCAGCCCGTCCACGAGCCTCCGGCCATCCGCTATACGGTCGCCGTGCGGGCGCTTTGCGAGTTCGCAGCACGCGGCGGCGACCTGGATCTGCACTACACGCCGGCGCCCAGCGCCCAGCAGGGCGTCGCCGGCCACCGGAAGGTCGCTGCGCGGCGCGGCGCCTCGTATCAGTCGGAGGTGCCGTTGTCGGGCGCGGCGCACGGGCTGCTGGTGCGCGGCCGGGCCGACGGCTACGACGGTGACGCCAACCGGATCGAGGAGATCAAGACGCACCGCGGCCGGCTGGCCACCCCCGCCGGGCAGCGCGCGCTGCATCAGGCGCAGTTGCGCGTCTACGGTCACTTGATGTGCGCGCAGCGCGGGCTGGCGACGATCACGCTGGCGCTGGTGTACTACGACATCGACGCGCAGCACGAAACGGTGCTGACCGAGCAGGCCGAGGCCGCGTCGCTGCGGGCGTTCTTCGATCGCTGCTGCGAGCGGTTCATCGGCTGGGCCGATGCCGAGCTCGCCCACCGCGCCGCTCGCGATGCCTACCTGAACGCGCTGGCGTTTCCGTTCGCCGGCTATCGCGCCGGCCAGCACATGCTGGCGCGCGCGGTGTTCACCGCCCAGCGGCACGGCCGCTGCCTGCTCGCGCAGGCGCCCACCGGTCTGGGCAAGTCGGTCGCGACCCTGTTCGCGTCGCTGAAGGCGATGCCCGAGCAGGCCTTCGACAAGCTGTACTACCTGACGGCGCGCACCTCTGGCCGTCAGCCGGCGATGGAGGCGCTGCGGGTGCTGGGCCCGACCGGTGCGCCGCTGCGCATGCTGGAGCTGGTGGCCCGCGAGCAGGCCTGCGAGCATCCGGAGCGGCACTGCAGCGGCGATTCCTGCCCGCTGGCCCGCGGCTTCTTCGACCGGCTGGCCGATGCGCGCGCCGCCGCGGTCGCGCTCGGCCGGCTCGATGCCGGCGCCGTGCGGGCGGTCGCGCGGGCGCATTCGATCTGCCCCTACTACCTGGGCCAGGAGCTGCTGCGCTGGTGCGACGTGGTGGTCGGCGACGTCCATCACTACTTCGACGGCGGCGGCGTGCTGCATGCGGCGATGGTGGCCGACGGCTGGCGGGTCGGGCTGCTGGTCGACGAGGCCCACAATCTGGCCGACCGCAGCCGCCAGATGTATTCGGCTTCGCTGGATCAGCGCCGGCTCGGGCGGCTGCGCACCGGCGCGCCCCGGCCGGTCGCGCGCGCGCTCGACCGCGTCAGGCGCCAGTGGCGCGCCCAGGTCGGCGACGATGCGGCCCCGTACCGCCAGCTCGAGCGGCCGGCACCGGCGCTGCTGGAGGCGCTGCAGACGTTCGTGACCGTGGTCACCGACGCGCTGGCCGAGGCGGGGCCGGTAGCGGGTCTGCCCGGAACCGGTTCGCCGGACGGCGACCTGCGCGAGGCATTGTTCGACTGCCAGCGATTCCTGCAGGCCGCCGAGCGCTTCGGCGAGCATTCGCTGTTCGACGTCACGCGGACCGCCGGGACGCCATGGCTCGCCGCGATGTCACCGGCCGCCGCCAGGCCCCCGGTCGGCGCATCGTCACTGCGAGCCGACGCATCGTCGCCGATCGACCTGGTGCCGACGCGCCTCGCGCCGTTTCCGGCCGACCCACCGCCGACGATCGGCGCACCGCAACGAGCGCGGCAACGGCCGGCCACCATCCTGTGCCTGCGCAACGTGGTGCCGGCGCCGTTCACCGGAGCGCGAATCGCCGACGCGGCGGGCAGCGTGCTGTTCTCGGCGACGTTGACGCCGTGGCCGTTCGTTCGCGACCTGCTGGGTCTGCCGGCCGACACCCGCTGCCTGGATCTGCCGACGCCGTTCGATCCGCGCCCGCTGTCGGTGCGGCTGGCCGGCCGGCTGTCGACCCGCCAGGCCGACCGCGCGGAGGCCGCGCCGCGGATCGCCGCGCTGATCGCGCGCCAGTTCGCGCAGCAGCCCGGCAACTACCTGGTGTTCGCCAGCAGCTTCGCGTTCCTCGCGCAGCTCTCGGCGGCACTGGCCGCCTGCGCGCCGCACATCGAACGCTGCGAGCAGCGGCCGGCTATGAGCGAGGCCGAGCGCCGGGCCTTCGTCGAGCGGTTCACCGACGGCAGCCGGCAGATCGGCTTCGCGGTGCTGGGCGGCGTGTTCGGCGAGGCCGTCGACCTGCCCGGACGGCGGCTGATCGGCGCGTTCATCGCGACGCTGGGGCTGCCGCCGCCCGATCCGGTCAACGAGGCGATCCGCCGGCGGCTGAACGGCCTGTTCGGCGACGGCTACCGGCTTGCCTACCTGTATCCCGGATTGCAGAAAGTCGTACAAGCGGCCGGCCGGGTGATCCGCGGCGAGCACGACAGCGGCGTGATCCACCTGATCGATGACCGCTTCGCGCGGCCCGAGGTGCGCGCGCTGCTGCCGGCCTGGTGGAACATCGACGGGGCGGCGAACGCGCTGGGTGAGCCCGCCGAGCCGCACGCCGCACAGTCGCCCGTGATCGCCGCACCCGCCACGAGCGCCGCCCCACCCCCCATGCAGTCGCGCCCCATTCCGCCGTAAAGCCGGCCGCCGCGGCGCGACGGACAAAGGTTGTGCGCCGACCCATCGACCTGCTCCGGGAACCCCACTACCAGCCGTTGCTGATCGCCGACTACGGGCTGATCGGCGACTGTCGCAGCGCGGCACTGGTGGGCCGCAACGGCTCGATCGACTGGCTGTGCTGGCCGCGCTTCGACAGCGCCGCCTGTTTCGCGGCCCTGCTGGGCGATGCGCGCCACGGCCGCTGGCGGATCTCGCCGCCCGGCCGCGAGGCCACCGTGACCCGCGCCTACCACGGCGACACGCTGGTGCTGGAGACGGTGTTCGACACCGCAGAAGGCAGCTTCGCACTGATCGATTTCATGCCGGCCGGCCGGGCCGACACCTCGGTGGTGCGCATCGTCGAGGGGCGGCGCGGCCGGGTGCCGGTCTGCGTGGACCTGACCCTGCGCTTCGACTACGGCTCGACGGTGCCCTGGGTGTCGCGGCTGGGCGACGACGATCGCGGCATGGTGGCGATCGCCGGCCCCGATCTGGTCGTGCTGCGCTCGCCGGCGCCGCTGCACGGCGAGAACCTGGCCACCGTGGCCGACTTCACGATCGAAGCCGGCCGGCGGGTGCCGTTCGTGCTTAGCTGGGGGGCTTCTCACCGGGCGCCGCCGCCGGC
>DAISWF010000074.1:0-20981 GCA_036826495.1 Burkholderiaceae bacterium
GCGGGCAGCTCGGCCAGATCAACGGCTCGGTGTCGCAGCTCGATCAGATGACGCAGCAGAATGCCGCGCTGGTCGAACAGAGCTCGGCCGCCGCCGAGAGCCTGCGCGAACAGGCCTTGTCGCTGGGCGCGTCGGTGGGTCGCTTCCGGCTCGCGGCATCGAATGCGGCGCAGGTGCATACGGCGCCGGCCCGATGGTCGGGGGCACCGACCTCGTCCGCGCGCGCGCCGGCCGGCACGCCGGCGCCGTCGGCGTCCGCAGCGCGACCGCCGGCTTCGGCGTCGGCAACGACGGCTGGCAGCGCGCGTCAGCCGGCTGCGGCGGGACGGCATTCGTCCGAAGCGGCGAAGCCGGCAGCCGCACCGCGCGTCGCCTCATCGGCGGCCGACGCGCAGGCAGCGGGCCCGGCGGATGCGTCGTCACGGGCGGCCGCGCCGTCCGGCTCGGCGAAGCACGGCCGCGACATTCCGCGCCGCGCCGCCGGGGCGACGGCTGCGGCACGGACGGACGCGCAACGGACCGAGGCGCTGCGGACCGAAGCGCAACGGACCCAGATGTCGCGGGCCCAGGCGCCACGGACCGAGGCGCGGGCCGCTTCCGCCCCGGCGATGGCTCGTCCGGCGCCGGTCGCCGAACGTGCACCGGTGACCGCGGGCCGGCACGACGACGACGATTGGGAGACCTTCTGACATGAGGGGCGGGCCGCTGCCGCTGCTGAGCGATGTCTCGGCGGGCGCCGAGTTCAAGCTCGACGACCAGGCGTTCCAGCAGATCCGGGCGCTGATCGAGCAGCGGGCCGGGATCCAGTTGTCGGAGACCAAGCGCAGCATGGTGTACAACCGGCTCGCCCGGCGCCTGCGCGAGACCGGCGCGCCGTCGTTCACCGACTACCTGGCCGATCTGCAGCGGCCCGGTTCGGCCGAGTGGCAGCCGTTCATCAATGCGCTGACCACCAACCTGACGGCGTTCTTCCGCGAGGAGTACCACTTCCCGGTGCTCGCCGATTTCCTGCGCACCGCGGGCGCCGGCCGGCGCACGATCAACATCTGGTGCGCCGCCGCGTCGACCGGGCAGGAGCCTTACTCGATCGCGATGACGGCGATCGAGGCGCTGGGGCCACGCCCGTCGGTCAGGATCCTCGCGTCGGACATCGACACCGAGGTGCTGGCCACCGCGCGCGACGGCGTGTATGCCGAGGAAACGGTCAACCGGCTGTCGACCGATCGGCTGCACAGTTTCTTCCTGCGCGGCCGGGCCCAGCGCAGCGGCCTGGTGCGGGTGCGCCCGGAGGTCCGCGCACTGGTGACCTTTCAGCAGTTCAACCTGATCGAGCCGGGATGGTCGCTGAACGAGACGTTCGACGTGGTGTTCTGCCGCAACGTGATGATCTACTTCGACCGTGAGACGCGGACGCGGCTGATCGAGAACTTCCACCGCGTGATGTCGCCGGGCGGCCTGCTGTTCGTCGGCCATTCGGAGAGCTTCTCGGAGAGCCGCACGCTGTTCACGCTGCAGGGGCGCACCGTGTACCAGCGGGTCGGCGGCTGATGGAAGCGACCGCGCGACTGATCGCCCTGCGCCAGCGGCAGCGGCGCACCGGCCAGGCGTCGTTCTTCTACTACGACTACGGCTTCAACACCGAGGCGGTCAAGGTGCTGCCCGGCGAGTATTTCGTCTACGACGAGGACATCGTGCTGATGACGGTGCTCGGCTCCTGTGTCGCGGCCTGCCTGTGCGACCGCGGCGTCGGCGTCGGCGGCATGAACCACTTCCTGCTGCCCGACGGCGGCGATTCGTCGGCGCGCTACGGCGTCAACGCGATGGAGATCCTGATCAACGAGCTGCTGAAGAACGGCGCCCGCCGTTCCAGCCTGGAGGCGAAGATCTTCGGCGGCGGAGCGGTGATCCAGGGACTGACCAGCATCGACGTCGGCGGGCAGAACGTGAAGTTCGTCGAGGCGTTCCTCGCCAGCGAGCGCATTCCGATCGTCTCGCGCGACGTGCTGTCGAACTGCGCCCGCAAGGTGTGCCTCTTTCCGCGCAGCGGCAAGGCGATGGTCAAGAAGCTGGCGACGCAGAGCGATCCGACGCTGATCGCCCAGGAGCGCAGCTACCTGCGCAGCGTGCAGACGACCGGCAGCCGTGCCGGCGAAGTCGAACTGTTCTGAGAGGGGCACCGTACATGAAGAAGATCAAGGTGGTGGTGGTCGACGATTCGGCACTGGTGCGCAACCTGCTGTCCGCGCTGATCAACAAGCAGCCCGACATGGAGGCGATCGGCGCCGCCAACGACCCCTACATGGCGCGCGAGATGATCCGCAACCTCAATCCGGACGTCATCACGCTGGACATCGAGATGCCGCGGATGGACGGGCTGGATTTCCTCGAGAAGCTGATGCGGCTGCGCCCGATGCCGGTGGTGATGGTGTCGACGCTGACCGAGCGCGGCGCCGAGGTCACGCTGCGGGCGCTGGAGCTCGGCGCGGTCGACTTCGTCACCAAGCCCAAGCTCGGCATCAGCACCGGCCTGGCCCAGTCGGGCGACGAGATCGCCGAGAAGATCCGCGCGGCGGCGCTGGCGCGTGTCGCGCGCCGGATCTCGCCGGCGCCGCCATCGGCATCAGCATCGGCATCGGCGTCACCGTCGGCGTCGGCGGCACAGGTCGCGCGGCCCGCCCGCGAGGCGGCTGCGGCTGCCCCGACGGCCGCAGCCATGCTGCGCCGGCAGGGCACCGAGAAGCTGATCGCGATCGGCGCGTCCACCGGCGGCACCGAGGCGGTGCGGCAGGTGCTGACCGACCTGCCGCCGGACTTTCCCGCGGTCATCATCACCCAGCACATGCCGCCCGGCTTCACCCGCAGCTTCGCCGAGCGGCTGGACCGACTGTCGCGGATCCGCGTCGCCGAGGGCGAGCAGGGCGCCCGCATCCTGCCGGGGCATGCGTACATCGCACCCGGCGGCCGCCACATGAAGGTGGTCAGGAGCGGCGCGAACTTCGTCATCGAGATCGACGATTCGGAGCCGGTCAACCGCCATCGTCCGTCGGTCGACGTGATGTTCCGCTCGGTCGCGGCCGCCGCCGGCCCCAACGCGATCGGCGTGATGCTGACCGGCATGGGGCGCGACGGCGCCGACGCGATGCGGGCGATGCGCGAGGCCGGCGCGTTCAACATCGCGCAGGACGAGGCGTCGTGCGTCGTCTACGGCATGCCCAAGGAGGCGGTGCTGGCCGGCGCGGTGCATGAGTCGCTGCCGATCGACCGCATCGCGCGGCGGCTGATCGAGCAGGTGCAGTTGGCCGGGCCGGTGGTGCACCGGGTCTGACGGGGCGGGTCGCAGCTCGGGTCAGCGCCAGGTGGAGAAGGGCGGTTACCTAGGATACCGCCGGATGTGCAGGTTCAAGGGCCTGACCTCCCCCGAGCGGTTGATGCTTCGAACGGAATCTGCGCAGCTCGAAGCGCCGCATCGAGCACGCGACTCCACACGCAACGATCGATGAACAGCGTCGGACCGGTACGGCTACGCGGCGAGTCGTTGCTCGAACCGGAGCGCTTCTTCAATGTCGGGCGGCCCAACGCCGAAATCTTCGGCGATATCGTCGATCGAATCCCCACCCGCGAATCGCTCGCGCACGACCGAAGTGGGTACGCCGGCCGACGCCAGAATCGGCCGGCCGAAGCCGATGCGCGGATCGATGGCTACGGAACGCGCTTCCACCCCGCCGCTTGCATAGACGGATGTTGCAGGAGGAAACAGCCTGACCGGCAATTGCCGGTCACTCCACTCGATTCGAGTCATCGCTTCGCGGAGCAGGGCTCCGAATGCAAGCTGCTCGGATTCGTCCATGATGCGAACGTCATCGCCTTCCAAAACCGCCAGCTTTCCTTTGGGGGCGACGAGGAATCGCTGGTTCAGCAGTGGCCGAGCGGTCCCACGGGCGGCCACGCGCTGCAACGCGTCGCGGACCTTTGGCAGCGAAACCTTGTGCTCCCGGCGGATGGTCGCCAGGATGTGGGCCTCGCACAAGTTCCCGAACGACAGCAGCCGGTGATCCGAATCCGCAGGTTCCAGCACCTGCCGGAATGGCCGGTCCTTGGCGTTCGACATCCCAAAGAACCATGCTCGCACCGTCGCAGGCGGCAACTGCAGCAGGCGACCCACTTCAGCGACCGTGTAGGCCGGCGTATCGACGTAATCGGTGCTGGTGCGACGCCTGGGCATGAGTGCATGTTACCTCGGCGGACTGTTTGTTGGCGATGGTCCGTCGTTGCTGCGTCGGCCGGGAGTGCGGGACAGAGGGGAGCGGCTTTTCGTTACCTTGGACCGCTTGTGGCGATCTCGTCCAATAGTCTTAGGCCTTTGTATTGGCCTCATGGAGCAATTCTTCGGAAAGAGCCCGTGACCGCTACACGTTCATGTTCATGATGTCGGTATAAGCCGACACCAGCCGGTTGCGCACCGTCAGTGCCGCCTGGAAGCCGATCTGCGACTTCTGCATCGCGACCATCGTTTCCTCGAGGCCGACCCCTTCGGTGCCGGCCTGGAAGTCGCGCTGCAGCCGGCCGGCCTGGTTCTGGGCCTGGCTGACCGACGACAGCGCCTGCTTCAGCGACTGCGCGAACTCGGCGCCGCCGGCGGCCTTGCCGGATGAAGCCGCGCCGCCGGTCGCCTGCGCGGCGCCGCCGGTCTGCTGGGCACGCAACGCCGACAGCAAAGGCAGGTTCATCTTCACGTCCATGGGTTCTCCCCGGCCGGATCTCAACAGTTCATTGTGACAAGTGCCGGCGACAGTCAATGCTGAAATAGCGCTGACAGTACCCGCTAATTCGACGTTCGCGACCCTCAAGTGCTTTGAATAATCGCCGACATGGAGAGCGCACTTCAAACGGCGGACCCGCGTCTGGGTTCCCTGAGCAGCGCGGCACAGATGCCGTTGTCCAAGAAACTCACGCTGGCGGCCGGAGTCCTGGCCCTGGCAGCGATCATCGCCGCATCGGTGATGTGGAGCCGTACGCCCGATTACCGGGTGCTGTACGCCAATCTCGGCGACCGCGACGGCGGCGCGGTGATCGCCGCGTTGTCGCAGATGAACGTGCCCTATCGCTTCGCCGAAGGCGGCGGCGCGATCCTGGTGCCCGGCAACCAGGTGCACGACGCCCGGCTGCGGCTGGCCTCGCAGGGTCTGCCCAAGGGCGGCACCGTCGGCTACGAGCTGATGGAGTCGCAGAAATTCGGCGTCACGCAGTTCCAGGAGCGGCTGAACTTCCAGCGCGGGCTGGAGGGCGAGCTGGCCCGCTCGATCCAGTCGCTGGCGGCGGTGCAGAGCGCCCGCGTGCATCTGGCGCTGCCGGCGCAGAGCGGCTTCCTGCGCGACCAGCAGAAGCCGTCGGCATCGGTGCTGCTGCAGCTTCATCCCGGACGGCTGCTGGACCGCTCGCAGATCGCCGGCATCGTGCATCTGGTGGCTTCGTCGGTCCCCGAGCTGTCGCCCAAGCAGGTCAGCGTGATCGACCAGAACGGCAGCCTGGTGTCGATGCAGGAATCGACCGCGAACTCCGGCCTCGATCCGGCGCAGATCGGCTACGTGCGGCAGATCGAGGCGAACTTCATGCAGCGCATCGTCGACATCGTCGAGCCGATCGTCGGCCGCGGCAACATCCGTGCACAGGTGACCGCCGACATCGATTTCACGCAGAGCGAATCGACCGCCGAGGAATACCGGCCGAACCAGGGCCGCGATGCGCAGCCGGCGGTGCGCAGCCAGCAGGTGTCCGAAGGCAGCTCGCGCGATCCGGCCGGCGGCCCGCAGGGCGTGCCCGGCGCGCTGTCGAATCAGCCGCCGCCGGCCTCCAATGCGCCGATCAACGGCCTGGCCCAGGCGCTGCAGCCGGCCGCCGGCGCCAACGGCGGCGCCGCGGCGGCGCCCTCGAACAGCCGGCGCGACGCGGTGACCAACTACGAGGTCGACAAGACCGTCAAGGTGACCCGCAACGCCACAGGCTCGATCCGCCGGCTGACCGCGGCGGTGGTGCTGAACCATCGCAAGGTCACCGATCCGAAGGGCAAGGTGTCGATGGTGGCGCTGTCGGAGAAGGAGATCGAGGCGATCACCGCGCTGGTCAAGGAAGCGATCGGCGTGTCGAAGGATCGCGGCGACTCGGTCAACGTGATGAATGCGGCGTTCACGCAGGACGAGACGCCCAAGCCGGTCGAGCTGCCGGTCTGGAAGGATCCGGAGAACATCTCGATGGCCAAGGACGTGGGCAAGCACCTGGGCCTGGTGCTGCTGGGCCTGCTGACGATCTTCGCGGTGATCCGGCCGGCGCTCAAGTCGCTCCCCAAGCCGCCGCCGGCGAAGGCCGCGCCGGCGTTGAGCGAGACGGTGGCCAACGACGTCGCGCTGCCGGCACCCGCCGCGGGCAACAACGACGTTGCGCTGCCGGCGCCTGCCGCCGAAGCCAGCAACAATGCCGAGGTGCTGAAGCTCGCCCGCGACAATCCGGCCATCACCGCCAACGTCGTCCGCAACTGGGTCGGCACCAATGGATGATCGCGGCCTGCAGAACGCGGCCATCCTGCTGATGGCGATGGGCGCCGATTCGGCCGCCGAGGTCTTCAAGCATCTCAGTCCCAAGGAGGTGCAGAAGATCGGCGAGATGATGGCGTCGCTGAAGATCACGCCGCGCGAACGGCTGGACGAGGTGCTGACCTTGTATCGCAGCGAAGCCGACTCGCAGAGCTCGCTGGTCGAGGACACCGACGCCTACGTGCGCGACGTGCTGACGCGCGCGCTCGGCGAGGACAAGGCCGGCATGCTGCTCGACCGGATCCTGCAGGGCAACGACGTCTCCGGCATCGAGAGCCTGAAGTGGATGGACCCGGAGTCGATCGTCGAGCTGATCCGCAACGAGCATCCGCAGATCATCGCGTCGATCCTGGTGCATCTGGAACGCGATCATGCGGCCGCCGTGCTCGGCAATCTGGGCGAGCGCACGCGCAACGACGTGGTGCTGCGGATCGCGACGCTGGACGGCATCCAGCCGAACGCGCTGCGCGAGCTGAACGACGTGCTGTCCAAGCTGATGGCGGGCGGCGACCGGCTGAAGAAGTCGGCGATGGGCGGCACCAAGACCGCGGCCGAGATCCTGAACTACATGGGCGGCAGCGCCGAGACCACGGTGCTGGACGCGATCCGCGAGGTCGACGAGGACATCGCCGGCAAGATCTCCGATCAGATGTTCACGTTCGACGACCTGATGAAGATCGACGACAAGGGCATCCAGCTCCTGCTGCGCGAGGTGCAGTCCGATTCGCTGGTCACCGCGCTGAAGGGCGCCGACCCGGAACTGCGCGACAAGGTGTTCCGCAACATGAGCTCGCGCGCCGCCGAGACGCTGCGCGAGGACCTGGACGCGCGCGGCCCGGTGCGGGTGTCGGAGGTCGAGGCCGAGCAGAAGGAGATCATGAAGGTGCTGCGCCGGCTGGCCGACGAAGGTCAGGTCGCGCTCGGCAGCGGCGGAGGCGACGATGCATTCGTCTGACGGCCGCAGGCGTCGCGGCGGAACCGGGAAGCGATAGCCGATGCGTCCCCTCCCCGCCCGCATCATCCCCGCCGAGGAGCTCGGCAGCGTGGAGCCGTTCGCGCTCGGCGCGATCGATCCTGCCCGCCGGGCGGGTCCGGCGTCGGCGCCCCGGACATTGGCCGATCCCGCGGCGCGCGACGATGCGCTGCTGCGGCAGAGCTTCGAGATCGGCTACCGGCGCGGCTTCGCCGAGGCACAGGCGCGCGCGGAGCAGGCTGCCGACGACGAACGCCGACGCCACGGCGTGGCGCTGGCGCAACGGATCGACGCACTGCAGGCGGCGCTGCAGATCGAGCTGCAACGTTTCGAGGAGCATGCCGCCGAACGGGTCGTCGATCTGGCGGTCGAGCTGGCCAGGCGGATGATCAGCGACACCTTCGAGTGCGATCGCGGCGCGATCGTGCCGATCGCGCAAGAGGCGCTGGATGCGCTGCTCGGTCAGCCGGTGCCGGCGACGATGCGGCTGAACCCCGACGATCTGGACGCGGTGCAGGAACAGCTCGGGCCGCTGCTCGCGCGGCGGCACGTCGAGCTGGTCGCCGACGCGACGATCGCGCTCGGCGGCTGCCGACTGACCAGCGCCAGCGCCGAGGTCGACGCGCGCGTCGACGAACGATGGCGCCGGGTGCTCGCGGCGATCGGCCGCAGCCCGGCCGACCGGCCGCCGGCGGACAGCCGATGAGCCAGCCCGCCGCCAACCGCTGGGATGCACTGCTCGACCGTCATGTCGAGTTCGCGCGGCTGGCCGTGCCGATCAGTGCCAGCGGACGGCTCGCCCGGGTCGCCGGGCTGGTGATGGAGGCCTCCGGACTGAAGGCCGCGGTGGGGTCGGTCTGCCAGGTGACGCAGCGTTACGATGACGGCACCGAGCAGGCGATCGAAGCCGAGGTCGTCGGCTTCGGCGAGGGCCGCGTCTTCCTGATGCCGACCGCCGAGGTGTCGGGACTGTCGCCCGGTGCACGGGTCACGCTGGTGGAACCGGCCGTCCGCGCGCCGGCGCTGAACGACGGATCGCACCCGTGGCGGCGCTCGGCCGACCGGATGCGCCACCTGCCGCTGGGCGACGGGCTGCTGGGCCGCGTCGTCGATGCGCGCGGCGAACCGCTCGATCGTGCCGGCCCGCTGCAGGACGTGCGGCTCGCGCCGATCAACCGCCGGCCGATCAACTCGATGGACCGCGATCCGATCCGCACGCCGCTCGATACCGGCGTGCGCGCGATCAACTCGCTGCTGACGGTCGGACGGGGGCAGCGACTGGGCCTGTTCGCCGGCGCCGGCGTCGGCAAGAGCGTGCTGATGGGCATGATGGCCCGCTACACGTCGGCCGACGTGACGGTGGTCGGCCTGATCGGCGAGCGTGGCCGCGAGGTCAAGGAGTTCATCGAGGACATCCTCGGCGCCGACGGCCTGCGCCGGGCGGTGGTGGTGGCCGCGCCGGCCGACTCGCCGCCGCTGATCCGGATGCAGGGCGCCGCCTATGCCACCGCGGTCGCCGAGCACTTCCGCGATCAGGGCCGCAACGTGCTGCTGCTGATGGACTCGCTGACCCGCTACGCGATGGCGGCGCGCGAGGTGTCGCTGGCGATCGGCGAACCGCCGGCCACCAAGGGCTATCCACCGTCGGTGTTCGCACGGCTGCCGCAGCTCGTCGAACGGGCCGGCAACGGCCTGCCCGGCCGCGGCTCGATCACCGCGATCTACACGGTGCTCGCCGAAGGCGACGACCAGAACGATCCGATCGCCGACGCCGCCCGCTCGTTCCTCGACGGACACTTCGTGCTGACCCGCGCGCTGGCCGACAGCGGCCACTATCCGGCGATCGACGTCGAGCAGTCGATCTCGCGGGTGATGATCAACGTGACCGACGACCGCCACCGTCTGCTCGCCCGCAAGCTGAAGTCGCTGTGGTCGCGCTATCAGGCCAGCCGCGATCTGCTGGCGGTCGGCGCCTACGTGCCGGGCAGCGATCCGGAAACCGACCTGGCGATCGCGCTGCAGCCGGCGATGGCCGGGCTGCTGCAACAGGACGTGCGCGAGCGTGCGTCGATCGCCGAGTCGCGCAGCCAGCTCGAGTCGCTGATGGGGCCGGTGCTCGACGGGCCGCCGAGGTGAGCTGAACGATGCTGCGACCCCGTCTGCTGCAGATGCTGATCGAACACGGCCGTCGCCGGCGCGACGAGGCGGCCGGCGTGTCGGCACAGGCGCAGCGCGCGTCGCGCCAGGCGCAGCAGGTGCTCGGCACCTTGCAGGAATACCGGCGCGACTACGACCGCAAGGCGCCCAAGGCCCGGCTGACCACGGTCGACCCGCGCCTGCTGCCGCGTCACGAGCGGTTCGTCGAGCGGCTCGACGTCGCGGTGCAGGACCAGACGCACCAGCTCGAAAGACTGCAGTTCGATGCCGAGCAGCGTCGCCGGCAGCTCATGGCGGCCGAACGACGGGTGAAGGCATTCGAGACCTTGCGCGAGCGGCAGGTGGCAGCCCGCGCCCGGCGCCAGGAGCGCCGCGAACAATTCGAAACCGACGAGCTGGCCGCCCGGCTCGCGCGCAGCACACCGACCCCAGGGGAGCGATGATGATCAAGGAACTGGCGCTGACAGCGCTGAAGAACTACCTGAGCGACAGTCCGGGTTCCGGTGAGGCGTCCGATGGCGCGGGTTTCCTGAAGGAGCTGCAGCGCGCCCACGACGGCCGCGCCGCCGATTCGGGGAACCGCACGCCCGCGCAGCGGGCGTCCGTGGAAGCCGCGCCACGGCCGGCGACCGATGCCGCGCAGGCGGCCCGGGCCGCCAAGCCGTCGGAGCCGGCGCCGCGGCGCAGCGATGAAGGTGCGCCGAAATCCGAAAGCGGCGGTGCAGCCAAGACACGATCCGACACGGCCCGCGCGGGCGGCGCGCAACAGACGGCGCGCAACGAGGGCGGCGAACGGACGACCAAGCCGCAGGGGCCTGACCGCGGTGCCGATGCCACGGCCGATGCCATCACCACCGACGACGCTGCCGCTGCTGACGCCGCCGCGCGCGGCGAGCAGGCCGATGCCGCCGCCGCCGAATCCACCGACGCCGACCGTGCGCTGGCCGCGACGCTGGCACTGCTGGCCGGCGCGCCGGCGACCGCCGATGCGACGGCCGCGGCTCAAGCCACGCTGCCGGCCGCGACCGCCGAGGCCGCGGCGCAGATGCTGGCCGCGGTGCGGCGGACGACGGGCGACGCCGCCGGAAGCGCATCAGGCGACGCATCAGGCGACCCGGCGATACAGGCGCTGACCGATCCGCGCCCGGCAGGCGAGCGTGCGATCGCGGCGGCCCTCGATGCCGCCGGCTCTGCCGATGCCGGCGACCCGGCAGCAGAAGCGGGAACAGGAGCGCCCGGCGACGCGGCTGCCGGTCCGGCCGCCGGTCCGGCCGCCGGTGCGCGCACCCGCCGCGCCGCGCTGGACGCGACGGATCTGCAGCAGGCCGGCGCGGATCACGACGAACGGCCGCTGCCCGCGGCCGCGCAGGCGTTCGCCGCGAGCTTCGCGCAGTCGGCGCGCGAGGCCGTGGCCGAGCGCGTCGGCGCATTGGATGGTCCGACCCGCCACGACCGCGTCGCCGGCCATGGCGGCGAACCTCCGGTCGGCCTGGCCGCCGGTTTCGCCGGTGCGCTGGCGCGCGCCGAGGCATCCGTCGCGTCCGCCCCGCCGGTCAGCACGACGGTGCATGCGCCGCTTGGCAGCCAGGCATTCGCGCCCGAGTTCGCGGAGCGGATCAGCACGTTGGTCTCCGGCGGCATCGAGCGGGCCGAGATCGTCGTGTCGCCCAAGGAGCTCGGGCCGGTGCGCATCGAGCTGACGATGAACGGCGACGACGCTCGTCTGGTATTCACCGCCGCTCATCCGGACACCCGCCAGGCGATCGAGCAGAGTTCCGCACTGTTGCGTTCGATGCTCGCCGATCAGGGGCTGACCCTGGGGCGGATGGACGTCGGACAGGGCGGCGATCCGCGGGCCGGCGGCCACGGCCAGCCGGCGGCCACGGCCGATGCCGGCGCCGGACAGGCCTGGTCCGGCAGCGGTACGGCCGCGGCAGCGCCGGCCGTCGCCGCGCCGCGCGGCCTGCTCGATCTGTTCGCCTGACGGAGGCACCCGCCGCCCGCTCGCAGCGCGACGAATACCCGCGCACAACCCGGCTTATTCGGCGTTAGCAGACCCTAAAGTCTCTCGATAATCGTTTCCGCAGGCTGTGTGGTGCAGCCGGGTCACGGGAGTTCAGATGGCCGAGGATGCCAGGGAAGCGCCGGCTAAGCCCAAGAGCAAGAAGATGCTGATCATCGTGCTGGCGGCAGTGCTGCTGCTGGGCGGTGGCGCGGGCGGATGGTTCTTCATGAAACGCGGCGGCGAGCAGGAGGTCGACACCCATGCGGCCGAGGAAGCCAAGCGCAAGAAGGAGCTGAAGGCCCGGGTGTTCGTCAATCTGGAGCCGTTCACCGTGAACCTGGCCGACGACGAGGACCGCTTCGCTCAGGTGGCGGTGGTGCTGGAGGTCGTCAACGCCGAGGCCGCCGAGGAGATCAAGTCGCTGATGCCGGCGGTGCGCAACCGCGTGCTGCTGCTGCTGTCGTCGAAGCATGCGGCCGAGCTGCTGTCGCTCGAAGGCAAGGAGAAGCTCGCGGTGCAGATCGCCGAGGCGACCGCCAAGGCGATCGGCTGGACGCCGCCCAAGGCGGCATCGAAGAAGAAGAAAAAGAAGAAGGTCGAAGAGGAAGATGACGAGGAATCCGACGCCGAGGCCGAGCCGCCCCGCGCGCCCGCCAAGCCCGCCACGATCGCCGGTCCAGTGACCGGAGTCAACTTCGCGCAATTCATCGTCCAGTGACGGACGCATCGTTTCCCGGCACCGGCAATGGCTGACCAGTTTCTTTCGCAAGACGAAGTCGATGCGCTGCTCGAGGGCGTTTCGGGGGATGCCCCCGAGAAGACCGAAGAGCGGCAGGCCGACGGCGTACGCCCGTACAACATCGCGTCGTCCGAGCGCATCGTGCGCGGCCGGATGCCGACCCTGGAGATCATCAACGAGCGGTTCGCCCGCAACCTGAGGATCGGCCTGTTCAACTTCATGCGCCGCAATCCGGAGGTGTCGGTGGGCCCGGTGAAGGTGCAGAAGTACTCCGACTTCCTGCGCAACATCGTGGTGCCGACCAACATCAACCTGCTGTCGGTCAAGCCGCTGCGGGGCAACGGCCTGGCGATCTGCGAACCGCAGCTCGTGTTCACGATCATCGACAGCCTGTTCGGCGGCAGCGGCAAGTTCCATTCGCGCATCGAGGGCCGCGACTTCTCGGCCACCGAGAACCGGATCATCCTGCGCATCGTCGAGGTGATCTGCGAGGAGTACGGAAAGAGCTGGTCGGGCGTCTATCCGCTGACGCTGGAGTACCAGCGCTCGGAGATGCAGCCGCAGTTCGCGACGATCGCCACCCCGTCGGAGATCGTCGTCACCACCAGCTTCTCGGTGGAGATCGGCGAATCCGGCGGCCAGATCCACCTGTGCATCCCGTATTCGACGCTCGAACCGATCCGCGACACGCTGTATTCCGCGGTCCAGGGCGATTCGCAGGTCAGCGACCGGCGCTGGGTGAACCTGCTGACCCAGCAGATCAAGACCGCCGAGGTCGAGATCGCCGCGAACCTGGCGCATGCAGGCGCGACGGTGTCGGACCTGCTGGCGCTGCGGGTCGGCGACTTCATCGAGCTCGATCTGCAGCAGACCCTGACCGCCAACATCGACAACGTGCCCGTGTTCGAGCGCCGCTACGGCACCTCCGCCGGGAAATACGCGATCCGGATCCAGAAGATCCTGCCCGGCCCCGAAGAACTGATGGGTAGCAACGATGGCAACTGACAGCAACGACCAGAATGCGATGGCCGACGAATGGGCGGCCGCGCTGGCCGAGCAGGAGCGCGCCGCGCCGACGGCGATGAGCACCGAGGTGGAACGCACCTCGGATGCGTCGCACCTGTTCCCGCAGCTCTCCGGCTCGACGGCCGGCGGCCCGCAGAACGACATCGACATGATCCTGGACATCCCGGTCCAGTTGACGGTGGAGCTCGGTCGCACGCGGATCCCGATCAAGCACATCCTGCAGCTCGCCCAGGGCTCGGTGATCGAGCTGGATGCATTGGCCGGCGAACCGATGGACGTGCTGGTCAACGGCTGCCTGATCGCCCAGGGCGAGGTCGTCGTCGTCAACGACAAGTTCGGCATCCGCCTGACCGACATCGTGACGCCGTCGGAACGGATGCGCCGGCTGAACCGGATGTGAAATGAAACAACCCCCACGCTCACTTCGTTCGCTGCCCCCCGAGGGGGCGCGTCAGTGGCTTCGGACGGCCGGGCGCCACTGACGATGACCCCTTCGATCTGGCCATCGCTGCTCGCGTTCGCGGCGGTCATCGCCGCGATTCCGCTGGCGCTGGCGCTGCTCAAGCGCGCGCAGACGATCCGGCCGGGCCGGCGCGGCCCGGTCCAGGTCGTAGGCGGCGCCGCGCTCGGCCCGCGCGAACGGATCGCGGTGGTCGAGGCCGGCGGCAAATGGCTGGTGCTGGGCGTCACCAGCCAGTCGATCAACCTGCTGACCACGCTCGACGAGGCGCCCGATGGGGTCGCGTCGCCGGCCGCAGCCAACGGCCAGCCCGAAGCCCCGCGTTTCGCCACCCTGCTTTCCCGGTTCAAGAACGATGTCCGCTCCTGATTCGATGCCGCGGCGCGCGGCGCGGCGCCGCCCGCTGCCCGCCCGGCTGATCGCGCTGTTGCCCGCGCTGTTGCCTGGCATTCTGCCCGCGCTGCTCGCGCTGCTGCTGCTCGTGCTGCCGCCGCTGGCCGGCGCCCAGCCGTCGCCACTGACCGTCAACTCGACGCCGGCCCCGGGCGGCGGCACCACCTGGTCGGTGCCGGTGCAGACGCTGCTGATGTTCAGCGCGCTGTCGTTCCTGCCGGCGATCCTGCTGCTGATGACCAGCTTCACCCGCATCATCATCGTGCTGTCGCTGCTGCGTCAGGCGCTCGGCCTGCAGACCACGCCGCCCAACCAGGTGCTGATCGGCATGGCGCTGTTCCTGACGCTGTTCGTCATGGGGCCGACCCTGGAGAAGATCTACCAGGAAGCCTACAAGCCCTATTCGGAGCAGAAGATCAGCTTCGACGACGCGCTGGACAAGGGCGCCGGGCCGTTGCGCGGCTTCATGATCCGCCAGACGCGCGGCCATGACCTGGAGCAGTTCGCGCGGATGGCCCGTCTCGATGCCGAGGTCGCTCCGCCCGAGATGCCGCTGCGGGTGCTGATCCCGGCGTTCGTCACCAGCGAGCTGAAGACCGCGTTCCAGGCCGGCTTCATGGTGTTCGTGCCGTTCCTGATCATCGATCTGATCGTCGCCAGCGTACTGATGTCGATGGGCATGATGATGCTGTCGCCAGTGCTGGTGGCGCTGCCGTTCAAGCTGATGCTGTTCGTGCTGGCCGACGGCTGGAACCTGCTGGCCGCCTCGCTGGTGGCGAGCTTCGGAGCGCAGTGATGACGACGATGCTCACCGACTTTGCCGGAGCCGGACGATGAATGCCGATGGAGTCGTCACGTTCGGACGCCAGGCGCTCGAGATGATGCTGATCGTGGCCGCGCCGGTGCTGGTGGTCGCGCTGGCGATCGGCCTGCTGGTCAGTGTGCTGCAGGCCGTCACGCAGATCAACGAGGCGACGTTGTCGTTCCTGCCCAAGCTGCTGGCGGTCGCGGTGACGCTGGTGCTGCTGGGGCCGTGGATGCTGACCCTGCTGACCGATTACCTGCAGCGGGTGATCGGCAGCATCGGCGAGCGGGTCGGCTGAGCGCCGCGCACCTGGGAGTTCCGCGGTGATCAGCTTCACCGATACCCAGCTCATCGGCTGGCTGAGCGCATTCCTGCTGCCGCTGTTCCGCGTGCTCGGGCTGATGACCTCGGCGCCGCTGCTGTCGAACCGCGGCTTTCCGGCGCGCGCCCGGGTGGCGCTGGCCGCGGTGATCGCGATGATGGTCGCGCCGTTCGTCGACATGCCCAAGGGGGTGGACCTGGGCTCGGCCCATGCGCTGCTGCTGGTCGGCCGGGAGGTGCTGATCGGCCTGGCGATCGGCTTCGTCGCACGACTGATCTTCACTGCGTTCGAGCTGGCCGGCGAGATCATCGGCCTGCAGATGGGCCTGTCGTTCGCCGGCTACTTCGATCCGTCGGCCGGCGGTCAGGCCAACGCGGTGGGCCGCACGATCAATGCGTTCTCGATGCTGACCTTCGTGTCGCTGAACGGCCCGCTGCTGCTGCTGGCGGTGGTGGTGCAGAGCTTCTCGGTGTTCCCGATCGCGCCCGGCCTTCCGACCTCCTGGGCCAGCCTGTCGCCGGTGCAGCTCGGCGCCGACGTGTTCGCGCTGGGCCTGGCGCTGGCGCTGCCGTTCACCGCGCTGCTGCTGTTCATGAACCTGGTGCTGGGCGTCATCTCGCGGGTCGCGCCGCAGTTCAACGTGTTCGCGGTCGGCTTTCCGGTGACGATCGGCGCCGGACTGATCCTGCTGGCCACCGGCTTTCCGCTGCTCGAAGCGCCGCTGACCGAGGCCACGCAGCGGGTGATGTCGCTGATGCGCTGAAAGCGAAACGGCACCCGTGTGTGCCGTTTCATCCTCTACGCCAAGACTCAGCAACGGCGAAAAGCGAATCCGAATGATGCCGCAGCCGCGCCGGCAGGCCGGCGTCAGCGCGCCGGCGTCGCTCGGCTGCGCTTCTCGATGTCCATCACCGCGAGCTGCAGCGACCGTTCGGCCTCGCTGCTCAGGTGCTGGAACTCGCAGCCCACGCGGTGGGCGCCGTTCTCCGACAGCAGCCCGGCGCTGACGTGGCGCACGACCACGTCGCACGGAATCGCGATGCGCCGGCCGATCTCGATGCGGCAGTGGCGCAGCGACGCGCCTTCCTCGGGCAGGGTCTCGCCGGGGGCCACCGACAGCGACAGCCCGGTGACCGAGAAGTCGATGACCCGGTAGCCGGTTTCGCCGCCGACGTGATCGCGCACCTGGCAGGTCACGGGCTCGCTGGCGAGCGGCCGGACCCGGAACGCGTCGCGCCGCTGGATGCGGAACACCTCGTCCGGCATCGAGCAGCGCAGCACCGGCCCGTCCGACGAATCGACGACGCGCAGCTCATCGACGTCGAACTGCACCTTGATCGTATCGAGAAAGCCGATGACGACGCCTCCGGCGCCCGACAGCATCGCGTTGCGCCGGCTCTCGTCGGTGACGAAGTCCAGATCGAGATTGCGGTCGTCGAAGCGCACGAGCTGCGTGACCACGAACTCCTCGAAGCTGTTGCGTGCGTACAGCGCGATCAGCGCGCGCCGAACGATCAGGTCTTTCAGCAGCGCCTTGATCGCCACCGGGCCGCTGACGCGGAACGGCGCGAGCTCGGCGGCGTCGGTCTCGGGCAGGAACTGCGGCTGAAAGGTCGGCGGCATCGACAACTCTGGAATGACCATCCGATGTTCCCCGGGCGCGGCGGCCGATGTCAAGCGTCGCGGCGCGGCCTGCCGGACAGCACCCGGTCCAGATCGTTCAACCAGGGCTGCGCCAGGCGCCGCACCTCGGCGTCGGTCCGCACGATGTTCAACATGATGTCCATCTTGCGCCGGACGTCCGCCGGAGACAGCGTTTCCCGACTGGCGGCATCGCGCAGCCGGTCGATCGTCGTCCGGCATTCGTCTTCCAGACGACACACCTCGGGCCAGCGGCCTTCGCGCGCCGCCGCCAGCCGGCGGTCGCTGGCATGCTGCAAAAGCCGGTAATGGTCCAGCAGACCAGACATCACTTGGAACTCGCAGGAGAAGAGGGGGAGGGGAGACGTGGCGGCCCGGCTCAGCGGCCGGGCGCGATGCCGGCCCAGCCGTCGCGCAGCTCGCCGAGCAGCCTGGCGATCTCGGCGTACTTGGCGTCATCGGCGCGCAGGTTGGCCTGGACCAGCCCGTGCGCCATGTACTTGTACAGCGAGCGCAGCCGGCCCGCCAGCTCGCCGGCACGGTCGTCCAGCGACGCGGTCAGCCCTTCCTCGAGGATCCGGATCGCCCGGGTGGTGGCCTCGCCGCGGACCCGGACGTCATGGGTCTTCAGCGCCTGGCGGGCCCGCCCGATCGCGTCGAGCCCGCCTTCGTACAGCATCGCGATCAGCCGGTGCGGGGTGGCATCGGTCATCGCGGTCTGGACCGCGACGTCGCGGTAGGAGTTCGAGGGGGTGCGGTACGCAGCGAACATCGGTATTCCCGTCTGAGAGGCGGCACAGAATCGCCGCTACAGATGGTTATCGACTTCCACGGCCGCCGCTTGACCCCCGTGCCGCCGGAAAAAGGCGGCCAAAGCCGGGTTTCGTCCGGCGTGCGGCCGGCTCTACAGATTCGAAAGCTGCGCGATCAGCGCATTGCCGGCGCTCTGGATGCTCGACACCTTCGTATCGAGGTCGGTGTACTGCTTGCGCAGCCGGGCCTCGGTCAGGGTCAACTGCGCTTCCAGCCGCTCCTTGTTGTCCTCGATGCGGGTGCGCTGCTTGGTCAGCGTGTCGTTGGCGCCGGTGATCGCGCCGTTCACGCCGAGCAACTGCGTGATCGCGGTATCCAGCCGGCGGGCGATGCCGATTCCGGAGCTGGTGCCTGTGCCGGTGCCGGTTGTTCCGGTGCCGGTGGTGCCGCTGCCGGAGAACAATGCCCGCAGCGCCGACGGCGTGGCGACGGCGCTGGCGAACTTCGATTCGTCGATCGACAGCGAGCCGTCGCGCTGGATCTCGATGCCGGCCTGCGACAGCGACGACAGCGCGCCGCTGCCGACGGTCTGCGTGACCATGTCGCGCATCCGCGACATCGCCTGCACGATCACGGTGTTGCCCTGCATGATGCCGGCGGTCTTGGTCGCCGCATCGTACTTGGTCAGGTCGCGCAAGGTGGTGTTCAGCGTGTTGTAGGCGGTCACGAACGCATCGATCGTCTTGCGGATCGAATCCTTGTCGCTGGCGACCGTCAGCGTGCTGGTGCCGCCTTCCTTCTTCAGGTCCAGGGTCACGCCGTCCAGCACGTTCTCCACGTGGTTGCTGGACGCCGTCAGCGCCAGCCCGCCGATCTCGAACTCGGCATCCTGCGCCGCGGTGGTCTGGGTCAGGCTGGCCGAGGCGAACTGCGACAGCGTGCTGCCGGCGCCGTCGGTCGCGGTGAGCTGGAACGCGTTGGCGACGCCGCTGGCGGTGCTGCGCACCATCAGCCGCATCTGGCCGCCGTCATTGACCAGCGAGGCGCTGACGCCGGCATCGGCGCGGTTGATCGCGTCGCGCACCTGGGCGAGCGTCGCGTCGGCCGGCACCGTGATGTCGACCGCCGGCCGGTCAGGATCGGCGGCGAACGCGCCGCCGGCGCCGGAACCCATCTGCAGATGCAGCGTGCCGCCGCCGATCACGGTGCTCGAGGAGGCGATGCGGCCGCTGACCATCGTCTGGTTCTGCGCGAGCTTGCCGACCGTCACCGAATGAGTGCCTGGCGGGGCGCCCGCGCCGGTGGTCACGCCGACGGCGGTCTCGTCGCTGGAGCTGCCGGTGGCGGCCGACCAGGTGCTGGTGTTCGTCAGCTTGCGCGCCGCGTCCTGCAGCGCGCTGAATGCGCTCTTCAGCTTGCCGACCGCCGAGATCTGTCCGGAGATCGTGCTGATCTTGGTATCGAGCTTCTTGATCGGCTGCTGTTCCAGGGACATCAACTGCGTGACGATCGCGTTGACGTCGATCGTGCCGGTCGATGCGGTGATCGTGGCCATCTTGAAGCTCCGGAAGTGACGGAAATCGGGCGGTGGCCGGGCCAGTGGGCGGCATGCTGCCGCGGGCCTGACTCAGCGGCACCTTCCGGTAGAGATCGGCCCCCTGGCGCCGGACTTGAGCCGCGCCGCCGCGCCGTTCGTCGGCGCCGGACGGCCGCTCGCTTCCGCCACGGCCGTCAGCGCAGGAGCTGCAGCACCGAGTTGGGAATCTGGTTGGCCTGCGCCAGCATCGCGGTGCCGGCCTGCTGCAGCACCTGCGCGCGGGTCAGCGCGGCGGTCTCGGCGGCGAAGTCGGCGTCCATGATCCGGCTGCGCGCGGCGGTCTGGTTCTCGGCCGACACCTGCAGGATGCCGATCACCGCCTCGAAGCGGTTCTGCACGGCGCCCCAGTTCGCGCGTTCGGTGTTGATCGTCGTCAGCACCGCGTCGATGTTGTTCACCGCATCGGTGGCGGTCGTCACGTCGGTCACGGCACCGCCGGTCACCGCACCGACGCTGGCGTCGGCCGACAGGTCCACCGAGGTCACGTTCAGGCTGTCGTTGGCGGTGGTGCCTGCACCGACCTGGAAGGTCAGGGTGCCGGCATCGGCGCCGAGGATCGTCAGGCCGTTGAACTGGGTGCCGGCGATCGTGCGGGTGATCTCCGCGGCGAGCTGCTGGAACTCGGCGTCCAGGTTCGCACGGTCCGATTCGCCGTTGGTGGCGTTCATCGACTGCACCGCCAGCTCGCGCATCCGCTGCAGCATGTCGCTGACCTGGCCCAGTGCGCCCTCGGCGGTCTGGGCCATCGAGATGCCGTCGTTGGCATTGCGGATCGCCACGGTCATGCCGCGCGCCTGCGCGCTCATCCGTTCGGCGATCGCCAGGCCGGCGGCATCGTCCTTGGCGCTGTTCACTCGCAGACCCGACGACAGGCGCTGAACAGCTTGCGCGAGGTCGCTGCCGGTCGCTGAAAGATTGCGTTGCGCGTTCAGCGAGGGCAGGTTGGTATTGATTATCTGAGCCAAGACGGCACTCCCGTATCTGCGTCGCCTGCGGCAACGGAGGTTTCTGACGGAATGCAGCGTAGGCCCCCGATCCGATTGCGGATCGAAGAAAAAACGTCATGAAACCCGGCAGATCCGTGCGGATCGGCCGGGCCAGGCGGTCTGCCCGGGTGCTCCGGTCAGCGGCCGGCCTCCTCGCGGAAGCCGGCCGGCCGGGGCGCGGAACCGGTCAGCGCAGCAGGCTCAGCACGTTCTGCGGCGCGGCGTTGGCCTGCGACAGCATCGCGGTACCGGCCTGTTGCAGCACCTGCGCGCGGGTCAGCGCGGCGGTCTCGGACGCGAAGTCGGCGTCCATGATCCGGCTGCGCGCGGCGGTCTGGTTCTCGACCGACACGTTCAAGGTCGCGATCACCGTCTGGAAGCGGTTCTGCACCGCGCCGTAGGTCGCCCGCTCGGAGTTGACCGTCGTGATCAGCTCGTCGAGGTTGTCGACCGCCGTCGTGGCGTTCTCGGCCGACGTTACATCGCCGCCGGTCACCGCCGTCACCGTGCTGTCGCCGGACAGGTCGGTCGTCGTGA
>DAISWF010000075.1:0-15882 GCA_036826495.1 Burkholderiaceae bacterium
CTACGATGCCGGGAGATCGGCCTCCCGCACTTCATGGGCGACCATGATGTCTAGCCTTGATGGCTTTTCCGGCCTGATCGCCAGTGGAATTCCAGTTCTCAAGAACTTCACTACACGATTGCACTGCCATGCGATACCCGGTGAATATCACTCGTGATGGTGATCGATGGCTTGCCACGTTTCCGGATCTTCCGGAAGCACTGACTGGCGGCCGATCGGAAGCCGAGACTTTGAGCCGAGCTCGGGAAGCGCTCGAAACTGCGATGGACTTCTACTTCGAAGATCGCCGCGCCGTGCCGCTGCCATCCCGCGTGAAGAAGGGCCGGCCCTTCGTCGAGTTGCCGCCCAGCCTGGCCGCCAAGGTACTGCTGCTCAACGAGATGCTGCGACAGAAGGTGCGTCCGGCGGAGTTGGCGCGCAGGCTGGCGGTCAAGCCGCAGGAAGTCAACCGCCTGGTCGACCTCAAGCACACCTCGAAGATCGATGGGGTGGCGGCAGCAATCCAGGCACTCGGCAAGCGGCTGGAACTCACCCTCGCTTGAGCCGAGGCGTCTCAGGCTGAGCGGCGCCCTCTCCCGCCGCCAGCCGCCGCGCCCGTTCGATCAGCCGCCGCGCATTTCGATAGGTCGGCACCTCGACCCACAGGCCGTCGACCAGGGCGCGGTCTTCACCGCGCGCCCGCGCGGCGTCGAAGCCGTCGACGATGGCCTGCGCGCGTCGCAGTTCGTCGGCGTCCGGCGTGAACACCGCGTTCAGCGGCTGCGCGTGATCGGGCCGCACCAGCGACTTGCTGCGGTAGCCCAGCCGGCGCGACGCGCGCGCCTCGCGCACGGCGCCGTCGGCATCGCTGAACGTGTACGGCGCATCGATCGGCTCGATGCCGGCCGCCCGACACTCCAGCACGAAGCGGCGGCGCGAGTGCTCGAGCTCGATCGCATCGGGCCCGCGCTCGGCACAGAGATCGTTGGCCAGATCCTCGGCGCCGAGGATCGCGCAGCGGATCCGCGGGCTGGCGGCGGCGAGCAGCCGCACGTCGACGACGCCCAGCGCCGTCTCGCAGACGGGGACGATCTCGACCCCGCCCGGCTCCAGACCCTGCGCATGTTCCCAATGCGCGATCGCGGCCTCCAGTGCATCGATCTGCGCCGCACGTTCGGCCATCGGATAGACGATCGCATCGGGCCGGCAGCGCATCGCCGCAGCCAGGTCGAACATGCCGTCGGTCTGCAGCGCATTGATGCGTATCGCGGCGAACCGGCCGAGCGCTCGGCAGCCCTGGACGTAGCGCGCCAGCAGCTCGCGCGCTTCGCTGCGCCGGGGCGGCGGCGTGAGGTCTTCCAGATCGACGATCAGCGCATCCGAGCCGCTGCCGAGCATCGCATCGTGAGCGGCCGCATCGGCGCCGGGCCCGAACAGCCAGGTGCGACGCAGGTCGGGGGCGAGACAGGGCGGCATGGGCAGGCTTTCAGAACGTCGGCGGCGTATTGACCCACAGCACGCGCGCCACGCTGCTGCCGGGATTGCGATAGCGATGCGGTCGTTCCGAGGCGAAGAAGATCGAATCGCCCTTGGACAGCCGGAACGGCGTGCTGTCGACGATGATCTCGATCTCGCCCTCGAGCACGAACGCGAGCTCCTCGCCGACATGGGTGATGCTGCCGCCGCTGTCGCCGCCGGCCTCGACGACGTGGATCGAGCCGTACAGCAGCTCGCCGTTCAGCGCGACGCCTTCGAGCCGGATGCCTTCGCCGCCGCCGCGGCCGATCGCCTGCAGGCTGACGATCGGCCGGCGGCCGTCGCGCGACACCTGGCCGCGTTCGGGCGCATCGGCATCGAACATCCGGCCGATCGTCGTGCCCAGCTCCGCGGCGATCCGGTGCAGCATCGGCAACGACGGAAACACGCGGTCGTTCTCGATCTTCGAGATCAGGCTCTCCGAGCAGCCGACCCGATCGGCCAGCTCGCGCATCTTCATCCGCCTGGCCTTGCGGGCGACCCGCAGCTTCTCGCCGATCTGCAACGGCAGGCCGGAGTCGCGGCCGGCTGTCTGACCGGTCACCTCCGACGCCTCAAGTTTCGATACTCTCATTCAAGTCACTTGACTAAAAATCCGAGCGCAGCAAGAATTGTCGCCCATATCGGCCCCCACGCTCAACCCACCGTCGCGCATGCGGCCACGGCGATTCGCGATGCAACCGTCCCATCCAGCGCTCGTGCGCGCCGTCCAGCGGCTGCTGCGCGACCACTTCCGCATCGAGGCCGGACACCAGGTGGTGGTGACGGCCGATGATCGCAGCGATGCCGGGCTGGTCGGCGCACTGGCCGATGGCGTCGCCGCCGCGGGCGCGGCCGCGACGGTGCTGACGTTCGCGCAACTGCCGTTCCAGGGGCGGCTGGCCGATCCGCACATCCCCGAGCCGGTGGTCGCGGCGGTCGGTCACTGCGACGTGTGGCTCGATCTCAGCTTCCCGTACCTGGCGGGCTCGGGCCCGTTCGAGCAGGCGAACAAGCAGGGCCGCGTCCGCTATCTGCTGATGGGCGATCTCGACGCCGATGCGTTCGCACGGCTCTATGGCACCGACGATTTCGACGCGCTGTTCGCGCTGCAGGCGGCGGTCGACCGCCTGTTCGCCGATGCGGCCGGCCGGCGCTGCCGGATCACGTCGCCGGCCGGCACCGAGCTGGAATGCCTGATCGGTCCGCCCGGCGCCGCCAAGCAGCGTCATGCGGTCGCCCCCGGCGCGCACACGGTGCCGGGCTCCGCGCTGTTCCAGCCGCAGCCGGATTCGGCGCGCGGCGTCATCGCGATCGAATCGGTGTGCCATCGCTACTTCACCCGGCTCGAGGAGCCGCTGCGCCTGGAGGTCGAGGGCACGGTGCGAGGAGTGAACGGCGGCGGCGTCGATCGCGCGTTGCTCGAACGGGCGCTCAAGCGGGCCGGGCATGGCGCCTACGGCGGCGTCATCCATCTGACCGTCGGCCTGAATCCGGCGGCACGCAGCACCGGCCGGTCGTTCATCGAGGAGATCCGCGTCGTCGGCCGCAATGCGATCGGGCTGGGATTGCCGTGGTGGGTCGAGGGCGGCGGCGAGAACCATCCGGACGGCGTCGTCGAAGACCAGTCGCTGTGGATCGACGGCGAACCGATTCTCGAGCGCGGCCGCTTCGTCCACCCGCCGCTCGCTTCGCTATTCGACGCGATCGCGCTCTGAGCGCGCCGCCGTCGCATCCGTTCGCAGGAGACAGCAGATGAATCGCGAGACATTCGAACGCGTGCTGGCCGAGTCGGCCGACACGCTGCATCCGGTCGCATCGGCCCGCCATTCGCCCAGCGCGATCTACACCGACCCGGCGTTCCTCGAGCTGGAGCGCGAGCATGTGTTCTTCAAGGAATGGCTCTGCTGCGGCCGCGCCGAATCGTTCGAGCGGCCAGGCGACTATTCGGCATTCGACCTGCTCGGCGAGCCGGTGGTCATCGCGCGTGGAACCGACGGGAAGCTGACGGCGTTCTCGAACACCTGCCTGCATCGCGCGGTGCGCGTCGTCGAGCCGGGGACCGGCAACCGGCGTGCATTCAGTTGCCCGTTCCACGGCTGGACCTACGATCTGGGCGGCCGGCTGCTGCTCGCGCCGCGCACGCAGGAAACCGCCGGGTTCGATGTCCGCAGCTTCCGGCTGCCGCAGATCCGCGTCGAGGACTGGCACGGCTGGCTGTTCATCAACTTCGACCCGGACGCCGCACCGCTGTCCGAGCACGTCCGGACCCTGGAACGCGACTTCGCCTATCTGCAGCACGACGAATGCCGGCTGGCGATCACGTCGGTCAACGATGTCGAGTGCAACTGGAAGCTGGTCGTCGAGAACCTGATCGACCTCTACCACGTGAACGTCGTGCACAAGACCACCAACGGCCGGCAGTTCACGTCCGACGCATTCCGCTTCGCGCCGCGCGAGGACGGCGGCTACTACGCGACCTTCAACTCCGGCCCGTCGACGTTGACCGGCCAGCCGGTATTCGGGCCGATGCCGTGGATGCACGACCGGCCGGCCGACTTCGCCGCGACCGGCCGGCTGCGGCCGACGTTCACGCTGTTCGTGCGCATCGACACGATCCATGCATCGGTCACCTGGCCGCTGTCGCCGACCCGCTCGCGGATCACCACCTACACGCTGCTTCCGAAGCGCTACTTCGACGAGCCGGACTTCGAGGCCCGGGTGGTCGCCTACCGGGACTATCAGAACAAGGTGGTCTCCGAGGACAAGGCGGTGCTGCAGATGATGCAGCAGGGATTGTCGTCGCGGATGTACCGGCCCGGCCGGATGGCTGCCGGCATCGAGCAGGGTGTCCACCATGTGGAGGTCGACAACCTGAACCGGCTGCGGGCGATCGCGTCCGCGGCACGCTGACTTGCGGCCGGGTCGTGCGATGAGAATGAAGTTCATCGACGTCGGCGGCGTGCCGACGCGCTGCTGGGTCGCCGGCCCGCCCGGCGCGCCGGGGCTGCTGCTGATCCACGGACTGACGATCACCTGCGACATCTGGCTGCGCAACCTCGAAGCGCTGGCCGAACGCCATCACGTGATCGCGCCCGACATGCCGGGCCATGGCTTCACGCGTCCGACGCTCGCGCCGGAGAAGGTCGATGTCGGCGCGAAGGTCGACCATCTGGCCGCGCTGATGGAGACCGTCGGCCATCGCCGCTACGGCGTCTGCGCCAGCTCGTACGGCGCGCTGATCGCATTCAATCTGTACTTCGCGCATCCGGCGCGCGTCGAGCGGCTGATCATCAACGGCAGCGGCTCGGCCTTCAATACCGAGCCGCAGCTCGTCGATGCCGTGCGCCGCACGCACGAGAACTACGCGCCGTGCGTCGCCGACTCGCACGAGGCCGCCTGGCGCGAACGGCTGGCCCGCACGATGCATGACGGTTCGGCGATCCCCGAACCGTTGCCGACATTGCTGACGCTCGCCTATGCGCAGCCGTGGATCGCGCCCTACTGGCACGAGACGATCGCCTCGATGAGCGATCCGCGCCGCTTCGCCCGCTACCGGGTGCTGGAACGCCTGGCCGACGTGCAGGTCGACACCTGTGTGTTCTGGGGTCGCGACGACCGCGGCGCCTCGCTCGAATCGGCGCGCGACTGCGTCGCGAAGCTGCCGCGCGGACGGCTGATCGTCTACGACCGCTGCGGCCACTTTCCGATGGTCGAGCACGCGGCGCGCTTCCATGCGGACCTGCAGTCGTTCATCGACCGGCGCGAGCCGGGCCGCGACCTGGCGAGCCGGCCGCCCGGCCCCTCCTCGCCCGACCCCTCACCCGACTACTAAGACCAACCAACGAAGGGAGCCTATCGATGGTCAGCGCACTCCGGCCGAATCCGTTGCCCCCCGAGGCCGTGCGGACGGGGCGCCGCCGATGGCTGATCGCGACCGGCGCCGCCTGCCTGCCGCTCGGCGCGGCCCATGCCCAGGGCTGGCAGCCCACACGGCCGGTGCGCCTCATCGTGCCCTACCCGCCCGGCGGCGCGATCGACATCATCGGCCGCTTCATCGCGCCGCAGCTTCAGAGCGCGCTGTCGCAGAGCGTGTTCGTCGAGAACCGCGGCGGCGCGGTCGGCATGATCGGCTCCGAGATCGCCTACAACGCGCCGCCCGACGGCACCACGTTCGTCGTGGCCAGCGCCGACACCCATTCGATCAATCCGGCCGTCTACGGCGACATCCGCTACGACGCGCGCGCCTGCGCACCGGCGGCGGCGATCGCCAAGGTCGACTACATCCTGGTCGGCAAGCCGTCGCTGCCGGCGACGACGGTGCGCGAGGTCATGGAGCTCGGCCGCCGCCAGGAGCTCACCTACGCATCGAGCGGCGTCGGGTCGTCGGCGCAGGTGATGACCGAGGCGCTGAGGCTCAAGTACGGACTGAAGATGCTGCACGTGCCGTACGGCGGCTCGGCGCCGACCGCGGTCGCGGTGATGTCCGAACAGGTCGACGTCGCGCTGCTGCCGATCACGATCGCGCTCAGCAACAAGGCCAAGCTGAAGATCTTCGGCCTGGTGTCGAACAACCGCTTCGCCGGCGAACCGACGCTGCAGACCCTCGCCGAACAGGGCTACCCGATCGACCTGGACGCGGCCTGGGTCGGTCTGCTGGCGCCGCCCAAGACCCCGCGCGAGGTGCTGCTGCGGATCAACGAGATCGTCGACCAGTTGGTGAAGCAGCCGGACACGCAGACCCGGCTGTATTCGCTCGGCATGGCGCCGTTCACGATGGGGCTCGACGAGTTCGGCTCCTACCTGCGCACCGAATACGGACGCTGGGGCGGGATCGTGCGGACCGCGGGGATAAGGGCGGACAGCACGGCGCCCAAATAGGATCGAGGCCCGCTCATTCCTCGCTTCGCGGCGCTCGCCGCGCCGACGTTCATCGCGATGCCGGCGGCTGCGCCGCATGCCTCGGATACTCGAGCTGCATCGCGACGACGTCGGTGGTGCGGCCGCCATAGCGGTCGGTGATCGCCTGCAGGGTCTGGTCGAGCGCCTGCGCGGGCGGACGGTCGTCGATCGCGAGGCGTCGGCCGGCCGGCCAGTCGGCGGCGACCTGCTCGGGGATGATCCGGATGCCGTAGCGGCTTTCGATCGGGTCGGCGGTGCCGGCGAACGTCACCGCGCGCGAGCGGTAGGTGCGCGACCAGGCGTCGGCGACCAGCGCGAGCGACACTTCGTCGACGCCGGGCTCGAGGCCGATGCCGAACCGCTCGCGCTTCCAGAACGTCAGCAGATTGCCGAGCACCGTCACCGCGAACGGTCGGTTGAAGCGGAACGCGGCGCTGTCGTGGCGGGCATCCCAGCCGGCGACGCCGAGCTCGCGGCCGACGGCGGCGGCCTTGTCGCGGCCGGCGATCGCCTCGATCAGGGTCAGCATCATCGGCATCGATGCGGTGATGCCGGTCGTCGTCGCCACCGGCCGGTCGACCACCAGCCGGCGATCGGCGACGAGGCGGATGCCGGGATGGGCGTCGCGCAGCGCGTTCACGAAGTACCAGTGGGTGGTCGCCCGCCGGCCGTCGAGCAGCCCGGTGGCGCCGACCACCTTCGCGCCGGCGCACACGCCGATGATGATCGCGCCCTTCGACGCCTGGCCGCGGATCCATTCGAGCGCCGCCGGGTCGTCGTCCCGGCTCATCGCGGGCACGATCACATAGTCGGCGCCGTCCGGGTGCCGCGCATCGAAATCGGTGACCGTCGCCTGCGGCTGCACCGTCAGCGCCGGATACAGCCTCACCGGTCCGGGCCGCGTGGCCAGCGCGATCACGTCGGCTACATCGGCACGCTTGAGGATGCCGTACGACATCAGGTAGTCGGTGACCTCGGTCGCGTCGTTGATGCCGATGACTGCGATCAGCGGGCGGACGCGCTTGGGCGGCTTCAGTGCCACGATCGTCGCGCGCGCTTCCCCGTCGGCGAGCGGCGGGGCGGCCGGCGGCGCAGGCGCGTCGGGCAGCGAGACGATCCAGATGCCGAAGCCCGCCAGCGCGAGCGCGGCGACGGCCCCGCCGGCCGCCAGCAGATGTCCGAGACGCATGGTTCTTCCGTTCGGGAGCGTGGTTCGACGGTTCGACGCAGCGGTCGCAGATGCCATGGTCGACCCCGGATGTCCCGATCCGCATGAAGACTGCCCTGGAACCGGGGAATTGTCGGCGCCGAAGGCTGCCGCGGCCGGCACGTCCCGCGCGGACGGGTGTCGGGCGGCGCAATGCCCGCAGGCCGGGGCAACCGGACGACGGGGGAACCGATCGGGCACAATCAGGCCGTCCGTGCTGCTGCACCCGCTTCGCCACACCGCCACCGAGCCATGAACGACCTCTACGAAGACCTCCGCGTGATCGATCTGTCCCAGGGAATCGCCGGCCCCTATGCCGGGCTGCTGCTGCGCCAGGGCGGGGCCGACGTCGTCAAGGTCGAGCCTGCCCAGGGCGATTGGGCGCGTGCGATGGGAATCGCGCGCGAAGGGTTCACCGCGCTGGCGCTGGCGTTCAACGCTGGCAAGCGCAGCGTCGCGGTCGATGCGCAATCGGCCGAAGGCCGCGCGGTGCTGGCGCGGCTGGTGCGCGACGCCGACGTCGTGATCCAGAGCTTCCGTCCCGGTGTCGCCGAGCGACTGGGCATCGGCTACGAAGCGGTCAAGGCCGTCAATCCGCGCGTCGTCTACGCATCGGTCTCCGGCTTCGGCAGCAGCGGGCCGTACGTCGATCGGCCCGGCACCGACTCGGTGCTGCAGGCGATGTCGGGCCTGATGGTGGCCAACCGCGATGAACGGGGCGCGCCGCGCCGCGTGAATCTATACGTGGCCGACGTCAGTTGCGGCCTCTACACCGCGCATGCGATCGCCGGCGCGCTGTTCCGGCGCGAGCGCCGCGGCGTCGGCCGGCATGTCGAGGTCAGCCTGCTGGCGACGATGGCCGCGGTGCAGAACTCGGCGATCATCGATGAACGTGTCCGCGACGGCGCGCCGCCGGTCGCGGCCAGCTATCCGAACGGCACCTTCCGCACGCTGGACTCGCACGTGATGGTGTTCGCGCTGAACGACACGATGTTCGCCGGGCTGTGCCGGGCGCTCGGCAAGCCGGAATGGCTGGACGACCCGGCGAAGAAGACCAACGCGGACCGGCTGAAGATCGGCCCGGCGTTGAACGACGAGGTGGCGCAGGTGCTGGCGACCCGCACCACCGCCGCATGGGTGGCGCTGCTGCGCGAGCACGACGTGCTGCATGCCGAGATCAACGACTACCCGCGCTTCGTCGCCGATCCGCAGGTGCAGCACATGGGGTTCTTCGGACGGCTGCAGCAGCCGGGCCTGGGTGAGCTGCCGTTCGCGGCGCTTCCCGGCACCACCGCCGCCGCGGCCGGCCATCCGGTGCCCGCGTCACCGCGCATCGGCGAGCACACCCGCGAGGTGCTGGCGCAGTACGGCTACGGCGCGGACGAGGTCGACGCTCTGCTGTCACGCCGGGTGGTATTCGGCTGAACGAGACGGGCAAGCCCTCGTCAGCGCACCACCGGCCGCCCGTGCCGCTCGCAGAAATCGTCGAGCAGCCACTGCGCGATGCTGACCCGCCCGGGGAACCGCTTGGGCAGATCTTCGACGTGGAAGAACTTCGCGTCCTCGATCTCCTCGGCCTCGGGCACGATCTCGCCGCCCGCATAGTCGGCCTGGAAACCCAGCATCAGCGAATTCGGAAACGGCCACGCCTGGCTGCCGTAGTAGCGGATGTTGTCGACGTGGATCGCGGTTTCCTCGAACACCTCGCGACGCACGGCATCCTCGGCGCTTTCGCCGGGATCGACGAAGCCGGCCAGCACGCTGTAGATGCCCGGCGGAAAGTGCGGCGAGCGGGCCAGCAGGATCTCGGGCCCGCGCTCCACCGCGACGATCATCGCCGGCGCGAGCCGCGGATAGTGCTCCAGCCCGCAGCCCGGATTCGTGCACACCCGCGCCCGGGTCCGCTCGTGCGGCACCGTCGGTGATGCGCAGGCGCCGCAGAACTGATGGGTACGGTCCCATTCCATGATCTGCACCGCGCGCCCGGCCACCGCCATCGTCGCATCGTCGAGGCGACCGAAGAGCTGGCGCAGATCGCGGAACTGGCTGCCCTCGGGCGGCTCGACGTCGGCCGGCAGTTCGGCCGAATAGCAGGGTTCGCCGCCCAGGTGACCGAGAAACTGCACGCGCAACGGCGCCACGCCGTACAGATCGAGCGACGGGCCGCGCGGCACCGACCACGACTCCACGACCAGAAGCTGCCGCTTGCGGAACGCGAACCACAGGCCGGACCCCGGCCGGTGCTGGAACCTGCTCGACGCAACGAACGGAAACATCTCTCTGGGCATGATCGGGCACCACGATGTGCGGATCCAAGAGTTTAGGCCGACTGCGCCGCCGCTGCTCGGGGCCGGCGGCGCGCCACGCAGACGCACTGCCGGATCGAGTCGTTGCCGGAGCGGGTCGTCGGCTGACGGACCGGCCGGCCCGCTGGTGTACGCTATCGGCGCGACCATCCGATTCCCGGGCGCCCGACAGGTCATCGGCGCCCTCAACGACTGCGACCGGATCCCATGAACAAATCATCGCTGTGGCTGTTCATCGCCGCGGGCGTGCTCGCGGCGGGCGGCCTGTGGTTCTACTTCATGGGCAAGCCCACCCCGACGCCGGAGCCCGAGGTCGTCACCACCGCGCCGCCGCCGCCGGCGGCGCCCGCCCCCGCACCGGCCGGGCCGCCGCCGATCGAACATCCGCTGCCGTCTCCGCCGGCCGACACGCCGGCGCAGCCGCCGCTGCCCGAGCTGGCGGCGAGCGACGCTCCGGCGCTGGCCGCGCTGAAATCGCTGGTCGGCCCGCAGCGGATCGAGCTCTTCCATACCGATGAGCTGATCCGCCGCTTCGTCGCGACGGTGGACAACCTGCCGCGCGAGAAGGCGTTCACGCGGCTGATGCCGGTCAAGCAGGTGCCCGGCGGCTTCGTCGTCGACCGGGAGGGTGAGCGCACGGTGATCGGCAAGGCCAACGAGGCCCGCTACACGCCGTACGTGCGGCTGGCCGAGGCGATCGACCCGCGCACCGCCGCCGCCGTCTACATCCACTTCTATCCGCTGCTGCAGCAGCAGTATCGTTCGCTCGGCTATCCCGACCGCTACTTCAACGACCGGGTGATCGCCGCGATCGACGACATGCTCGCGGCGCCCGATGTCTCCGGTCCGGTGCGGCTGACCCAGCCGCGCGTGCTGTACCAGTTCGAGGATCCGGAACTCGAGAAGCTGTCGGCCGGCCGCAAGATCATGATCCGGATGGGCCCGGCCAATGCCGCCCGCGTCAAGCAGCGGCTGCGGCTGGTGCGCGCCGAGCTGACGAAGTCGCCGCCGCCGCGCTGATCGCGAATTTGGAAACTCTGGTATGTTGCCGGGAAAACCCAGAGGAGACCTCCCGATGTCCCTGTTCGATCTGACCGGCAAGGTCGCAGTCATCACCGGCTCATCCCGCGGCATCGGCAAGGCGATCGCCGAGCGGATGGCCGAGCAAGGCGCCAAGGTCGTCATCTCGTCGCGCAAGGCCGGCCCCTGCGACGAGGTGGCCGCGGCGATCAACGCGGCCCGCGGCGCCGGCACCGCGATCGCCGTGCCCGCCAACATCTCGTCGAAGGACGAGCTGCGCGCGCTGGTCGACCGCACGAACCAGTCGTTCGGCAAAATCGACATCCTGGTATGCAACGCCGCGTCGAACCCGTACTACGGGCCGATGGCCGGCATCGCCGACGACCAGTTCCGCAAGATCCTCGACAACAACGTGGTCGCCAACCACTGGCTGATCCAGTTCACGGTGCCGCAGATGATCGAGCGGCGCGACGGCGCGATCGTCATCGTGTCGTCGATCGGCGGGCTGCGCGGTTCACCGGTCATCGGTGCCTACAACATCTCGAAGGCGGCCGACTTCCAGCTCGCCCGCAACCTGGCGGTCGAGTACGGTCCGCACAACATACGCGTCAACTGCATCGCGCCGGGCCTCATCAAGACCGACTTCGCCCGCGCGCTGTGGGAGAACCCGGACACGCTGAAGAAGGCGACCTCGGGCGCGCCGCTGCGGCGCATCGGCGAACCGGACGAGATCGCCGGCGCCGCGGTGTTCCTCGCCTCGCGCGCCGGCACCTTCGTCACCGGCCAGAGCATCGTCGTCGACGGCGGGGTCACGATCTGATCCGGCTTTCGCTGCCCCGCTGTCCATCCTTCCGATGATTCTCTGACACAGAATGCAGGCGGGCGCCCCGGAAGGCGACCCGTGCCCGCAGGAGACCCAGATGGCCGACTCCGCTTCCGCTCTTTCTTCCGATACTTCCGATACCTTCCGCAACGAAACCCGTGCCTGGCTGGAGGCGAACTGCCCGCCGGCGATGCGCGAGCCGGTGCGCAGCGAGGCCGACATCTGCTGGGGCGGCCGCCGCTACAAGCCGCAGTCCGAGGCCCAGGCGCAGTGGCTGAAGGCGATGGGCGAGCGCGGCTGGACGGTGCCCGACTGGCCCGCCGAGTACGGCGGCGGCGGGCTGTCGCGCGAGCAGACCCGCATCCTGCGCGAGGAGATGGCGAGGCTGCGCTGCCGGCCGCCGCTCAACAGCTTCGGCATCTGGATGCTGGGGCCGGCCCTGCTGAAGTACGGCAGCCACGAGCAGAAGCTCGAGCACCTGCCGAAGATCGCCCGCGGCGAGATCCGCTGGTGCCAGGGCTATTCCGAACCGAATGCCGGTTCCGACCTGGCATCGCTGCAGACCCGGGCCGAGCTGCGCGGCGATCACTACGTCGTCAACGGCCAGAAGATCTGGACCTCGTATGCCGATCAGGCCGACTGGATCTTCTGCCTGGTGCGCACCGATCCCGCGGCCAGGAAGCATCTGGGCATCAGCTTCCTGCTGTTCGACATGGCCAGCCCCGGCGTATCGACCAAGCCGATCACGCTGATCTCCGGCAAGTCGCCGTTCTGCGAGACCTTCTTCGACGACGTGAAGGTGCCGAAGGGCAACCTGGTCGGGCAGCCCAACGCCGGCTGGGAGATCGCCAAGTACCTGCTGACCCATGAGCGCTCGATGATCGGCGGCATGGGCGAGCGCGCCAGCCTGAAGACGCTCGGCCAGATCGCCAAGGCCGGCGTCGGCGCCGAGGCCGCCGGCCGGCTCGCCGACCCGCTGCTGCGCGCGCAGATCGCCGAGTTCGAGATCGACGAGATCGCGTTCAAGGCGGCGATGGAGCGCGCCGGCGAGCTGATGAAGAGCGGCAAGCTGAACCCGGCGTTCTCGTCGGTGCTCAAGTACTACGGCTCGGAGCTGAACAAGCGGCGCAACGAGCTGACGATGTCGGCCGGCGGCAGCGACGCGCTGGAATGGGAGAGCGCCCGCTCGAACGAAGGCGCCGCGGCACGCAACTGGCTGCGCTCGAAGGCGAACTCGATCGAAGGCGGCACCAGCGAGGTCCAGTTGAACATCATCGCCAAGCGCATCCTCGAGCTGCCCGGCGCATGACCGGCCGACGGCGCGCCCGCACCGCTGACGGCCCGACACACACCCTTTCATCACGGACCTTGCGATGGCTCTGGCACTGACCGAAGAACAATCGATGCTCGGCGACAGCGTGCGCGCGTTCCTGACCGAGCAGGCGCCGGTGACGCATCTGCGGGCGCTGCGCGACAGCCGCAGCCCGGAAGGCTATTCGCCGGCGCTGTGGCAGCGTTTCGCCGAGCTGGGCTTCACCGGCACGCTGATTCCGGAGGCCCATGGCGGGCTCGGCCTGGGCGCGGTCGAGGCCGGCGTGATCGGCGAAGCGCTGGGCCACACGCTGACCCCGTCGCCGTTCCTGTCGAGCGCAGTGATCGCTGCGGCGCTGCTGGCCGACGGCGCCAGCGCCGAGCAGCAGGCGAAGTGGCTGCCGGCGATCGCCCGCGGCTCGCTGATCGCCGCGCTGGCGCTCGACGAGAAGCCCAAGCACCAGCCGCAGTCGATCGCGCTGGCGGCGCAGCAGAGCGGAAGCGGCTTCCGGCTCGACGGGCACAAGACCTTCGTCGTCGACGGCCACGTCGCCGGGCTGCTGATCGTCGTCGCGCGCACCGCCGGGGCGAGCAACGACGACGACGGCATCAGCCTCTTCGCGGTCGAGCCGGCCAGCCACGGCGTGACGATCGAGCGCACCGCGATGGTCGATGCGCACAACGCCGCCCGCATCGCGTTCGCCGCGGTCGAGGTCGGCGCCGACGCGCTGATCGGCCCGCTGCACGGCGGCCGGCCGCTGCTCGACCGCGTGCTGGACCTGGCGCGTGCGGTGGTGGCGTCCGAGCTGGTCGGCATCGCCGACGAGGTCTTGGCCCGCACTACCCGCTACCTCGGCGAACGCAAGCAGTTCAGCCGCACGATCGGCGAGTTCCAGGCGCTGCAGCACCGGGCCGCGCACCTGTACTGCGAGATCGAGGTCGCCCGGGCGATCACGTTGAAGGCCCAGCAGGCACTGGCCGGCGGCGCCGGCGATGCGCGGCTGCTGGTCACCGCGGCCAAGGCCAAGGCGGGATCGGCGGCGACGCGCGCGGTGCAGGAAGGCGTGCAGATGCACGGCGGCATCGGCGTCACCGACGAATTCGAGATGGGTTTCTTCATGAAGCGCGCGCGGGTGCTGCAGGAGCTGCTGGGAGATGCGAACTTCCACGGCGACCGGCTGGCCACGCTGCAGCAGTACTGACGGAACAACCAGGGCCACACACTCGACCTTTCCGAAGCCATGACTGCCAACACCTGGCCCGCGGTACGGCTGGCCGACGCCCACCGGGCGCTGAGCGCCGCCGGGTCGCCGTTCGAGATGATCGACATCACGGTGCGCGGTCTGCCGATGCGCACCTGGAAGAACGCGCCCGGCACCGCGCGCGACTTGTTCGTCGCCGGCCGGGCGCACGGCGACAAGGTGTTCCTGGTCTACGAGGACGAACGCGTGACCTTCGAGGCGTTCGCCCGCGCGTCGCTGGCGCTGTGCGAGCGGCTGCGCGCACACGGCATCGGCAAAGGGGACCGGGTCGCGCTGGCGATGCGCAACCTGCCCGAATGGCCGGTGGTGTTCTTCGGCACCCTGCTGGCCGGCGCGATCGTCGTACCGCTCAATGCCTGGTGGACCGGCCCGGAGCTCGAATACGGGCTGACCGATTCCGGCGCGCGGATGCTGTTCGCCGATGCGCAGCGGCTGGACCGGCTCGCCGATCACCTCGATGCCTGCCCGGCGCTCGAGCGGGTCATCGTGTCGCGCCTGCCCGAGCAGGGCGAGCGGCCGGCGGGGGTCGAAGCGCTCGAATCGCTGATCGGCATCAGCGCCGACTGGGCCGGGCTGCCGCAGCGGCCGCTGCCCGAGGTGCCGCTGGAGCCGGACGACGACGCGACGATCCTCTACACCTCGGGCACCACCGGCGCGCCCAAGGGGGCGCTGGGCACCCACCGGAACATCGGCATCGGCGCGGTGGCACCGGTGTTCGCCGCCGCCCGCAACTTCGTGCGCCGCGGCGAGCCGCTGCCGGCGCCCGATCCGGCGGCCCAGAAATCGGTGCTGCTGGCGGTGCCGTTCTTCCACGTGACCGGCAGCCATGCGGTGATGGCACCGTCGCTGCTGAGCGGCACGAAGCTGGTGCTGATGTACCGATGGGATGCCGAACGGGCGATGCAGCTCATCGAACGCGAACGGGTCACCAGCGCGGGCGGCGTGCCGACGATCGCCTGGCAGCTCATCGAGCATCCGGCCCGCGCGAGCTACGACCTGTCGTCGCTGGAAAGCGTGTCGTACGGCGGCGCGCCGGCCGCCTCGGAACTGGTGCGGCGGATTCGCGAGGTGTTCCCCAAGGCCGCCCCGGGCCTGGGCTGGGGAATGACCGAAACCTCGTCGACGTTCTCCAGCCACAGCGCCGAGGACTACGAGCGACGGCCGACCAGCAGCGGCCCGGCGTTGCCGGTGTGCGACATGAAGGTCGTCGACGAGCAGGGCCGCACGCTGGCGCCGGGCGAGGTCGGCGAGCTGTGGGCCTATGGGCCGAACATCGTCAAGGGCTACTGGGGCAAGCCGCAGGCCACCGCCGACACCTTCGTCGACGGCTGGGTCAAGACCGGCGACCTGGCATCGATCGACGCCGAAGGGTTCCTGTTCATCATCGACCGCAAGAAGGACATGCTGATCCGCGGCGGCGAGAACATCTACTGCATCGAGGTCGAGGACGCGCTGTACCAGCATCCGGCGGTGATGGATGCGGCGGTCATCGGCATCCCCCATCGGACACTGGGCGAGGAACCGGGCGCGGTGGTGGCCTTCAAGCCCGGCTGCAGC
>DAISWF010000075.1:15933-20979 GCA_036826495.1 Burkholderiaceae bacterium
GGCGTTCAAGGTGCCGGTGGACGTGATCGTCCATGCCGAGACGTTGCCGCGCAACGCCAACGGCAAGATCCTGAAGCGGGAGCTGAAGCGGCTGTTCGCGCCGCGCGGCTGAGCAACGCGGCGAAAGAACGCGGCTGAAGACCCGTGCCCGGCGATCAGCGCAGCAGCGCCGCCGCCGCGAAGCCGAGCATCATCGCCGCCAGCAGCAGCAGGCTGACCGGCTCGCGGGCGGCGAACACCAGCGGATCGTCATCCATGTCGCCGCGATGGGTGATCAGCCACAACCGCGACAGCCACAGCAGCATTCCCCCCAGGGTCAGCCACAGCCAGTCGGGTGAACCGTAGCGCGACTGCACGTCGGGCGACTCCACGTACAGCGCGAACACCAGCACCGCGCTGACCGACGTGGCCACGCCCAGCGGCATCAGCACCGCCAGGTCGGACACCGAATAGGCGCGCCCTTCGGAGGTCGATTCGCCGCGGTCGCGCCATGACACCAGCTCGCCGCAGCGCTTGAGCGCCGCCAGGCTGAAGAACAGGAACGACGAGAACGCCAGCAGCCAGAACGACACCGGCGCCTGCACCGCGATGCCGCCGACGATGACGCGCACGGTGTACAGCGCGGCCAGCATGCCGACATCGAAGATCGCCAGCCGCTTGACCGACAGCGAATAGGCGAACGTCAGCACCAGATAGATGAACAGCCATTGCACGGTGTGCGGGCCTATCCACCAGCCGACGGCGCCCGACAGCAGCAGCAGCCCGAACGCGACGCCGAAGGCCGCGGCGATGCCGATGTTGCCGGCCGCGACCGGGCGGCGGCTCTTGCGCGGATGGCGCCGGTCGACCTGCGCGTCCAGCACGTCGTTGACCAGATAGCCGGCCGAGGCGACCAGCGAGAACGCGACGAAGCACAGCACCGCGCGGAACACCGCGGACGGGTTCAGCAGGCCGAACGAGGTCAGCAGCGGTACGAACACCAGCAGGTTCTTCAGCCACTGGTGCGGCCGCACCGCCCTCAACCACACCGCCAGCGTCTGCTGGTCGGCGAACACCCGCTGCACGTTGCTGATGCGCTGCGCATGCCGCAGCAGCGCCGGCTCGGCGCCGGCGACGATCGCCTGGCGCGCGGCCTTGAACAGCGGCAGGTCGTCGCGGCCGTTGCCCACGTAGTCGAACGGCCCGCCCTGCGCCAGCTCGCGGATCGCCTCCAGCTTGGCGAACGCCTTGCGGTTGTGCACGCCGTCGCTGGCGATCACGTCATCGAACAGCGACAGGTGCTTGGCCACGGCCCGGGCCAGGCTGACGTCGGAGGCGGTGGCCAGGTAGACGCGGCGGCCGCGCGCCGCCTCGAAGCGCAGCCATTCGAGCAGGTCGGTGCGATAGGGCAGCCGGGCGACGTCGATCTCGGCGCATTCGGCCAGCGCCCGCTTCATTGCCGCGCGGCCGTTGCGCAGCGCCGCCACGCCCTGCACCGCGCCCAGCGGGTCACGGCGCAGCGCGTTCGCCAGACACTCCCACAGCAGGTCCGTGCGAATCAGGGTACCGTCGAGATCGACGAACAGCGGCGGTTCGGACTCGGCAGCCGAAAAACTCTCCGCATCGGCATCGAGGGGCATGCGTCGATTCTAGCCGGACCGCGCCGTCCCGCTCAAGCAACGGCCCGTCCGAGCAACAGCCCGCTCGCGCAACAGCCGCCCGGGAGCCACGGCCTGCTCAGGCGGCAGCGAGCTCCGGCGGCACCGGCACCGGCATCGTCATCAGCACCTGCGCATAGGCCTTGGCCAGGTTGTCGGTGCGCAGCGAGGCCATGCCGCCGCCGCCCAGCACGTCGTGCAGCAGGAAGTTGACCGCATCGAAGCCCGGCAGATCGAACCGCTCGACTGGTTGTGGGCGAAGTGCCGTGCCACCGATTCGGGAGTCACCGATGCCAGGATCCACGGCAGGTACTCGGGGCGGCGGGCGATCAGCCCGATGTTGGCCTTGTTGCCCTTGTCGCCCGAGCGGCCCCAGGCCAGGCGGATCAGCGGCAGCTTCGGCCAGTCCGCCGCCGGGGCCCGCGGCGGCGCCGCATGCCGTATCGCAGCCGGCAGCGACGCCGCGTCGAGCGGCTCGCCGGCCGGCACCTCGACCGCCGTGCGGCGGCCGTCGATGTCGATCTCGATCGGCACCTGGCGCTTGTCGATCAGGAACGAGAAGAGCCTGACCACCGGCGTCGGGGTCGGGCGCCCGCCGACCAGGCCGGTCGTGCCCGGCGCCATCGAGGTGCCGGCCGCCGCGAACTCGCGGGCGAACAGGTCCAGGCTGGCCTTCGACGGGCTCTTGACGGCGATCTTCAGCACCACCTCGCGCGAATCGGCCTGCGCATGCGCACCGAACATGTCCTCGCCGCCGACCACCTCGACCCGCGTCTCGCTGTACGGCGGCAAACCCTGGGCGGCCAGCATCTTCGTCGTGCGCGCAAGAATCGTCTCGCCGGTGCGCCGCGCCTTGCCGACCGCCTGCGTGCCGCCTATCGTCAGGAATGCGGCGTTGCGGAAGCCGTCGACATAGGTGGCGCTGACCTTGTAGGTGGGCGTCGGCGCCCGGCCGCGCGCGCCGCTGACCCGCACCCGGTTCTCGCCGATCTGCTCGAAATCCACCGCGGTGAAGTCGCAGCTCACGTCCGGCACCAGATAGGCGCGCGGATCGCCGATCTCGTACAGGAGCTGTTCGGCCACCGTGGCCCGGGTGACCAGCCCGCCGGTGCCGGGCGGCTTGGCGATGACGAACGAGCCGTCGGCCGACGCCTCGACGATCGGAAAGCCGATGTTCTCCCAGTCGGGCACCGATTCCCAATCGGTGAAGAGCCCGCCGGTGCACTGCGCGCCGCACTCGATCAGGTGACCGGCCAGCGTGCCCTGCGCGAGCTTGTCGTGATCGCCGGGGGCCCAGCGGAACTCGTGCATCAGCACGCCGAGCGTGACCGCCGAATCGACGCAGCGCCCGGTGATCACGACGTCGCAGCCGTTGTCGAGCGCGCGGGCGATCGGGATGCCGCCCAGGTAGGCGTTGATGCTGGCCACCCGGGTAGGGAACGGCGCGCCGCTGAACATCTCGGTGATGCCGGCCGCGCGCAGTTCATCGGTGCGGCCGACCAGGTCGTCGCCCAGCACCACGCCGACCTTGATCGGCACCTCGAGCTCGGCGGCCACCCGCAGCAGCGCATCGCGGCACGCCACCGGATTGGTGCCGCCGGCATTGGCGACCACCCGGATGCCCTTCTCCCTGAGCTGCGGCAGCAGCGCGCGCATCGTGATGTTGACGAAGTCGGTGGCATAGCCGGCATTCGGATCCTTGCCGCGCTGCGCCGCCATGATCGACATCGTGACCTCGGCCAGATAGTCGAACACCAGATAGTCGATGCTGCCGTGCGCGACGAGCTGCGGCGCCGCCATCGCGGTGTCGCCCCAGAAGCCCGAGGCGCCGCCGATTCGAACGATCTTGTCGGTGGTCATGATCCGAGTCCCTTCCGTTTGAGTTGATCCTCGATCCGGTTCACGCGGGCGGTCAGCCGCCTCATCGGATCGGACGGTTCCTGCGGCGGCGCAGCCTGCCAGCCGGCCAGCAGCATGTCGGTCAGCTCGCGCGCGGTGCGCGCCGGCTCTATCCTGCGCCCCTGCCCCAGCGCGTTCCAGACGATGTGCTCCAGCCCGCCGAACACCACGTCGCGCGCCAGCGCCGGATCCAGGTCGGCCCGCAGCTCGCCGCGCTCGATGCCGTCGCGTATCGTGCGCATCATGAACCGGGTGTAGCGCCGGTTCAATCCGTGCAGCGGCGAGCCGAAGTAGCTCTGCGCCTCGAACTGGCGGCGCGAGGTCAGCCGGGCGATCGACGGATCGTCGACGGCGATCTGCAGATGACGGGCGATCAGCAGGTTCAGCCGGTCGCGGGTGCCGTCGACCGACGCGAAGCGCGGCGCGATGTCGGCGATCAGCTCGTCGTAGAACTCGGCGATCACCGAATCGAACAGCTCCCGCTTGTTCTTGAAATAGGTGTAGATCGTGCCTTCTACGCAGTCGGCATGGTGAGCGATCTCGGCGACCGCAGCCTCCTCGTACTGCCGCGCGAGGAACACCTGGCGGGCGGCCCGCAGGATCTCGGCGCGGCGCGCCGACTTGCGGCGCTTCGGTGCAGGGGCGGAGGTCGGGTTCATCGTTTAATGAGTATGCCTCATTATCTCGATTGCCGCATCGCGCAGCCGCTATCGCGGCCTCATACCCTCACCCGGCCCTCAGGTTCAACGGGTAAAACGAACGCCTGCCGTTCCGGATTTGCTGCACTGCAACTTGATCGATGGTGCCTGCTGCGCCAGAATTATTGAGTCATCCTCAATAAATTCAGAGCAATCCCCGTCATGCCTGTTCTCGAGTCTTCGATCGACACCGCCGGCGAGGCCTTCCAGCAGCGCCGCAGCGGCCTGCTGGCGCAGGTGGAGCAGTTGCGCACGCTGGAGCAGCGCACGGTGGCCGCTTCGGCGCGCGCCCGCGCGCTGTTCGAGAAGCGCGGCCAGCTCCTGCCGCGTGACCGCCTGGCCCGGCTGCTGGATCCCGGCGCCCCCTGGCTCGAGCTGTCCACCCTGGCCGGTTATCTGAGCGACACGCAGGACTCCGACAAGAGCATTCCCGGCGGCGGCGTCATCACCGGCATCGGCTACGTGTCGGGCACCCGGGTCGTGGTCACCGTCAGCGACGCCGGCATCAACGCCGGCGCGATCCAGCACCACGGCCGCCAGAAGATCCTGCGCGCGCAGGATCTGGCGATGGCCAACAAGCTGCCCTACGTGCAGCTCATCGAATCGGCCGGCGCCAACCTGCTGAAGTACCAGGTCGAAGGCTTCATCGAGGGCGGCCGGGTGTTCCACAACCTGGCCCGGCTGTCGGCGGAGGGCTGCCCGGTCATCGGCGTCGTGCACGGCTCGTCCACCGCCGGCGGCGCCTACATGCCGGGCCTGTCGGACTACGTGATCATGGTGCGCGGCCGCGCCAAGGCCTTCCTCGCCGGCCC
>DAISWF010000076.1:0-20823 GCA_036826495.1 Burkholderiaceae bacterium
CGGAGCATCGGCCCTATGTTACCGCCCGGCCGGCGAGACGTCGGCTCCCGCCCCAGCAACACGTCACCGCTCGCCCCGGCGATAGGGCTTCATCAGCGCCTGCGGGTACTGCGCGCGGCGCGACACCGCGACCAGCGCGACGATCGACAGCACGAACGGGATCATCAGCCACACCTGGTAGGGCAGCACGTCGCCGGCGCTCTGCTGCAGCCGAAGCTGCAGCGCATCGAAGAATGCGAACAGCAGCGCGCCGGCCAGCGCCTTGCCCGGCCGCCAGGAACCGAACACCACCAGCGCCACGCAGATCCAGCCGCGCCCGTTGATCATGTTGAAGAAGAACGCGTTGAACGCGGCGGTGGTCAGGAAGCTGCCGGCCATGCCCATCAGTGCCGAGCCGGCCATCACCGCGCCGACCCGCACCCGGGCGACGTCGGTGCCGGCGCTGTCGGCCGCCTGCGGATTCTCGCCGACCATGCGGATCGCCAGGCCCAGCGGCGTGCGGTACAGCAGCCAGCCGATCAGCGGCACCAGCGCCAGCGCCACCAGGGTCATCGCGGTCAGGCCGCCCAGCACCGGGCCGATCAGCGGGATCGCATCGAGCCAGCCGTGCAGCTCGGTGAACGGCTCGATGGTCGGCGGCGTGTCCACCTTCGGAAACATCACCCGGTACGCGTAGTAGGTGAGACTGGTCGCGAACAGCGTGATGCCGAGACCGGACACATGCTGCGACAGGGTCAGCCGCACCGTCAGCAGCGCATGCAGCCAGCCGAACACGGCGCCGGTCAGCGCCGCCGTCAGCACGCCGGCCGCCAGGGGCCAGCCGGCATAGACCGCATACCAGCCGCTGAAGGCGCCGGCGACCATGATGCCCTCGATGCCGAGGTTCAGCACGCCGGCGCGCTCGCACAGCAGCACCCCCATCGTGCCCAGGATCAGCGGCGTGGCGATCCTCAGCACCGCGACCCAGAACGTCGCGGTGGCCAGCGTGTCGATCAGGTCGGCGAGCATCTGTCGGCGTCGTGCATGTATCGGCGTTGTTTCAGCGGCGCAGCCGGTAGCGGGTGAACAGCGCGGCCACCAGCATGAACAGCAGCGACACCGCGACGATCACGTCGGCGATGTAGTTCGGCACCGCCACCGCTCGGCTCATCGAGTCGGCGCCGACCAGCATGCCGGCGACGAAGATCGCCGCCACCACCACGGCCAGCGGCGACAGCCCGGCCAGCATCGCGATGACGATGCCGGTGTAGCCGTAGCCCGGCGACATGTCCAGGGTCACGTAGCCGGTGCGGCCGGCCACCTCGGAGACGCCGGCCAGCCCGGCGAACGCGCCCGACAGCAGCGCGGTCTTCAGCATCACCCGGTCCACCGGCATGCCGAGGAACGCAGCCGCGCGGGCATTCGCGCCGACCGCCTTCATCTCGAAGCCGAGCGACGTATAGCGGTTCACCGCGGTCATCACGACCGCCAGCGCCACCGCCCAGACGAAGCCGGTGTGCAGCCGCGTGCGCTCGATCAGCCGCGACAGCTCCAGCTCCGGCTTGATCGCGACCGACTGCGGCCAGCCCATCGCGCCGGGGTCCTTCATCGGCCCGTCGAGCATCGCCGACACGCCCAGCAGCACGATGAAGTTCAAGAGCAAGGTGGTCACCACCTCGTCGACCGAGAAACGGGTCTTCAGCCAGGCCGGCCCGAGCAGCAGCAGCGCGCCGGCCAGCATGCCGGCGACCACCATGCCGGCCGACAGCAGCCAGTCGGGCGCGGCCAGTCCTTCGCCGCCGTGCAGTCCGCCGACCAGCACCGCGGCCAGCGCGCCGGCGTAGAGCTGACCTTCGGCGCCGATGTTGTAGAAGCGGGCGCGGAACGCCACCGCGGCGGCCAGCCCGGTCAGGATCAGCGGCGTTGCGCGCGTCAGCGTCTCGCTCAGCGCGAACCGCGAGCCGAATGCGCCGTCGAACACCAGCGCATAGGTGCGGCCCACCGGCGCACCGGCCCAGGCGACCAGCGCCGCGCAGACCGCCAGGGTCGCGGCGACGGCGGCCACCGGCGCCAGCAGCAGCGCCACGCGCGAGATGTCGTTGCGCGCTTCGAATCTCATGCCGGCGGCCTGTGCGCATCGACCTGTGCCGCCGCGCCCTGCGCGGCCGGACTCTGGGCCGCCGTTCCCCGCCCGGCGGCTCCCTGCCCGCCCATCCCCTGCCCGGTCATTGCCAGCCCGATCGTCTCGGCGGTCCATTCGCCGACCGGACGGGCCGCGGTCAGCCGGCCATGGCAGATCACCGCCACCCGGTCGGCCAGCGCGAAGATCTCCGGCAGGTCCTCGCTGATCAGCAGGATCGCCGCGCCGCGCTCGCGCGCGAGCAGGAGCTGGCGGTGGATCCAGGCGACCGCGCCGACGTCGAGCCCCCAGGTCGGCTGGTTCGCGATGATCAGCCCGGGCTGCTCGGCCAGCTCGCGGCCGAGGATGAACTTCTGGATGTTGCCGCCCGACAGCATCCGGATCGGCCGGTCGACGCCGCCGCCGCGCACGTCGTACTGCTCGACGATCGCGCGGGCATGCGCGCGCATGCGGCGGTGATCGACCAGCGAGACCAGCGAGGCCAGCGGAGACAACGGGCCGGGCAGCCGGCGCGCGCCGGCCGTGCGCTGCCGCTCGATCAGCGCGTTCTCGACCAGCGTGGCATCGCCGATCACGCCGGTGCCCACCCGGTCCTCCGGAATCCGCGCGACACCGGCATCGATCCACGCACGCGGCGTGGCGGCGATCGGCCGCCCGGCCACGAGCACGGTGCCGGCGGCGGGCGCGCGCAGGCCGCTCAGCAATTCGGCCAGCGGCTGCTGGCCGTTGCCGGCGACGCCGGCGATCGCCACGATCTCGCCGCTGCGCACTTCCAGGCTCAGGTCATCGAGCAGCCGCCGGCCCGCGCCGATCAGGGTCACGCGCTGCAGCGCCAGCCGCGGCGCCGCAACCGCCGCCGATGACCTCGCCGCATCGGCCTCGGACGCCGGCGGCGCATCACGGGTCGGCATCTCGAACGAGCGCCCGACCATCTGCTGCGCGAGCTGCCCGGCGCCGATGTCGCCGGCGCGATGCAGCCCCACCAGCCGGCCGGCGCGCAGCACCGCGACCCGGTCGCTGACCCGCAGCACCTCCTCGAGCTTGTGCGAGATGAAGATCATCGACAGCCCGGCGGCGACGAACCGCTTGAGCGTGTCGAACAGCGTCTCGCTTTCCTGCGGCGTCAGCACCGCCGTGGGTTCGTCGAGGATCAGGATCCGCGCACCGCGCACCACCGACTTCAGGATCTCGACCCGCTGGCGCTCGCCGATCGACAGGTCGCCGACCCGCGCATCGGGCGCCACCGCCAGGCCGAAGTCGCGCGCCGCCGCCAGCAGCCGACAGGTTGTCGGCCAACGTGAAGTGCTGGTGGACCATGCCGATGCCGGCGGCCAGCGCCGCGCGGGTGTCGCCGGGCGGCAGCGGCCGGCCGAACGCGCTGATCGTGCCGCCGTCGGGCGCATGCTGGCCGAACAGCATCGACACCAGCGTCGACTTGCCGGCACCGTTCTCGCCGAGCAGCGCCAGCACCTCGCCGCGCGCCAGGGTCAGCGAGATCGCATCGTTGGCCAGCAGGCTGCCGAAGCGCTTGCTGACGCCATCGATGCGCAGCACCTCGTCGCCGGAGACTGCCCCGGTCAGCGCGGCGCTCCCGGCTTCGGCGGATTGTCGTCGACCTTCACGACGAACTTGCCCTCGCGAATCGCCTTCTCCTTCGCGCGCACCTTCTCCATCACGTCCTTCGGCACCTTGGCCTCGAACGTACCGAGCGGCGCCAGTTCCGATCCGCCGTACTTCATCATCGAATACGAGCCGTAGTCCTCGGCCTTGAACCTGCCTTCCCTGACCGCCTTCAGCGCCCGGTCGATCGTCGGCTCCATGTTCCACAGCGCCGATGCCACCACGGTGTCCGGATACTTGTCCTGGGTGTTGATGACGTTGCCGATCGCCAGCTTGCCGCGCTCCTTGGCGGCGTCGGACACGCCGAAGCGTTCGGCGTACATCACATCGGCGCCGCGGTCGAGCATCGCGAACGCCGCCTCCTTCGCCTTCGGCGGATCGAACCAGGAGTTGATGAAGCTGACGGTGAATTCCGTCTTCGGATTGATCTCGCGGGCGCCGGCGATGAACGCATTCATCAGCCGGTTGACCTCGGGGATCGGGTAGCCGCCGACCAGGCCGATCTTGCCGCTCTTGCTCATCGCGCCGGCGATCATGCCGCTCAGATACGACGGCTCCTGGATGTAGTTGTCGAACACCGAGAAATTGGGCGCCTGCGGCTTGCCCGAGGAGCCCAGCAGGAACGACACCTTGGGATAGTCCTTGGCCACCTTGCGGGCGGCCGACTCGACCGCGAACGCCTCGCCGACCACCAGGTCGCTGCCCTGCTCGGCGTACTGGCGCATCACCCGCTCGTAGTCGGTGTTGGCGACGTTCTCGGAGAACTTGTACTCGATCTCGCCGCGCGCCACCGCGGCGTTCAGCGCCTTGTGGATGCGGCCGACCCACTGCTGCTCGACCGGCACCGTGTAGACCGCCGCGACCTTGAGCCGCGATTGTGCGTACGCCGCCGCCGGCAGCAGCGCGGCCAGGGTGATCGCAACCGTGAAGGCACGCCGGGTGGACTGGTGTGGCATCGTGAACCTTTGTGGGTAGGCGGTTGGGGACGGATCGGCGCCAACGTTCGAACCCGGTGCATCACGACGGGCGCGACGTTGCCGCAGCGATTCTAGCGAGATCCGCGCGGCACGCGTGCAACTTCCGTGCCGCGGGCCCGTGCCGCAGGCCCGCACCGACGGCTCGAGGAAACGGGCCGCGATCGGTGACGTCAGTCGATCGTCGCGTCGCGCAGCTTCTGCACGCACAGTTCGGCGAAGGCGCCGACCGCCGCCGACAGGATTCGCGAATGCGGATGGACGAGCTGAACCGGCAACGGCTCGATCTCGAATTCCTCGAGCAGGTACCGCAGCGCTCCCGACCGCCTGAGCGGCGCCACCATGTAGGAAAGGAATGCACCCGGCCCGAGACCGCTCGCGCAGGCTTCGATCGCGACGCCCACGTCGTTGCAGACCAGCGAATTGCCGATCGGGATCGCCACCCGCCGCGCATCGACCCGGAAGGGCCAGTCGGCATGGGGCGCAAGACCGGTGAACCGCACGCAGCGGTGCGCCCGCAGGTCATCCGGATGGCGCGGCACGGGGTGGGCGCGCAGATACGCGGGACTCGCACAGACCACCCGGCGCACCGTCGTCAGAGGGATCGTCACCAGCGACGAATCCTTGAAGTGGCCGATGCGGATGGCGGCGTCGAAGCCTTCCTCGACCAGATTGACGACCCGGTTGATCAGCAGGAACTCGACCGTCATGTCGGGATGAAGGCGCAGGAACTCGGTGACGATGCCGGCGACATGCGCCCGGCCGAATGCGACCGGAGCGGTCACCGCGATCCTGCCCTGCGGCACGGTGCGCCGCGCATGCAGCGCCGCCTCGGCCTCCTGCAGATGGTTCAGGATCAGCCGGCAATGCTCGAGGTAGCGCCGTCCATCATCGGTCAGATGGAGGCGGCGCGTGGTGCGATTCAGCAAGGTCACGCCGAGCTCGCGTTCGAGCGCAGCGAGCGTGCGCACCATCGACGGCAGTGACACCGCGAGGTCTGCCGCGGCCGCCGTCAGGCTGCCCTTGTCGACGATGCGCACGAAGCTGCGGATCGCGCGGAGCTTGTCCACGCCTCCCATATTACTGCGCGATCATGAGTAGTTTCCTGCGATCCAGGATATTTATTCAACAATTTGAACAAGTCAACTGGCGCCTCCAGTCCCGGGCAGGCCGGGCGAGCGACGAAGGAGGCGAGATGAAGCTGCTGATGAACGGAATCGCATTGACGTGCGCCGCCGTTGCCGCGATGCCGGACGCATCCGGTCAGGGCGCCGACCTGACCCGTGCCGAGGCGAAGATGTTCGCCGCGAGCGCCGGCTACGAGCGCTTCATGGGCCGGTGGAGCCGGCTGCTCGCGCCCGCCCTCATCGCTTTCGCAGGCGTCAGGAACGGTGATCGCGTGCTCGACGTCGGCAGCGGAACCGGCTCGGTCGCATCGGCCGTGGAAGCGGGCATGCCCGCCAGCGAGATCATCGGCATCGACCCCTCGGAGGGATTCGTCGCCTACGCGCGGCAAAACGAGAGATCCGGCCGCCTGCGCTTCGAGGTCGGCGACGCACAGGCTCTCAGGTTCGACGACGCCTCGTTCGACAGGACACTGGCGCTGCTGGTGATGAACTTCATTCCCGACCCGGTGAAGGCGATCGCCGAAATGCGCCGGGTGACGCGGCCGCGCGGCACCGTCAGCGCCTGCGTCTGGGACTACGACGCCGGCATGCAGATGCTGAGGTTGTTCTGGGACGAGGCGGTTGCGCTCGATCCGGCGATCGAGCCCAGGGACGAGCGCCACATGAAGCTGTCCCGTGAAGGGCAGCTCGCCGATCTGTGGAGGAAGGCGGGGCTGGTCGACGTCAGGGACCATCCGCTGGTGATCGACCAGGCCTTCTCGTCGTTCGACGACTACTGGGCGCCGTTCACCGATGGCGCAGGCCCTGGTGGCGCCTATGTGGTGTCCTTGCCTGACGATCGCCGTCGGAAGCTGGAAGCCCGCATGCGCAAGCGCCTGCTGGGGGACCGTCAGGACGGGCCGTTCACGTTGAAGGCGAAAGCCTGGTGCGTGCGCGGCGAGGTCCCCGGCAACTGACTCTCGCGACGGACCGCCCGGTGATGCGGCCGGTGATACGGCCCCGATCGCGACGGACCGAGGCGCTGCGATTATCATCGTACCGGTTGCATCGTTCCGCCCGCGGAACGGGGAATCCCATTCGAAGAACCGACCCGCCACAGGAGCCCAAGACGATGAAGACCCGTGCCGCCGTTGCCTACGAAGCCGGCAAACCCCTGGTGATCGAGGAAGTCGAGCTGGCCGGGCCGAAGGCCGGCGAGGTGCTGGTGGAGATCAAGGCGACCGGCATCTGCCATACCGACGAGTTCACCCGCTCGGGCGCCGACCCGGAGGGGCTGTTCCCGGCGATCCTCGGCCACGAGGGGGCCGGCATCGTCGTCGACGTGGGCCCCGGCGTGGTGTCGCTGAAGAAGGGCGACCACGTGATCCCGCTGTACACGCCCGAATGCCGGCAGTGCAAATCGTGCCTGTCGCGCAAGACCAACCTGTGCACCGCGATCCGCGCGACCCAGGGCAAGGGCCTGATGCCCGACGGCACCTCGCGGTTCTCGATCGGCGGCAAGCCGGTCCATCACTACATGGGCTGCTCGACGTTCTCCAACTTCACGGTGCTGCCGGAGATCGCGCTGGCGAAGATCCGCGAGGACGCACCGTTCGACAAGGTCTGCTACATCGGCTGCGGCGTGACCACCGGCATCGGCGCGGTCATCAACACCGCGAAGGTCGAACCCGGCGCCAACGTCGTCGTATTCGGCCTGGGCGGCATCGGCCTGAACGTCGTGCAGGGCGCGCGGATGGCCGGTGCGAACAAGATCGTCGGCGTCGACCTGAACCCGCAGCGCCGGGCGCTCGCCGAGAAGTTCGGCATGACGCACTTCGTCAATCCGAAGGAGGTCGGCGGCGACCTGGTGGCCCATCTGGTCGAGCTGACCGACGGCGGCGCCGACTACAGCTTCGAGTGCATCGGCAACGTCGACGTGATGAGGCAGGCGCTAGAGTGCTGCCATCGCGGCTGGGGCGTGTCGGTCATCATCGGCGTGGCCGGCTCGGGCCAGGAGATCAGGACGCGGCCGTTCCAGCTCGTCACCGGCCGGGTGTGGAAAGGCACCGCGTTCGGCGGCGCCCGCGGCCGCAGCGACGTGCCGAAGATCGTCGACTGGTACATGGACGGCAAGATCAACATCGACGACCTGATCACCCACGTGATGCCGCTGACCGACATCAACCAGGGCTTCGACCTGATGCACGCCGGCGAGTCGATCCGCAGCGTGGTGGTGTACTGAGCTACGCCGGGCGGGAGCTTCCGCGAGAATCTTGGCGGGTGACATCCGAACGTTCGTGATATGCGCGGCCCCGCATCGCTCCACCTTGGAGGAGGTTAGGCCTTGCCACAACGTGCGGAAAGAAGATCGTAATGCCAACGACGCCATTGTCAGCGGTCTTTCGTCGTCAGGATGCAAGACTCTTGCTCCAAGCTGCACATATGAAGCCGACGTTAACATCGTCGGGGTTGACTACATTTTTTGTCGTATTCCGTTGGAGGCAAAAGACTTGTCGGCACGAGATCGCTTCTCATCTAAGTTCGTATGCCCGAAATGCGGACAAACCGGTGTGCTCCACCTTTCCGAAGACGACCACCCATACATTCGAAACCCACACCGCGCCATAGATAGCGTTGACGGAGATTTCGAGGCTTCGCTTGAAAAGAATGGCGCCGCGCGCCTTCGTTGTAGACTCTGTGAAGCCACCTTTACCCACTGATTCGAAGGCAGGCAGCTGTATGCGTTTAGCGCTCAAGTCTAAGCCAATGGAGAAGTGGGACTTGCGGTTCTGTGAACTCGCCAAGTTCGTCTCTGAGTGGTCTAAGGATCCGAACGCAAAGGTAGGTGCAGTTATCTTCTCTAAGCGAGGAGGTGATATCTCTATTGGATACAATGGATTTCCGATGGGAGTTGAAGACTCAGCTGAAAGGCTCGATGACCAGGAGGTCAAGCTCGAACTAATCGTCCATGCAGAGCAAAACGCTCTCATAGCCGCAGGCTCGCGCGCTCAGGGTTCAACCGTGTATGTATGGGGAAAACCAATCTGCGCACGGTGTGCCGGAGCTATCATTCAAGCTGGAGTGAAGCGGATCGTGGCGGTTAGTCCCGAGATAGGCGATCAGGAATCCAAGTGGGCGCGTTCCGGCAAGTTTGCGGCGCAGATGTTCTCCGAGGCGGGGGTCGCAATGGACTTCTACGCGATAGAAGATGAGAACTAACTTGCTATTGAGCGAACATTCAACCGACTTCGCGTACTTACTGTCAGCGACAAAACCTTTCTTATGCTAAGCGACACGAAATCTGCTCGGCGCCATCTGAATCGCCCCGGGTTTTGAGGAGGCTCCAAACTCTGAGAGGATGGAGCCATGAAGAAGTCGAACAAGTTCTCGCCTGAGGTCCGTGAGCGTGCGGTGCGCATGGTCCAGGAGGACCGCGGCGAGTATGCGTCGTTGTGGGCGGCGGTGGAAGCGATAGCCCCCAAGATCGGTTGCGTGCCGCAGACGCTGCTGGAGTGGGTCAAGCAGTCCGAGGTCGATACGGGCAAGCGCCCCGGGGCGACGACGAGCGAGCAGGACCGCATGAAGGAGCTTGAGCGTGAGGTGAAGGAGCTGCGCCGGGCCAATGAGATTCTTAAGCTGGCCAGCGCGTTTTTCGCCCAGGCGGAGCTCGACCGCCGACTGAAGTGATGTACGCCTTCGTGGACGCGCAACGCGATGTTCACGGGGTCGAGCCGATCTGCAAAGTGCTGCAGATTGCCCCGTCTGGATATCGACGTTACGCAGCCCTTCAACGAACGCCGCAGCGGCGCTGCGATCGGGTCATTCGTGATGAGGCGCTGACGCCCCAGATCGAACGTGTCTGGCACGGCAACATGCACGGCGTGTACGGCGCACGAAAGGTCTGGCGCCAGTTGAGGCGAGAGGGCATGAGCGTTGCCCGCTGCACCGTTGAAAGACTGATGCGTAAGCAAGGATTGCGTGGTGCTCGGCGAGGCAAAACCGTTCGTACCACTGTCGGCGAAGCCAAGGCAATCTGCCCGGCCGACAAGGTCAATCGGCAGTTTCGGGCGGATCGACCGAATCAGTTGTGGGTCTCGGACTTCACCTACGTTTCGACGTGGCAGGGCTGGCTGTACGTGGCCTTCGTCATCGATGTATTTGCGCGTCGTATCGTGGGTTGGCGGGTCAGCAGTTCGATGACCACAGATTTCGTTCTGGACGCCTTGGAACAAGCTCTTTATGCACGCCAGCCCGAGGAAGACAGCCGTCTCGTTCACCATAGCGATCGCGGGTCGCAATATGTATCTATCCGGTACAGCGAACGCCTGGCCGAGGCCGGAATCGAGCCGTCGGTCGGTAGCCGCGGCGACAGCTACGATAACGCACTGGCTGAGACCATCAACGGGCTGTACAAGGCTGAGCTGATTCATCGACGAGCACCTTGGAAGACCAAGGAGTCCGTCGAGATCGCGACGCTCGAGTGGGTCGCTTGGTTCAACCACCATCGATTGCTCGGCCCTATCGGTTACATTCCGCCGGCCGAGGCCGAGGCAATCTACTACCAACAACTTTCTGAGCAAGCCATGTCGGCCTGACTCAAACCCCGGGGCCTCCACGAAACCCGGGGCGATTCACGTTTGGCAAGACATCCAAGTATATGTATGCCATTACTCCAGCAGCAGCAGCGGAAGCTACTGGAGCAACAGCTGTTACTACTCGCGCGTGAATTGCACTACTGGGTTTGAATCGTGTGGCCAGTTGAACGCAGACAATCCACTGCCAGAGCAGATACGCCAAGAAGATCAATTGGCTCGCGCTCTTGAAGCTTCCCCAGCGAGAAAGTTCTAAGAGTTCTGGATTGATCAGCTCAGCAGTCGAGAATGAGTTCTCCAAGCGCCCCAGTCCGATCAATGGTGCAAGCGTAAAAGATGCCCAAACAAAGAAATAGAGCAAACCATGAAATCCGTAGGGCTGCTGCCCCTCAGGCCCAACTCTTGGGCTGCGTTTCGATGCCTTGTTGAGGAACCAGGTTGTTCCGACTAAAAAAACTGCAATTGCCCCGAAAGCCAAATAGAGCGCATCCATCTGTCTTGAAACCCGTCCAAATTGATTCCGTGCAACGTGCAGGAGGAACGCACAGATGTCAAGGCAGTTTTTCCTGCACTGAGCGGACAGACACCTCACTGCACTTCGAGGGCTGAATCACCGCCGCCTCGCTCGCAATGCTGACCTATGCAATCAGCAGGAATGGCGACTACACCGCCCTCCATGCGCGTCTCAGAGTGACTGCCATCAACAAGACCGCAAGGCGGCACAACTGCGCAGGTGGAGCCGACACCAATGCGCTCAACTATACGGCGCTGTCGACGAACACGTCGGCGTGGAAGTTCGCGGGCGCCAGCCTCCGCGCGAGCGCGACCACCCGCACCGCGTCGACCATCGGCGGCGAGCCGCAGCAGTAGACGTCCCAGCCGGTCAGGTCGTCGATGCTGGCGGCCAGCGCCTGATCGGCGCGGCCGGCGAAGACGGGCGTGTCCGGATCGCCGGGCAGCCGCTCGACCGGTTCGTCGCTGAGCGCCGGCACGAAGCGGAAGCCGGGGAGCTGGCGGCGCCACGGCGCCAGCGCCGGCAGCAGATAGAGGCCCGATGGGCCGCGAGCGGCCCAGATCAACGTCACCGGCCGCGCGACCTTGCGGCGTGCGAAATCGTCGAGCAACGACTTGACCGGCGCGAAGCCGGTGCCGCCGGCGACGAAGACCACCGGGCGCGCCGGGCCTGATGCCGATCCCGATTCCGACTCCAGCGCCACGCTGCCGTACGGCAGTTCGATGTCTAGCGTCATGCCCTTCTGCAAGGTCGGCAGCACGCCGTCGCTGAAGCGGCCACCGGGCAGCCGGCGCACGTGCAGGGTCACCGAATCGCTTTCGTGCGGCGCATTGGCCATCGAGTAGCAGCGGCTGTCGCCGTCGGACAGCAGCACCCGCAGATACTGGCCGGCGCGGAACTTCGCGCGCTGGCCCGCCGCCAGCCGAAGCTGCAGCAACGTGACGTCGGGCGCCAGCGCCTCGTTGCGGAACACCTTGGCGGTGAAGCGCTTGCGCGCCGACGGATCGAGCCGCGACCAGTGGGCAGGCGCGATCGTCAGATCGGTCAGCGGCGTCGCCGCGCACAGCAGCACCTGCCCGGCCGGCGTCGCGTCGTTGGTCAGCGCGACGCTGCCGGCCCGGCCGACCTCGCCCGTTACCACCGGCGCCGCGCAGTTGCCGCAGACGCCCTTGCGGCACGAATACGAGAGCTCGATGCCGGCGCGCAGCGCCGCGTCGAGCACGTCCTGCCCCGCCGCGCAGTCGAAGCCGACGTCGCTGCCGGCCAGTGAGATGTGTCGTGTGCTCATCATTGGTCCGTAACAGAGTCGCCGGGCCGGGCATGCCGTCTTCGACGACTCGGCCCGCTCATGGCTTGTCGCCCGTCAGCAGTGCGATCGTGCGCAGCAGCGCACCGGCATCGGCGACGCCGCGGCCGGCGATGTCCATCGCGCTGCCGTGACCGACGCTGGACAGCAGCACGTCGGCGCCCAGCGACAGCGCGCTGGCCGCATTCGGCGCCAGCAGCTTGACCGGTATGTGCCCCTGGTCGTGCAGCATCGCGACATAGAGATCGTGCCGCCGCTGCGCCAGCAGCATGTCGGCGCCCGCCGGGCCGGTCACGTTCAGGCCGCGCGCGCGCAGCGCCCGGGCGGCCGGCTCGACGATCGCCGCATCCTCCGGCCCGAACAGCCCACCCTCCGATGCATGCGGATTGATGCCGAACAGCGCGATCGACGGATCGGGCGTACCCAGCAGCGCGCAGGCCTTCGCGCCGGCCAGCGCGGCCGCCTCGACCAGCGCCGCATCGAGCCGCTGCAGCGCGCTGCGCACGCTCTCGTGCAGCGTTGCATGGACGATCCGCAGGCCGCCGCCGACCAGCATCAGGAACACCCGGTCCGGCGGCAGCCCGCAGACGCGGGCGAGCAACGACGGGTAGCCGCTGAACGCGATGCCGGCCAGATGGATCGCGGTCTCATGATGGGGGCAGGCGATCACCGCATCGACCTCGCCGCGCCGGCAGGCCTCGATCGCCGCGGTGGCGCTTTCCACCGCCGACGCGCCGGCGGCCGCCTCGACGCGGCCGGGCATCGCCGCCTGCGCGGGCAGCTCGCCGGTGCGGCGCCAGTGCAGCGGCGGCAGCAGCGCGGCCAGGCCGAGCTGCGCAGCCGTGCGCTCGATGACCGCGGCCGGACCGAACAGCGTGATCGCGCCGCGCCGTGCAGGCGGCAGCGCTGCCAGCGCCTTCAGCGCGATCTCCGGGCCGATGCCGTTCGGATCGCCGACCGAGAGCGCCAGGCGCCGCGCCATCATCGCGCTCCAAGGGGACTTCGGAGCGGCCGTGCGGCGATCACAGCGGCAACGCCAGCAACGTGTCGGTGACGGTGCTGTCGCACACCGCGACCCGCCCGGCCAGCAGCAGCCGGCCGTCGCGCTCGACGAAGCGGTCGCGGTAGACGCCGGTGGCGAAGACCGTGCTTTCGCCGTTGGCCATGATGCGCACGACGACGAACGGCGTGTTGGCGCGCAGCTCGCCGCCCGGCTCGTGGCCGGTCACCAGCGGGATGCCGAGCAGGTGCCGGTAGCGCTGGCGCTCGTAGATGTTGGCCTCGCGCAGCGCGGCGATCCGGTCCTCCAGCATCGCCCGCGAGTCGGCGTAGAAGATGCCGGCCGGCAGCCCTTCGCGTTCGTTCTCGGCGTGGGTGATCCGGTATTCGCAGTCGTCGGTGAAGAAGTCCGGCCAACGCTCCAGCGCGTCGCTGTCGATCGTGTCGGCGTAGGCCGCATTGAACGCGCACAGGTTCAGCAGATCCATCGATGTGCTCCGCTCCCGCTCAGCGGCCCATGTGGTGACGCCAGGCCTTCCAGAAGCCGCGCACCGAGGTCTCGGTGGCCCGGCCGTCGCTGGAGCCGCTGCCGTCGCCGCCCATCTCGATGATCGCCTGGTGGTCGCGCGCGCCGGCGATGCCACGCTGCACGAAGCCGCCGACCGCGCCGTCCTCCATCGAGATGAAACCGCCGGGACCGATCAGGTTCGCCTGCTTGAGCCGCACCTTGCGCTGCTGCGGCGTATCGTCCGCATAGCCGAAGTAGGTCCAGTTCAGCTCGGAGCGCTCGAGCCCTTTGGGCAGCACCTGCCGCACCGCCAGGCAGTTCTGGATCTGCTGCAGCACGAAGCCGGGGAACACCGACAGGATCTGCAGCGTCACGCCGTCGTCCTGCTCGCTGAAGCCGGCCAGCACGCTCGGATCCTTGAGCCGGTAGCGGTCGGTGTCGGACCGCAGGCCCTGGTCGCGGTACGACTCGTCCTTCGCCGCCGGATCGACCATCGAATAGCTGACGTGATGGCCGCCGCTGTCGTCGACGATGACGCCGCCCTTCTGCGACAGCCGGTTCAGCTCGAACGTCGTGAAGAACAGATGCAGCAGGCTCGCGTGGTAGCTGTCCTTGACGTTCTCGACGTACAGCTTCCAGTTGTTCGGCAGCGCCTGGGTGAAGCGGCCGATCACCTCGACCGGCTTGTGCAGCACCCGTTCGATCCGCGCGCAGATCTCCGGCCCGAGGTAATCCTCGATCGCCGGCACGTCGTCGCTGAAGCTGCCGAACACCAGCCCGCAGAACTGCGCGATGCGCAGCTTGCGCGGCCCATGATCGGCCTTGTCGAAGCCGGCCGGCATGCCGCCCCTGCCCTTGACGCCCTGCTCGAACGCGACGCCGGTCAGGTCGCCCTGCCGGTTGTAGCTCCATGCATGGTAGACGCACTGGAAGTTGGCCACCCGGCCGGACTTCTCGAGCGCGATCAGCGCGCCGCGGTGCGCGCAGCGGTTCTCGAAGGCGTAGATCTCGCCGTCGTCGTCGCGCACCACGATCACCGGCGTGTCGCCGACGAAGGTGGCGCGGTAGCTGCCCGCGTCCGGCAGCTCGACATCCAGGCACAGATAGTTCCAGGTCTCGCCGCGGAACACCCGCTGCTGCTCCTCGGCCGCGATCGCCGGATCGGCATAGACGCCATAGGGCACCCGGGTCAGGCCCGGGCCGTCCCACCGCACCGCGGAGTGCTCGATCGACTGCGTCATGCTGGCCATCACTCGATCGTCACGCTGGCGCTCTTGATCACGCGCTGCCACTTGGCCGACTCGGTCTGGATGAAACGGCCGGTCTGCACGCTGTCCCAGCCGCGCGGCTCGGCGCCCTGCTCGCCGAACTTCTGCCGCACGTCGGGAGCCGCCAGCGCATCGGCGATCGCCTTCTGCGCGGACTGCACCGCGGCCGCCGGCGTGCCCGGCGGCGCCACCACCGCGAACCAGGTGACCGAGTTCATCGCGGTGAGCTGCTGCTCGACGAAGGTGGGCACGTCCGGCGCCACCTTTGCGCGCTGCTCGTCGGCCACCGCGAGGATGCGCAGCTTGCCGCTCTGGTGGAACGGCAGCGACGAGCTGAGATTGTCGAAGAACACGTCGACCTGACCGCTGACCAGATCGACCAGCGCCGGCGCCGTGCCCTTGTACGGCACGTGCGTCATCTCGGTGCCGGTCAACTGCATGAACATGTTGGCGGTCAGATGCGACGTGGTGCCGTTGCCCTGCGACGCGAAGCTGACCTTGCCGGGATTGGCCTTCAGATACGCGATGAACTCCGGCACGGTGCGGGCCGGTATCTTCGCCGGATTGACCGCCAGCACGTTCGGCACCGTGGCCAGCACCGTCACCGGCAGCCATCGGGTCGGATCGAACGACAGCTTGCGGTACAGGTGCTGGTTGATCGCGATCGGCGCCGGCGGCGAGGCCAGCAGCGTGAAGCCGTCCGGCTCGGCATTGAACACCTGCTCGGCGCCGATGTTGCCGCCCGCGCCGGTGCGGTTCTCGATCACCACGCCGCCCGGGTATTGCGCCCGCAGCTTGTCGGCGATGACCCTGGGCAGCACGTCGGCGGTGCCGCCGGCCGGAAACGGCACCACCAGCTTCAGCGGCTTGCCGCCCTGCGCGAGCGCCCCGCCCGCGATGAGCCCCACGGTGATCGTCGCGATCACCGCACGGCAGATGCAACCCATCGAATTATTCAATGCTGTCTCCTCCGACAAAGTCCGGTGCCTCTCGAACGCCAGGAGCGTTCTCCAGTACCAGGAGCGGCGCAGTATGTTGATCCGGATCAGCGCGTACAAGTAAAATCTGCGCAATGCGCAAAAATACCGAACCCGCGCGTACCACCCCGCGTGACCACGTGGCCTCGCTGGACAAGGGCCTGCAGGTGCTGACCTGCTTCGGCCGCCAGCACAGCCGCCTGACGATCACCGAGACGGCGCGGCTGACCGCCAGCACGCCGGCATCGGCCCGCCGCGCGCTGCTGACCCTGCAGGCGCTCGGCTACCTGGACAGCGACGGCAAGCGGTTCTGGATGCAGCCGCGGGCGCTGCTGATCGCGCATGCGTACCTGTCGTCGCGCCCGGCGCCGTCGGTCGCCCAGCCGCTGCTGGACGGCCTGTCGGAGCGTACCCGCGAATCGGCATCGCTCGGCGAGCTGCTGGGCGATCACGCGATCATCGTCGCACGCTCGACCGCCCGCCGCAGCCTGAGCAGCGGCCTGGGCATAGGCTCGCGGCTGCCGGCGTACTGCTCGGCGCTGGGGCGGGTGCTGCTGGCCGGGCTGCCGCACGAGGCGATGGCGCGGCGGATCCATGCGATGGAGCGGCCGCCGCTGACGCCGCACACCGAGACCGACGCCGGACGCATCGTCGAGCTGATCGGCCGCTGCCGGGACGAGGGCTTCGCCAGCAACGAGGGCGAGCTCGAGCAGGGCGTGCGCTCGATGGCGGTGCCGGTGTTCAGCCGCACCGGCGAGCGGGTCGCGGCGCTGGCCATCGCGATGCGCACCGAGCGGATGGAGCGCGCGGCGTTCCGCGAGACCTTCCTGCCGGCGCTGCGGCGCGCGAGCGAGCAGCTCACGCGTCGGCTCTGAGGATCAGGGTGTCAGCACCACTCGGCCCACCACCTTGCCGGCGCGCAGCGCCAGCAGCGCGTCGTTGACCTCGTCGAGCGGCCGCCGGGTGACCGCGACCGGCTTGAGCCGTCCTTCGCGCGCGAACGCCACCAGCTCCTGCAGCTCGGCGAGATTGCCGACGTAGCTGCCGCGGATCGCCAGCGGCCGCAGCGGGAAGAACGGGATCGGGATCGTCAGCTCGCCGCCGAACAGGCCGACGACGACGATCTCGGTGCCGCGGGTGGCGCTGGCGATCGCCAGGTTCACCGTCGACGGCGCGCCGACCAGGTCGAGCACCATCCGCGCCCCGCCCCCGGTCGCCGCGATGATCTGCCGGGCGGCATCGGCGGCCGCGCCGTCGATCGCGCCCACCGCACCGGCGGCCAGCGCCGCCTCGCGCTTGGCCGGATCGATGTCGACGACGATCGCGCCATGCCCGCCCATCGCCCGGACCATCGCCAGGGCCATGTGCCCCAGGCCGCCGCCGCCCATGATAACGACCGGCTGCTCCTGCAGCACCGGGCCGAACTTCTTCAGCGCGCTGAACGTGGTGACGCCCGAGCAGGCCAGCGGCGCCGCCTCGGCCGCATCCAGGCCGCTGATGTCGACCGCGTAGCGTGGATGCGGCAGCAGCAAATACTCCTGATAACCGCCGCTCTGGAACACGCCGAGCGAGCGCGCCTTCAGGCAAAGATTCTCGTCGCCGCGCCGGCAGGTGGGGCACTCGCCGCAACCGAGCCATGGGAAGGCCACCACCGGCTGACCGATCCGCACGTCCTTGGCATCGGGCCCGGTCTTGACGATCTCGCCGGCGATCTCGTGACCCATCGTCAGCGGCAGCGCGATGCCGCGGTCCTTCAGCGTGATCCGGTTGCCGCCGCCCAGGTCGTAGTGGCCTTCCCAGATGTGCAGGTCGCTGTGGCAGACACCGGCCGCGGTGATCCGCACCAGCACCTGCGTGCCGCCGGGTTCGGGGATCGGCTGACGAAACAACTTCAGCGGTTCGTTGTGCGCGGTCACGCAGTAGCAGCGTTGCGTCATCGGGGCCTCCTTCGGTCCTTGGTGGCAGGTTCAGCGGATCACGATCTTCGCCGGATCATAGTCGGGCGCCGGGAACTTCGGGTTCATGTCGGCCAGCGTGTCGACCAGCGTCTGCATCACCGCCAGGTCGCGGAACCACTTCCTGTTGGCGGGGATCAGATACCACGGCGCATAGGGCGTGTCGGTCTCGCGGATCGCCTCTTCGTAGGCCGCCATGTAGTCGTCCCAGCGGCCGCGGACATCGAGGTCGCGCGGATCGAACTTCCAGCGCTTGTCCGGATCGTCCAGCCGTTCCTGCAGCCGCCGCTTCTGCTCGTCGCGGTCGATGTGGAGATAGAACTTGACGATGCGCGTGCCCTCGTCGGAGAGCAGCTTCTCGAACGCGCGCAGATGCTCGTAGCGCTTCTTCCAGACCTTCTTGGGCACCAGCTCGTCGACCCGCACGACCAGCACGTCCTCGTAGTGCGAGCGGTTGAAGATGACGATCTGGCCGTTGCTGGGCACCTGCTGATGCACCCGCCACAGATAGTCGTGGGCCAGCTCGGTGGAGGTCGGCCGCTCGAAGCGCGCGACCCGCACGCCGAGCGGATTGACGCCGGTGAACACCTTGCGGATCAGGCCGTCCTTGCCGCCGGTATCCATCGCCTGCACGACCACCAGCAGCCGCTGCCGGTCCTCGGCATAGAGGCGCTGCTGCCAGCGATCGAGATCGTCGCGCAGCGCATCGGTGGCGGCGCGCGCCGCCGTCTCGTCGCCGGAGAAGTCCGGCGTCGCGCCGGCCGGCAGATCGGTCAGGGTCTGCTTCTTGCCGAGTTCCAGGCAGTGCTTGGCCATCGCGTGCATCCGGTGATGTCGGGGAATGCCGTAGTATTTCAGAAGCGGAGGGAGTCCGATGCAGTTGTCCAGCAAGGGCCCTGGCGGCGATGATGCCGCGGGCCGCGGCCCCAGCGACGCAGGGCGTGGCCCAGGCGAGTTCATCGAGGAGTTCGCCCGTTCGACGCCGGTGCTGGCCCGCACCGACGTGCTGGTGGTCGGCGCCGGCCCCGCCGGCACGATGGCCGCGATCGCCGCCGCCGAAGCCGGCGCCCGGGTCGTGCTGATCGATCGCAATACGCGGCCGGGGCTGCTGGCTGGTGACGCGCTCGTTGCGTGGATCGGCCCGCCGAAGAGCGATGCGACCGATGCGACTCAGGTGATCGACCGGATCACCGCGCTGCTCGCGCAGGTGCCGCCGCAGGATCTGCGTGAAGACGCCGGATCGCTGCTCGCCAATCCGCATCGCCTGCGGGTGATCGCGTTGAGCCGCTTGCGCCACTCGGGGGTCGCAGTGGCCTTCGGGGCGCAGGCGGTAGCGCCGCTGCTGCATGACGACAGCATGCGCGGCGCGCTGTGCGAGCAGGCCGGCCAGCGCTTCGCGCTGCGCGCCGAGGTGACGATCGATGCCACCGGCCACGCGCCGACCTTCGCGCGCGCCGGCGGCGCATTCGATGCCGCATCGCTCGCGCCGGCACCGCCGTCGGCGGCGGGTGCCTGCCTGGTCGGCCCGGTCGATGCCGATCGCTGGCAGGCGGCGGTGACCGGCCCCGCCGATGCCCCGGGCCGGTCGCGACTCGCGCGGCTGCTCCAGGTCTGCGGTGACGCCGGGCTGCCCTACGCCGCCTGGGCGGCCGATCTGATGGTGTTCGAACCGCCGCGCGCAAGCGGCGACCCTGCCGAGGACCGGCTCGCGTTCTTCCGCGAGCATGCGCCGGGCTTCGAGCAGGCACGGCTGCTGGCGATCGGCGCATCGCCATTCGCGAGGGCCGGGCCGGCGAACGCGCGCAGGCCCGGGGCGGACGCTGCCGACGACTACAGAAGCGATGCCGACGACCTGTGCGCACTGCCGCCGCCGGCCGACGGGCAGCCCGCCCGCCGTCTGCGACGCGACGAGTTGCTGTCGGCCGATCACCGCGGGCTGCTGATCCCGGCTCGGCTTCCCGAGCGCGCGCTGGCCGCGCGATGGCGGATCGGCGAAGCAACGGGCCTGCTGGCCGCGCTGGCCGCTGTGACGCGGACGGCGCCGCATCGGGTCCCGACCGAAGCAGTGCGTCGGCAGCTCGGTCAGGCGATCGGCGGCCCTCTGTCCGGACGTTGACGCCGGCATACGTTGCGGGCCGGCTCGATCCGTTGTAGTATGGGCGCCCATATTAATCAATATGGCCACCCATATACCACCTCCTCATGAAAACCACCATTGAAATCCCGGACAGCCTGTTCAAGCAGGCAAGGCGCCATGCCGATGCCCGCAACATGACGATGAAGGCCCTCGTCGAGGAGGGTCTGCGCAGGGTCCTCGCCGAAACGAAGGAACAACCGGCATTCAAGCTGCGCGACGGCAGTGTCGATGGCAACGGCCTGACCCCGGAATTCCGCGACGCCGGCTGGGAGCGCATTCGCGACACGATCTACGAAGGCCGCGGCTGATGATCGCGGTGGACACCAATCTGCTGGTGTACGCCCACCGCGGGGACAGCCCGTTTCATGCCGTTGCCCTCGAAACCGTGCGTCAGTTGGCGGAGGGTCGCGCATCCTGGGCCATCCCCTGGCCTTGCGTGCACGAGTTCTACAACATCGTCACCCATCCGCGGGTGTACTCGCCGCCGAGCACTTCGACCGAAGCGATCGATCAGATCGATTTCTGGCTGGAGTCGCCCACGCTGCTGCTGCTGGCGGAAGACGAAAGGCACTGGCCGCATCTGCGCCAACTGATCGGCAAGGCCAAAGTGCAAGGGCCGATGGTGCATGACGCCCGGATCGCAGCGCTGTGCCTGGGCCACGGCGTGCGCGAGCTGTGGAGCGCCGACCGCGACTTCAGCCGGTTCCCCGATCTGCACGTGCGCAACCCGCTGGTTTGATGCGGGACC
>DAISWF010000077.1:0-20800 GCA_036826495.1 Burkholderiaceae bacterium
CGTAATCGTTCGGCGCTTCCAGCACGACATAGACGCCCCAGCGCAGATCGCGAAATACCGGACGTCCGTCGCGTTCCACCGACGACACCACTTCCACCATGCCGGATCGATCCAGCACGCCGCCCTGGTCGCGCGGCCGCATGATGTGTGGCAGATCGTCGACGCCGCACGGCGGAAACTTCAAGCCCGCCTCGGGGACGTCGAGCCCGGTGGCGTTGGCAATCGCCGCCATCTCGATGGCGGACTTGGTGCCGTCGAGGAAGGAGTTGAACATCTGCGGATTCATCCCGGCGGATTGCGCTTCCGCCGCGGTCAGTCCGTAGTGTTTCCACACATCCTTCGGCGTCACGTCGTGGTAGATCGGCAGATATTTGGTGCCCTTGCCGGCGGCGACCACCTTGAAGCCGGTGGCGCGCGCCCAGTCGACCATTTCGGCGGTGAGCGCCGGCTGATCGCCATAGGCCAGCGAATAGACCACGCCGGCGTTGCGCGCTTCCTCCGCCAGCAGCGGGCCGGCCAGCGCATCGGCCTCGACGTTGACCATCACGATGTGCTTCCCGTGCTCGCAGCAGGCCAGCACGTGGGCGATGCCGGCAGCCGGATGGCCGGTGGCATCGATGACGATGTCGACCTGCGGTGCGGCGATCATCGCCCGCGAATCATCGGTCAGGAAGGTGGTGCCGCGCCGCTGCGCATCCTCGAATCCGCTGGCGTCGAGCTGTTCGCCGGCCCAGCCGACCCGGATCAGCGCCTCGCGCGCCCGCGCCGGCGACAGGTCGGCCACCGCCACCAGGTGCATGCCCGGCGTGCGCCGGACCTGCGAGAGGTACATCGAGCCGAACTTGCCGGCGCCGATCAGGCCGACGCGCAGCGGCCGGTTCTCGGCCGCGCGTTCACGCAGCATCCTGTGCAGATTCATCGCGGTGCTCCAGGTGGGCGGTCAGGCGGCCTTGCGGTCGGCCTTGGCTGCGACGTCGGCCGTCCATTGCGCCGGCCCGTCGCCGCGCGCCATCGCCGCCTCGTCGATCTCGTGTCCCGGCCAGGGCAGACCCTTGGCCGACGGATCGAGCAGGCAGTTGTCGGCCAGCTTCTGGATCGGCGTGAAGTTGCGATGGGCGATGTACGGCGGCCGGGTGAACCGGGTGATGTGGTTCGACAGCGCGCACAGGCTCAGGTAGACGATCACCCGGTTCCACGGGCTCATGTTCGACGGCGAGCCGTGCACCAGGCAGCCGTGGAAGATCATCATCGATCCCGGCGGGCCCTTCGGCGCGACGATGCCGCCGCGCTCGACCAGCTCGGCCACCTTCGCGCCGTCCAGCGTCCACAGCGGATAGCTGGTCGTGCCCAGGTCGTGCCCGGCCTCGACCACGCCCTCGCGATGCGAACCCGGGATGAAGTACAGCGGGCCGTTGAACTCGTTGACCTCGTCCAGGAAGATCGCCACGTTCATCGCGCGTGCCTGCGGCATGCCGTCGTCGCGCTGCCAGGTGCCGTAGTCCTGGTGCCACTGCCAGACGTCGCCGTCGAACGCCTGCTTGCCGTTGATCTTGAACTGATGCATGTAGACGTCTTCGCCGAAGAGCTGCTCGACCGGCTCGACCATCCGCGGATGCCGGGCCAGCCTGGCGAACGTGTCGTTGTAAGTGTGCGCGGCGAAGCTGGTGCGCGGCGTCCTGCCGTCCTTCTCGCGGACGACCTCCGGCCGGAATTCGGCGTACAGCTTCGGCACCTCGTCGAGCAGCACCTTCATCTCCTCCGGCGAGAACAGGCTCGGGAAGAACAGGTAGCCGTCGCGCTCGAACTGCGCGAGTTGTTCGGGGGTCAGTTTCATGATCGGTGTCTCCGTTGGGGTGGGGGGGCGTCCGGCCGTGCCGGGGCGTCGGCGGCGGACCGTACCGCCTGCTGCAGCATCCGGCCCGATTGTTCACAGTGTTCGCGCGACAGCCGTTCGGCGGCCGCCGCATCGCCGGCGACGATCGCCTGCAGGATCGCGTCGTGCTCGTTCCACACGTTGCGGACGGAGCTCGGTCGGCTCAGATAAGCCGCCATCACGCGGCGGGTGTGATGCCAGTGAAGCTGCGCGGTATCGAGCAGCAGCGGATTGCCGCTGGCTTCGTACAGGAACTGGTGGAATTCGAGATCCAGCGCGACCAGCGCCTGCCGCTCGCCCTGCTCGGCGGCGCGCCGGCCGCGGCGCACGATGTCGCTGCCGGCCGCCAGCAGCTCCGGCCGTGGGCGCGACGCCGCGCAACGGCCGGCCAGCCCGTCCAGCGCCGCCCGCACCGCATAGAGCGATCCGACGAACGCCGCATCGAGCGGCGCGACCCGCACGCCGCGCCGGTTCTCGGTATCGACGAACAGACCCTGCCGGCGCAGCAGCAGCAGCGCCTGCAGCACCGGCTGGCGCGACACGCCGAGCCGGGCGGCCAGCGCCTCCTGCGTGAATCGCTCACCCGGCGCCAGCCGACCCGAACAGATCCCCTCGAGCAGCGCTTCGTAGACCTGCTCGGCGAGATCGGGAGAGGGGTCGATTTGGCCGAGCATCGCCCGGGTCTCCTGAAGTCTGTGTTCTGTATACAGAATTACGATACCCGTTCGATGCACGGCTCGTCAACTGCGACGTTAGACTGCCGTTGAGGGAGGGACCTTCGATCCGCCATCCGGGATCGTTTCCGGGTCGATGCCCGTCCACTTCGCCAGGGAGCCAGCCGCTGATGAAATCCGAGCGCACCCGTCCGTCCGCCGATTCGCTTGCCAACGGCGAACGCCTGCTCGCGTCGCCGACTTTGGAAATGGCCGCGCCGATGGATCTGCTGTGCGCACGCTTCGCGCTGAAGACCATCCTGACCCTGGGCCCGAAGTTCAACCTGCGGCGCGACATCAACAATGTCGTGACGTTGACCGGGCGTTACCTGGTCTGGCCGGAGCCGATCCTGGTCAAGGTGCGCGAGTACCTGGCCCGGCGCTGCGCCGAGGCGCCGGCCTGGGCCGACGCGCCCAAGCTGTCGATCGACGAGTTCATGCTGCGCCACGGCACCTGGAACGGGCTGTACGACGACACCTCGTTCTACTACTACCTCGACGAGTTCGTGAAGATCCATTCGAAGGATCTGCTGTCGGTGTTCCAGGTCACGGTGGCCAATCACGACACCCGGCTCGCGAAGTCGCGGATCCGGCTGCTCGGCAACATCGCGATGCTGTCGGCGGTGCTCGGCCTGTCCGATGCCGAACGGTCGATCCTGCAGCATGCGTCGCTGTGCAAGTACCAGCGCGACCTGCGCCCGGTGCTGGTCGACTGCAAGGCGTCCAGCGCCCAGGAGGCGTACGGCATGCTGGCCCACGTGCTGGGGCTGAACGCCGCCGAGGTGGCAGCGGCGCTGAAGGCGGGCGGCCGGCTGGAATCGCTGGGGTTGATCGAGACGCCGATCGCCGAACACTCGATCACCGATCTGGGCGACCTGATGCGGGTGTCGGACAAGCTGCTGGCGGTGCTGACCGCGGAGTACGCGAGCGAGTCGTCGATGATGGCCGCGTTCACCCGGCCGGCCGGCCCGACCTCGCTGGTGCTGGAGGACTTCCCGCACGTCGGCGACGACGCCCGCTACCTGGTGGCGCTGCTGAAGGCGGCCGCCGAGTCGCAGGAGAAGGGCATCAACGTGCTGCTGTACGGCCCGCCCGGCACCGGCAAGACCGAATTCTCGAAGCTGGTCGCGCAACTGTCCGACCTGGAGCTGTACGAGGTCGACTGCCTCGACAAGGACGGTTCCAGCCTGTCGGGCAAGGAGCGTTACCGGTCGCTGCAGGTGTCGCAGGCGTTCCTGAAGGGGCGCGCCCGCGCGGCGATCCTGTTCGACGAGGTCGAAGACGTGTTCCCGCCGATCGGCAGTGAGCTGGCGGGGCTGTTCAGCCAGGACGACGCGCCGGCGCGTGGCTCGGCGGTCAACGGCAAGGCCTGGGTGAACCAGACGCTCGAGCAGAATCCGGTGCCGACGATCTGGATCTCGAACTCGATCGGCCAGATCGATCCGGCCTACCGGCGCCGCTTCCAGTTCCACCTGGAGCTCAGCAACCCGCCGCAGCGGGTGCGCGAGAACATCGCCCGCAAATACCTGATCGAGCTGGGCGTGTCGGAGGCGTTCGTCGCGAAGGTCGCGGCGCGCCGGGCGGTGACGCCGGCACAGATCCAGTCGGCGGCACGCTTCGCGCGGCTGACCCGCCGCTCGATCGACGAACCGGTCGAGGCGCTGATCGAACGGCAGCTCGAACGCGCCGACCGCGCACTCGGCAACGCCGGCGGCGAGGGCTCGGAGTTCCGCGTCAACGTCACCCGGTACGACCTGTCGCTGCTGAACGTCGAATCGCGCCACCCGGTGCCGAAGATCATCGAGGCGCTGCAGGCGCGGCCGCGCGCGACCCTGTGCTTCTTCGGCATGCCCGGCACCGGCAAGACGGCGCTCGCCGAGCACATCGCGCGGACCATCGACAAGCCGCTGATCATCAAGCGGGCGTCGGACCTGATGAGCAAGTACGTCGGCGAGACCGAGCAGCAGATGGCCGCGATGTTCGCCGAGGCGACCCGCGAGGAGGCGGTGCTGCTGCTCGACGAGGCCGACAGCTTCCTGCAGAACCGCCAGATGGCGGTGCGCAACTACGAGGTCAGCGAAGTCAACGAGATGCTGCAGGGGATGGAGCGCTTCAACGGCATCTTCATCTGCACGACGAACCTGTTCGACCGGATCGACGAGGCGGCGCTGCGCCGCTTCTCGTTCAAGATCCGCTTCCTGCCGCTGACCCGCGAGCAGCGCGAGCGGATGTTCATCGCCGAGGCGCTGGGCGGCGAGGCATCACGGCTGACGCCGGAGCTGCGCGAGCGGCTGGGCAGGCTGCAGTTGCTGGCGCCCGGCGATTTCGCGGCGGTCAAGCGGCAGTACGTGCTGTTCGACGAGCCTGCAGTGCCGGAGTCGTTCATCGAGCAGCTCGAACGCGAGCACTCGGTGAAGCCGGACGTGCGGCACGCCCGGCCGATGGGGTTCGTGCGGTAAGGTTACTCGAGCTCGCTCTTCGCGAGCTCCACGTCCAGCCGCTCCATCGCGTCCTTCGGCTCGCAGGCGGCCGCTTCGGCGTACAGCGCCTCGGCCTCCTTCATCGCCTTCTTGCCGTCCAGCATCACCATCGCGTTGGCGTACTCGATGCGGGCGATCGCCGAGTCGGGGTTCAGCTCCAGCGCCTTGCGGAACAGCTTCATCCCTTCGTCCTTCTTAGCGCCGTAGGTGACGCCGCCGATCATCGCGCCGACCTTGTCGATGACCTCGGCATGGAAGGCGCCCAGCGCGATGCAGGCATCGGCGTGCTTGGGCTGCAGCTTCAGCGCCGTCGCCAGCGCGTCCTTGACCTTGCCGCCCAGCCCCTGAGCCAGCGCCTTGGTCACCGAGATGCCCTGGCCATAGCGCCCGATCGCATACGCATGGAGGTAGAACGCATTGGGGTTCTTCTTGTCGGTGGCCTGCAGCGCCTCGCAGCGTTCGGCCACCTGCTGGTAGATCTCGAGCTTCTTCTTGTCGGACTTCTCGAGGTAGTTGGCGTAGATGTTGGCGGCCTTGCAGGCCACCGTGGCGCCGGCGTCGCCCGCCTCCAGCCCGAGCGCATGGGCGTTCTCGAAGTCGCCGGCGTGGAACGCGATCCAGGCTTCGACGACGCCGTCGTCCTTCGGAAACGGCTCGCAGTCACCGCGATGCAGCCGCGCCCAGTTCTTCTTGAGCGTGGCCATGGTATACACGTAGCCGGCATCGGCGTGCGGGAACTTCGTCCATCTGGCCATCGTTGTCGCTCCTCTGTCGTTGCTGGGCGTTGCGGTCGTTGCCGTCACTTCTGGATGTACTCGTCCGCGAGCCGGTTGAACAGCTCGCGGCCGGACGGGCCGAGGTAGGGCGCGGTCAGGGACAGCACCTGGTAGGCGCCCCGGGCCATCGCCTGGCTCTGGAACGGCTCTTCGCTGAAGCGCCGAGCATGACTGACGTACTCGTAGGACAGCCACCAGGTGGTCACGACCACCATGTTGACCGCCAGCGCATCGATCTCGCGCTGCGACGCCTGCAGCTCGCCGGCGGCCTTCAGCGCGTTGCACAACTGGTGCGCCGCCCGCGACTTGCGTTCCAGGATCGTGCGGAAATGGACCTCGAGCTTGCGGTTGCGCGACAGCAGGTCGTTCAGATCGCGATAGACGAACCGGTAGCGCCAGATCGATTCGAACAGCAGGTGCAGGAACAGCCACGCATCCTCGAAATGGATCGGCCGCTTGCCGGGCGCATCCAGCAGATCGTCGATCTCGCGCTCGAACTGCTCGAACAGCGCATCGACGATCTCTTCCTTGTTGCGGAAGTGATAGTAGAGATTGCCCGGGCTGATGTTCATCTCGTCGGCGATCGCGCTGGTCGTCACGTTCGGCTCGCCGAGGTCGTTGAACAGGCGCAGCGACAGCTCGAGGATGCGTTCCCGCGTCCGGCGGGGCGACTTGCGCGGCTGCCCTTCCGGCTGCCGTTCCGGAGGTCTTTCCGGGTGCATGGCCGGCTGCATGCGCGGCTGCGTGCGCGGCGGCATCGGCGGCTCAGGCGAGACGGGCGAGCTTCACCGCCCGCTCCAGATCGCCCAGCACCTGCTCGAGCCGGCGCCGGGCGGCATCCAGGCTCCCGCGCCGCGCCGCCGGCCGGGCGGCTTCGCGCACCAGCCTGAGCGAGGTGTCGCCGAGCACCCGCGCATTGACGCGCAGGCCGAACGGTTCGAGCTGTCGGTCGAGCTCCGTCCGGCGCTGCCGCAGATCGGCGCGGGTGCGCTGGTAGGCATGCTCGCAGAGCCGCCGGCGGCTGGCCAGGCTGAAGATGCTGGTCGAGAACGTCTGCGCATCGTCGGCCCCGGGCTCGAACAGCAGCACCGTGGCATCGGGATGGGTCACGCGATACTTCTCGAGCCCCACCGTCATCCGCGAGCGGATCGCGGTGCGGATCGACTGCGACAGCAGCAGCGGCAGCGTCGCCCGCGCGTGTGCCTCCGGAAACTCGCTGGGCGCGCCGGCACTGCGAAACGGCACCAGCGGATTCACGCACAGCACTAGCCGGGCGCCTTCGCGCAGCGCCACCGACGCATGCATCGTCTTGTTCAGCGCGCCGTCGACATAATGGCGGCCGGCGATCGCCACCGGCGAGAACAGGCCGGGCACCGCGCTCGACGCCGAGACCGCACGCGAGATCGGCACGCGGTCGAGGCCCGGCGCGCCGAACTCGACCGCCTGGCCGGAATCGATGTCGGTGGCGACGATGCGCAGCCGGCCGTGCAGCGCGCGGAAGTCGTCGCTGCGCCCGTCGATCGACAGCAGCCGGGACATCGTCCGTTCGGCGGCGCTGCCGTCGATGACGCCGGTGGGCAGCACCGCGCCGGCCCGTTCCAGCGCCCGCCAGCCCATCGCGCGCAGGCCGCGGTGGCGCTCGTTCAGGCCGGCGGTGATCATCGACCCCAGCACCCTGGGCAGCCCGCGCAGCGAGCGCCCGATCTCCGTCCACGCCGGATGCAGCAGGGTGGCCGGATCGAACGGCAGGTCGGCTTCGTCGCCGTCGACGAACATGCGCACCATCCGGTGCGGGCCGATGCCGTTGGCCAGGCCGGCCGCGACGAAGCCGCCGGCGCTGACGCCGACGTAGACGTGCAGCCGCGTCAGGTCCAGCCCGTCGATCGCCTCCGACAAGGCGGCCAGCACGCCCAGTTCATAAGCCGCACCCAGGAAGCCGCCGCCGGCCAGCGCCAGCCCGATGGCTTCCCGCGGTGGGTCCGCGCGGCGATTCCCGGCCGCCCCCGGGCCGCGGATGCTCATCCGTCAGTGCCTGTGTGTCTGGAGCCGGTCATTCGGCGGCGGGCGCATCGGCCGCCGGAGCGGCCTTCTTGCGCGGCGCGCGCGCCGGCTTCGGCGTGGCATTGCCGGCCGCCTTGGCGGCCCGTGCGGTCTTGGCTCCCGCCTTGGCGCCGGCCTTCGCGACGCGCTTGGCGGCGCGCGGCTTCGCCGCGCCGGCGCCTGCCGGCGCAGCCGCCCGGGCGCGCGCCGGCTTGCCGCCCAGCGCCTGCACCGCATCGTTCAACTGCTCGACACGGGCGATCAGGCTCTGCACTTCCTGATTGGTCGGCACGCCCAGCCGCTTCAGCGCGCGGCCCACCCGCTCCTCGAACACCTGTTCGAGCTTGTCCCAGCCGGTGGTGGCCTGCCGGGCGACGTCGCTGGCCGCGCGGGTCATCTTCTCGCCGACCTCGCCCAGCCGGTCGCCGGTGAACGCCCGGCTGCGCGACTGGATCGCCGCGCCTTCGCGGGCCAGCGCCTCGAACACCTTGTTGCCTTCCTCCTGCGCCTTGGCGAACGCGCCCAGGCCGGCCAGCCAGATCTGCTGGGCCGATTCCTTGATCGCGGACGCAAGCTGGTTCTGCTCGGACTTGCCTTCGGCAAGGGCTTTGAGTTTCTTGACCATCGAGATGCATCTCCTGGTTTGGCGGCAGCGCGGCGGGCCGTTCTGTCGACCTGCTTGCGGCCCCTGTGGGGCTTACCAGTCTAGGCGCGGCAGGTAGAGCCTGCATACTAAACGCGAGCGCGTTCGCCGGCGAGCGCTTCGTGCACGGCATGCTGCCGCGCCGCCTCGAAAGCCGCCGCCAACGATCGTTGGCATCGCCGCGCGACGCGCCCTTAGAATGACGCGGCGGAGTCGCGAACAACAGCCGGAGCAACCGGCCACCTCTGGAGGGAGAACGATGTCCTATTTCGTCACCGGCGCCACCGGCTTCATCGGCAAACGGCTGGTCCGCAAGATCCTGGGACGCAAGGGCTCGATCGTCCATTTCCTCGTCCGCGACGCGTCGCCGCAGCGGCTGGCGCCGCTGTACGAATACTGGGGCGTCGATGCCAGCCGGGCGATCCCGGTGCAGGGCGATCTCACGCAGCCGGGGCTGGGTCTGAAGCCGGCCGACCGCAAGAAGCTCGACGGCAAGATCAAGCACTTCTTCCACCTGGCGGCGGTCTACGACCTGTCCGCCGATGCCGACAGCCAGGTCGCCGTCAACGTCGAGGGCACCCGCAACGTGGTGCAGCTCGCCAACGCGGTGAAGGCCGGCTGCCTGCACCACGTGAGCTCGATCGCCGCCGCCGGCCTGTACGAAGGCATGTTCCGCGAGGACATGTTCGAGGAGGCCGAGAATCTCGACCATCCGTACTTCGCGACCAAGCACGAGTCCGAGAAGATCGTCCGCAAGGAGGCCAAGGTGCCGATCCGCATCTATCGCCCGGGCCTGGTGGTCGGCGATTCGAAGACCGGCGAGATGGACAAGATCGACGGGCCGTACTACTTCTTCAAGCTGATCCAGAAGATGCGCCGGCTGCTGCCGTCGTGGGTGCCGACGATCGGCATCGAGGGCGGCCGGATCAACATCGTGCCCGTCGACTACGTGGTCGACGCGATGGACCACATCGCGCACCTGCCCAAGGTCGCGAGCAACTGCTTCCACCTGGTCGATCCCGAGCCGATGCGGGTCGGCGATGTGCTGAACACCTTTGCCGAGGCCGGCCATGCGCCGCGGATGTCCCTGCGGATCAATGCGGCGCTGATCGGCTTCGTGCCGAACAGCATCCGCCGCGGGCTGATGGCGCTGACTCCGGTGCGGCGGATCCGCAACGCGGTGATCAGGGATCTCGGGCTGCCGGAGGACATCCTGCAGTTCGTCAACTATCCGACGCGCTTCGACTGCCGCGAGACGCTGGCGGCGCTGAAGGGCTCGGGCATAAGCTGCCCGCGGCTGCGCGACTACGCCTGGGTCATCTGGGACTACTGGGAGCGGCATCTCGATCCGGACCTGTTCATCGACCGCACGCTCAAGGGCCAGGTGGCTGGCAAGGTGGTGCTGGTGACCGGCGGGTCGTCGGGCATCGGGCTGGCGGCCGCGATCAAGATCGCCGAGGCCGGCGCCACGCTGATCATCAACGGCCGCGACGAGCAGAAGCTGGCCGAAGCCAAGGCGCAGATCCTGGCGGGGGCCGGTGAAGGCGCCAAGGTGTTCACCTATGCGGTGGACGTGGCCGAGATGGCCGACACCGACCGCTTCGTCGCCCAGGTGATCGCCGATCACGGCGGCGTCGACATCGTGGTCAACAACGCCGGCCGCTCGATCCGCCGCGGTATCGAGTCGAGCTTCGACCGCTTCCACGATTTCGAGCGCACGATGCAGCTCAACTACTTCGGCGCGCTGCGGGTCACGATGGGCTTCCTGCCCGGCATGATGGCCAAGCGCAGCGGCCATGTGATCAACATCTCGTCGATCGGCGTGCTGACCAATGCGCCGCGCTTCTCGGCCTATGTCGCATCGAAGGCGGCGCTCGACGCATGGACCCGCTGCGCGGCCTCGGAATTCGCCGACGTCGGCATCCGCTTCACGACGATCAACATGCCGCTGGTGCGCACGCCGATGATCGCGCCCACCAAGCTCTACAACAACGTGCCCACGCTGTCGCCGGAGGAGGCGGGTGATCTGATCTGCGAGGCGATCGTCTACAAGCCGGTGCGCATCGCCACGCGGCTGGGCAACGCCGGCGAGGTGCTGCATGCGCTGGCGCCGAAGATCATGCAGATCGTCATGAACACCTCGTTCCGGATGTTCCCGGACTCCGGCGCCGCCAAGGGCGACAAGGAGGCCAAGCCGGGCAAGCTGTCAGCCGATCAGATGGCGTTCCAGCAGCTCATGCGCGGCGTTCATTTCTGACGAGCCGACCGCTCTGAGCAGGCCGGCCGCCCCTGGTTGGCCGAGCTCTGGCAGAGCGGGCGCCCTGGCAGGTCGGCCCCCGCGCAGGCCAACTTCCGCCGGGCGAGCGTCGCTACGCCCACCAGCGCAGCAGGCCGAAGGCGGCCGCCAGCCCGATGATCGTCAGCACGCCGACCTTCCAGCGGGTCAGCAGCGCCAGCGCGACCGCTGCGACCGCGATCGCGATCCAGTCGAAGCGCTGCTCGCGCGTGATGAACACATGGCCGGCGAAGAAGAGCGCCAGGCTCAGCATCACGCCGACCACCGCCGCGGTGATGCCGGCCAGCGGCCCCTTCAGCCCGACCTTGTGGCGGGTGCCCTCGATGAACGGGGCGCCGGCCAGGATGAAGAGGAAAGACGGCAGGAACGTGAAGAAGGTGGTGATCAGCGCGCCGCACAGCGCCGACAGCAGCGGCATGCCGTCGGCTGCGAACTGCGTGGTCCAGCCGGCCACGAAGCCGACGAAGACGACGATCATGATCAGCGGCCCGGGTGTCGATTCGCCGAGCGCCAGGCCGTCGATCATCTGGTCGGCGGTCAGCCAGTGGAACTGGTCGACTGCGGTGGCATAGATGTACGGCAGCACCGCATACGCGCCGCCGAAGCCCACCAGTGCCGCCTTGGTGTGGAACCAGGCGAGGTCCAGCGCGGTGGCGCCGTTGCCGGTCAGCAGCACCTTGATCAGTTCGTGGACCGCCACGGCCAGCAGCAACCCGAGCGCCACCAGCAGCAGGGCGATGCCCAGCCGGAAACGGGCATGCGGCGGCGGCGGATCATGATCACCGATCACGTGGTCGGTGACCGGCCCGCTGCCCAGCCCGACGCCCGACCCGGCACCGGCAGCGGCGGCACCGGTACCGGCACCGGCCGCCGCGCGTGTGGCCGGTCCGGCGACCGACGACGGGGACAACCGGCCGATCACCGTTCCTGCGATGGCCGCCGCCGCGATGACCAGCGGGAACGGCACCTTCAGCAACGCGACCGCGACGAAGGCCGCCAGCGCCACCAGCCAGGCCCACGGATGGCGCAACGTCCGCGAGCCCAGCCGCGCCGCGGCGGCCAGCACGATCGCCACCACCGCCGGCTTGACCGCACCCAGCACCGCGATCACCGCCGGTGCCTGCCCATGGTTCAGGTAGATCCAGCTCAGCGCGATGAGGATCAGCAGCGATGGCGCGATGAACAGCGCGCCGGCCGCGATGCCGCCGCGGGCGCCGTGCAGCAGCCAGCCGATGTAGGTGGCGAGCTGCTGCGCCTCGGGGCCCGGCAGCACCGTGCAGTAGTTCAGCGCATGCAGGAAGCGGCCCTCGGAGATCCAGCGCCGCCGCTCGACCAGCTCCTCGTGCATCATCGCGATCTGCCCGGCCGGGCCGCCGAACGAGATCCAGCCGAGCTTGAACCAGTAGCGCAGCGCTTCGGCCCGCGACGGCGGCTCGGGGCGCAGGCTCATGTCACGCGATGCCCGGGCGGCCAGGCGCCGCCGAGAGCCGGCCCGGGGCAGCAGTGGAGCGGCCGCCAGGGCGGAGCGGTCTTGCGTCCCGGCCCGCCGGGGTCGCTGATCGTCTGAGGAGCTGGCGCCCTTCGCTCATGCGGCATCCGCCAGCCGCGCCGGATCGCCGAGCCGCTCGGCGACCAGCCGATGGACCGCCGGGTCCAGCACCAGCGACACGTGGCCGATGCCGACCTGCTCGATGACCTCGGCATCGGGCAGCACCTGGATCGCCTGCGGCACGACGACGTTGTCGTGGTGGCTGAAGATCACCGTGAACAGCTTGCGCCGCCAGGCGCTTTCCGACGCCGCCAGGTCGGCGAGCCAGTCGCTGTCGAACCGCATCTGACGGGTGTTCTCGCCGAAGCCCAGATGCGCCATGCGGGTGCCCCGATGCGGGGTGCCCAACGTGATCGCCCGCGATACCGCCAGATCGCCATGGGCCCGCAGATAGGCCCGCGCCGCCAGCCCGCCCATGCTGTGGCAGACCAGCGCCACCTGATCGTGGCCGGTGCGCCGGCACAGGTCGACGATGGCCTGTTCGATCAGGTTCGCATAGCCGTCGATCGAGCCGAACGTCGGCTCCAGGTTCACCGAGCCGGTCACGTGCCCGCGCTGCGCGAGGAAGCGCGCCATCGGCCGCCAGACGGCGCGGTTGCAGAAATAGCCGTGCACGAACAGCACCGGCATCAGCCCCTCGCGGCCGGGCGCGGACGCGCTCGCGAGCGCCACGTTGCCGAGGAACGGCTGGCGCACGCTGAACGTCATGAAGGCGTCGAACAGCTCCCGCAGCCAGGCGCGGACCATGCCGGGCCGCCCCCGGACCTGCTCGGGCGGCAACGGGCGGGTGAAGCGGGCGGCGATCAGGAACTGGATCGTGATCACCACCCAGGCCAGCGCCAATCCACAGGTCACGCCGCCCGCCACCGCCGCCCACAGATCCCAGCCCCGATCGCTTCGCAGCCAGCTTCCGGCGATGAACGCCACCAGGAGCTGCAGGGCGACCAGGAGTTTGAGGAGATGGGCGGTCATCGGCGCGTCGGAGGGGAGTGGCAGAAAGGGCAGCAGGGGGCGGACGGCTCTTCCGCCCGCCGCTTCATCGGCATGCGGCGGTGTCGCATACGGGAGCTTACGTAAACCCGGCCAGGATCCCAAACCGTGCAGGCCGCGGGGTTCAAGCCCGACGGTTTGGCGCAAAATCATGGTAATGAACAAGAATCTTGCCGATCGGCTGGCCGCGGTGGCGAGTGAAGCCGCGGCGATGCGCAGCCGCAACGAGTCGTCCGGCCCGCAGGCCGCCAGGCTGGACGAGCTGAAGGCCTGGCAGTCGGCCCGGTTGGCCCGCACCCATGCCGATCTGCTCGGCCATGCCCGCTACCGGCCGGCGGCGCTGTTCTTCCTCGAAGACCTCTACGAACCGAAGGACGCCCGCTGGCGCGATGCCGAGCTGGCGCGGATCATCCCGACGCTCGGCAAGTACCTGCCGGAATCGGCGCTGTCGACCCTGGTCGACGCGGTCGAGCTCGACCTTCTGTCGGAGCGGCTCGACGCCCGCGTCGCGGCTCGGCTGCCCGATGGCGAACCGATCACCGAAGCGAGCTATGCCGCCGCCTACCGGAGCGCCGGCACCCCGCAGGAGCGGCAGACCCAGCTCCGGCTGATGCTGACGGTCGGCCGGTCGCTGGACCGGCTGGTCAACAAGCCGCTGGTATCGGGGCTGCTGGTCGCGATGGGGCCGGTCGCGCATGCCGCCGGGCTCGGCGCGATCCACGGGTTCCTGCAGCGCGGCTTCACCGCGTTCAAGTCGATGCGGGGGGCGCAGGGCTTCCTGGATCTGCTGTCGGCGCGCGAGGCGCTGCTGATGCAACGGCTGTTCGAGGGGGCGTCCCAGGGGTTGCTGGAGCAGGGGGAAGGGCAGGTGTGACGGGCGCGGGGCCGCCGATGGCCCAGGGGACGCCGATTGCCGCCCACCCGAAAGCCGGATATACTCTCGGGTTCCTTGCCGCACGGTCAGGACGGGCGCCCACGCAGCATCACCGCGCGGGCCTGCCGGGGTCGAACGCTCCGGCGCCATCCATTCCCCCGTCCACCGACGCCGACCGGCGGCCTTTGTCCACAAGGAGATTCGATGCGTCACTACGAGATCGTATTCATCGTCCATCCCGATCAGAGCGAGCAGGTGCCCGCGATGATCGAGCGCTACAAGGCACTGGTCGAAGGCCAGCAGGGCAAGATCCACCGGGTCGAGGACTGGGGGCGCCGTCAGCTCACGTTCCCGATCCAGAAGGTGTCCAAGGCCCATTACGTGCTGCTGAACATCGAGTGCGGCCCGGCCACGCTGGCCGAGCTGGAGAACGGCTTCCGCTTCAACGACGCGGTGCTGCGGCACCTGACGGTGGTGATGAAGAAGGCCGAAACCAATCCGTCGCCGATGTGGAAGCAGTTGCAGCGCGAGGAGGCCCGCAAGGCGGCCACCGAGGCGCCGGCGGCTGCGCAGTAACCCGGGAAGGTCACGACGCAGGCAGCGCAGACGCGGTGTCGCCGGCCAACCAGCTTCGGCTGACCGGGCGACTGGTCGAGCGGGACATGATCCGCTACACGCCGGCCGGGGTGCCGATGCTCAATGCGAAGCTCGAGCATCACTCCGAATGCGTGGAGGCGGACCGCCCCCGGCAGGTCGATCTGGAGATGCCGCTGGTGTTCGCCGGGCGGCTGGCCGAGTCGGCCAACCGGCTGAGCGTGGGGCGCGGACTGGCACTGACCGGTTTTCTGGCGCCGCGCCGCAAGGCATCGAAAGCGCTGGTGCTGCACGTGACCGCATACGAACTGAACGATTCGCTGAACGATTCGAATTGAGACGAGAGGTCTGACATGGCGTATTTCCGCCGCGGTTCCAAGGACAAGAAACCCAAACGCAATGCGCAGAGCGCATTGTTCAAGCGCAAGAAGTTCTGCCGCTTCACCGCCGAGAAGGTCGAGTGGATCGACTACAAGGACATCGACGTGCTGAAGGACTTCATCACCGAGACCGGCAAGATCATCCCGGCCCGGCTGACCGGCACGAAGGCCCGCTATCAGCGCCAGCTCACCGACGCGATCAAGCGCGCCCGGTTCCTCGCGCTGCTGCCGTACACCGACAATCACTGAGCAGGGGAACACCATGCAGATCATCCTGCTCGAGAAAGTCGTCAACCTGGGGGCCCTGGGTGACGTGGTGAAGGTCAAGGACGGCTTCGCCCGCAATTTCCTGATTCCGACCGGCAAGGCGCGCCGCGCGACGCCGGTCGCGATCAAGGAGTTCGAGACCCGCCGCGCCGACCTGGAGAAGGTGCAGGCCGACAAGCTGGCGGCCGCGCAGCGCGCCGGCGAGAAGCTGAACGGCCTGACGATCTCGGTCACCGAGAAGGCCGGCGTGGACGGCCGTCTGTTCGGCTCGGTGACGAACTTCAACATCGCCGAGGCGCTGAAGAAGCAGGGCTTCGAGGTCGAGAAGGCGATGGTGCGGATGCCCAGCGGCCCGCTGAAGCTGGTCGGCGAGCACAAGGTCGAGGTCGCGCTGCACAGCGATGTGGTGGCCGAGGTCAATGTGACGGTGGTTGGCGAATCGGCGTAAGCGCGCTGGCCGCGCCCGCGCGAGGCAGCGGCAGCGGTTGCGGATACGGCCCGCGGGTTGCCTGGTGCGCCCCGGGCCGTTTGCATTGGGTGCAGCGTCGATTCGGTAAAGTAGCGGGTCGAACCCGGCGGAGTCCGAACCCGGCAGCGCCGGTTTCGGCATCTGCGGCTTTCGTGGTCCTGTGCCTGGGATCCGGCGTCGTCTTTCGGAAATTTCCCTGCGTCTAGCTGGCGAGCCTCATCTTCATGTCCGCGGTCCCGCATTCCGATCCGCCCCTCGATCCGCAGATCGCCGCGCTGCGGGTGCCGCCGCATTCCGCCGAGGCCGAACAGTCGGTGCTCGGCGGCCTGCTGCTCGACAACGACGCGTTCGACAAGGTCGCCGACATCCTCCGCGAGGAGGATTTCTATCGCTATGACCACCGCCTGATCTGGCAGCAGATCGCCCGGCTGATCCAGAACAATCATCCGGCCGACGTGGTCACGGTGTTCGAGGCGCTGCAGACCGCCGGCAAGGCCGAGGAGGCGGGCGGGCTCGTCTACCTGAATTCGCTGGCGCAGGAGACGCCGTCGGCGGCCAACATCCGGCGCTATGCCGAGATCGTCCGCGACCGCTCGATCCTGCGGCGGCTGATCTCGACCGCCGACGAGATCTCGACCACCGCGCTCAATCCGCAGGGCAAGGACACCAAGCAGATCCTCGACGAGGCCGAGTCCAAGGTCTTCAAGATCTCGGAAGACGGCTCGCGCGGCGGCGCCGGCTTCCAGTCGCTGCACGACCTGCTCGGCAAGGTCGTCGAGCGGGTCGACGAGCTCTACAACCAGAACAACGCCAGCGACGTCACCGGCGTGGCCACCGGCTTCGCCGATCTCGACAAGATGACTTCGGGCCTGCAGCCGGGCGATCTGGTGATCGTCGCCGGCCGCCCGTCGATGGGCAAAACCGCGTTCAGCCTGAACATCGGCGAGTTCGTCGCGGTCGACCAGGGGCTGCCGGTCGCCGTGTTCTCGATGGAGATGGGCGCCACCCAGCTCGCGATGCGGATGGTCTGTTCGGTCGGCCGGCTCGACCAGCAGCGCCTGCGCACCGGCCGCCTGGTCGACGACGACTGGCCGCGGCTGACCAACGCGATCCAGAAGATGCAGGAGGCCCAGCTCTTCATCGACGAGACCCCGGCGCTGAACGCACGCGAGCTGCGTGCCCGCTCACGCCGCCTGGCCCGCACCTGCGGCCAGCTCGGCCTGGTCATCGTCGACTACCTGCAGCTCATGTCCGCCGCCGGCGGCAGCAGCGGCGAAAACCGCGCCACCGAGATCTCCGAGATCTCCCGCGGCCTGAAGGCGCTGGCCAAGGAACTGCACTGCCCGGTGATCGCTTTGTCGCAGTTGAACCGGTCGCTGGAGCAGCGGCCGAACAAGCGGCCGGTGATGTCGGATCTGCGCGAATCGGGCGCCATCGAACAGGATGCAGACGTGATCCTCTTCATCTACCGTGACGAGGTCTACAACGCCGACTCGCAGGAGAAGGGCACGGCCGAGATCATCATCGGCAAGCAGCGTAACGGCCCGATCGGTACCGTGCGGCTGGCGTTCGTCGGGCAGTATACGAAGTTTGACAACCTGGCGGTGCCTGGGTCGTATTAGGCTCAGGCTCATCCACGGCTGGTCATCGATAGCAATGTGTGGATTGCCGCATTGATCTCGCCCGCCGGAACGGCGCGCCAACTGGTCGATGCCGATCTGGATCACGAGATCGACATACTGATGTCAGAAGCGACGTTTGCAGAACTGGTCTCACGTCTTGATCGACCCAAGTTCGACCGGTACCGCGAGCCGGCGGCCTGGAACCTCTTTCTGTCCGAACTGGTGGAGCTGGCGCTCTGGCACGAGGATGCGGGAACAGCGACCGGCATCTCCCGCGATGCGGACGACTACAAGTTCCTGGCGCTGGCCGTGACCGGGCAGGCTGACGCAATCATCACCGGCGACGCAGATCTACTGGAGCTGGAAACCCATGCGGGAATTCCTGTTCTCACTCCGGCGCAGTTTCTGACGTATCTGCGCGGGTCGGAGCCACCATCGAAGCGCCGATGAGAGGCGAAGCCCTGCGCCGACGAAGTGCGCACTGCTGGCGGCCCGACTCGCTGCCGTGCTGGTCCTGCCGGACTACTCCGCCGCCACCTGCACCAGCCGCTTGCCGATCGTCTCGCCCTTCATCATGCCGATCAGCGAAGAGGGCGCATTCTCGAGCCCCTGCACGATGTCTTCGTGGAACACCATCTCGCCGCTGCGGAACCAGGGGGCGACGCGTGCCAGATAGGCGGGCAGCTTGTGCACGTGGTCGCCGATGATGTAGCCGGTCATCGCGATGCGCTTGGCCAGCAGCGCCTGCAGGCCGCGGATGCCGCGGTCTTCGACCGAGTTGTAGGCCGAGATCATGCCGCAGACCGGAAAGCGCGCCCCGACGTTGGCGTGCCGCAGTGCCGCCTCCAGCGTGGCGCCGCCGACGTTGTCGAAATAGACGTCGAGGCCGCGCGGGCAGTGCTCGCGCAGGGCCTCGTCGAGGTCGACCGACTTGTAGTTGAACGCCGCGTCGAACCGGCACCGTTCGAGCAGCCAGGCGACCTTGTCGTCGCTGCCGGCCGAGCCGACCACGCGCGCGCCGGCGCGTCTCGCGAATTGTCCGGCCAACTGGCCGACCGCGCCGGCGGCCGACGAGATGTAGACGGTGTCGCCCGGCGCCGGCCTGCCCAGCTCGATCGCGCCGACCCATGCGGTCAGCCCGGGCATGCCCAGCGCCGAGATGGCCAGGCTGATCCGTCCGAGCGTCGGATCGATGCGCGTCAGGCCCTCGCCGCGCGGCGCGACGGTCCTCAGCGCCCAGTCGAGAAAGCCCCAGACATAGTCACCCACGGCGAAGCGGGCGTTGTTCGATTCGATCACGCGGCCGACGACTCGCGACACGATCGGCTTGCCGAGCGCGAAGCCCGGCGCATACGAGGGCCCTTCGTTCATCCGTCCGCGCAGATAGGGGTCCAGCGACAGGTAGATCGCCTGCACCAGCACGTCCTGCGGGCCGGCGACCGGTTCCTCGCACGGCTGCAGCGCGAAGCAGGATTCATCGACCCAGCCGACCGGGCGCTTGACGAACAGGATCTGCTGGTTCATGTCGGTTTCCGGATGGGTGAGGGCGGTCGGAAAGCCGGCATGCCCGGCGAAGCCCGGGCCAAGGATAGCCAATATCGAGCGCTGGCGCGATCGCGGCTCAGGAGTTCAGCGTCCGCCGCGGCGGACGCGCCGGAAGGCGTTCGGATGACGGCCGGGGCGCTGCGTGCCGGTGGCCCGACTCGCTGCTGTTCCGCCTACGCCGCCCGTTCCCCGGCCAGCTCTGCCCGCTGCGCATCGCGCGCCCGCTCCGATTCCTCCCGTATCAGCGCCAGGATGTGCCGCTTCATCTCGTTGAACGCCGGCGACGTGATGTCGCGCGGCCACGGCAGGTCGACCGGCCGGTATTCGCGGATGCGGCCGGGCCGGTAGGTCATCACCGCGACGCGGGTGCCGAGGATCAGCGCCTCGTCGACGCTGTGGGTGACGAACACGATCGTGCCCTTGTGGCGCTGCCAGATCCCGACCAGCTCCTCCTGCATCTCCAGCTTGGTTTGGGAATCGAGCGCGGCGAACGGCTCGTCCATCAGGATCACTTCGGGGTTCATCAGCAGCGCGCGGGCGATGCCGACGCGCTGGCTCATGCCGCCGGACAGCTCGAACGGATAGTGGTTCTCGAATCCGCGCAGGCCGACCATCTCGATGTAGGTCTGGGCGGCGGTGCGGCGCTCGCGCGCGCCGACGCCGCGCAGCTTCAGCGAGAACGCGATGTTCTCCCAGACCGGCAGCCACGGCATCAGGGTCGGCTGCTGGAACACCATGCCGCGCTGCGATCCGGGTTCGGTGACGGTGACGCCGCCCACCTGCACGGTGCCGGAGCTCGGAAACTCGAATCCGGCGATCATGTTCAGCAACGTCGACTTGCCGCAGCCGCTGGGCCCCAGCAGGCACAGGAACTCGTTGCGGTCCAGGTCCAGGCTCACGCGGTCCAGTGCCAGCACGTCGCGGCCGCGCCGGGTGTCGCGGAACGTCTTCACGACGTTCGACAGATGGATGAACGGCAGTTTCGTCATGGCCGGTTGCCCTGCAGGGTGGTGCCATGCTGCCAGTGCAGCACGCGGTTCATGATGGCCTTGACGATCGCATCGCTCGCCAGGCCCAGCACGCCGATGATCATCGCGGCGATCACCAGGTCGTAGCGCAGGAAGTAGTACGAATCCCACAGCACGTAGCCGATGCCGCTCTTGACCGCGACCATCTCGGCGGTGACGGTCAGCATCCAGGCGATGCCGATGCTGATCCGCATGCCGGCGAAGATCGACGGCAGCGCCGCCGGAATCACCACGTAGCGCAGTATCTGATACTGGGTGGCGCCCATCATCCGGGCGGCGCGGATCAGATTGCGGTCGGTGCTCTTGACGCCATGGATCGTGTTCAGCAGGATCGGGAAGAACGACGCGAGGAACACCAGGAAGATCGCCGGACGGTCGGCGATGCCGAACCAGATGATCGCCAGCGGGATCCACGACACCGGCGGGATCGGCCGCAGAAGCTGCAGTGTCGGTTCGATCGTGTGCTCGACGCGCCGCCACCAGCCGATCGCGACGCCCAGCGTGGTCGCGCTGACCACCGCGACCAGATAGCCGGTCAGCACGCGGAACGAGCTGGCCGCCGCGTCCTTCAACCAGTGCCCGGTGATGTCGCCGGCCGCTTCGGTCGTGGAGAACATCCAGCTTCCGAGCATGGCCAGCACGCGGGATGGCGCGGGCAGCA
>DAISWF010000078.1:0-20748 GCA_036826495.1 Burkholderiaceae bacterium
GGGCAGCAAGGCGTTCTGCGCCGGCAGCGACATCAGGGAGCTGACCGCGCGCGCGCTGGTCGCCCAGAAGCAGGGCGCCGAGATGGGCCAGGCGGTGATGGCCCGGCTCGACCGCCTGCCGATGCCGTCGGTGGCGATCGTCAACGGCTATGCGTTCGGCGGCGGCCTGGAGCTGGCGCTCGCCTGCACGTTCCGGCTGGCCACGCCCAATGCGCGCATGGGTCTGCCGGAGATCAAGCTGGGCCTGATCCCCGGTTACGGCGGCACCCAGCGTCTGCCCCGTCTGGTCGGCCAGGGCCGTGCGCTGCAGATGATCATGACCGGACAGACGATCGACGCCGCCCGCGCGCTGGAGTGGGGCCTGGTGAACGGCGTGATCGAAGGCGAGCCCCTGCAGGCGGGCGTCGCCTTCGCGCGGGAGTTCTCGCGCTACAGCCTGCCGGTCCTGGGCTTCGCGCGCGACGCGGTGCTGCGCGGTCAGGAAGTGCCGCTGGCGGAAGGATTGCGGATCGAGGCGGACTTGTCGACGCTCGCGTACCAGACCGCCGATGCCGCGGAGGGCATGCAGGCGTTCCTGGACAAGCGCTCTCCCCGGTTCGGAGACCGGTGATGAGCGGGCGGGTCATCGCAGTGACGGGCGCGAGTCGCGGGATCGGCGCGGCGATCGCGATGGAGCTGGCCCGGCGGGGCCTGCGGGTCGGGTGCCTGACCCGCAAGGGGCTGGGCATCGAGACTTCGGAGGTACCGGACGACCTGAGGTCCAGGCTGATCGGTTTCGCCTGCGACGTCGACGACGAGTCGTCCGTTCGCGCAGCGCTCGCCGCACTGGTCGAACGATGCGGCCGGCTCGACGGCCTGGTGAACAACGCGGGCATCCATCGGGTCGCCAGGTCCGCGGAGATGGCGACCGAGCTGTACGACTCGGTGATGTCGACCAATGCCCGGGCGGTGTTCGTCGCCTGCCGGGAAGCTCATCCGTACCTGTGCGCCCACGGAGGAACGATCGTCAACATCGGTTCGTTCTTCGACCGGCTGGGGGTGAGGTCGAACCTCGCCTACTGCGCGTCGAAGGCCGCGGTGGCCGCGATGACGCGATGCCTGGCGGTCGAATGGGCGCCGCAGGCGATCCGCGTGCTGAACGTGGCGCCAGGCTACATCGAGACCGAGCTGAATGCTGAGGCGATGAGCGCCGGCCCGCTGCGCAGCTACCTGGATACCCGCATCCCCGGCCGGCGGCCGGGGCGGGCCGACGAGGTCGCCCGGCTGGTGGCCTCGCTGCTCACCGAGGAGATCGCCTTCCTGACCGGAGAGACGATCTACATCGACGGCGGGCAGGCGATCGCCCACTGATTGCGCACCGATTGCCCACCGAACATCCAGGAAGACCCAGGAACATCCATGAACACCCATCGAATCGGACTCGGGAGGCGCAGGTGAACGTGTTCGACCGGCTGGATGCCGGCGCGCCGCTCGACGACGATGAACGCATGCTCGTCGAAAGCGTGCGTGCGTTCGCGCGCAACGAGCTGGCGCCCAGGGCCGATGGCTTCGACCGCACGGCCGAATTCCCGTGGAAGAACGTCGAGGGCATCAACCGGCTGGGGTTGAACCAGATGTTCGTGCCGCAGGACTATGGCGGGTCGCCGCTGTCCTATGCCGCTTATCTCTCGTGTGTCCGGGAGATCAGCGAGGCCTGTGCCGCCACCGGAATCATCTGGGCCACGAACTTCCACGCGATGAAGCCGCTGGTGGACTTCGGCGACGAGGCGCAGAAGCGGCGGCTGCTGCCGCGCATCGCCGAAGGCGGGCTCGCGGCCCTGGCGATCACCGAGCCCGCCGCCGGGTCGGATGCCACCGGCATGCAGACCCGTTTCAGGGCGGACGGCGATTCGATCGTCGTGGACGGCGGCAAGACCTTCATCACCAATGGCGACTGCGCCGACCTCTATCTGCTGTTCGGGAAATGGGACGGCATCGCCGATCCGAAGGCCGCGATATCGGCGCTGATCGTCGAGAAGGGCACGCCGGGTCTGACGGTGGTGCGCACCGAGGACAAGATGGGCCATCGCGCCTCGAGCACCGCGACGCTGGCCTTCGACGGGATGCGGGTGCCGCGGGCGAATCTGCTGGTCGGCCCCGGCGCGGGCCTGAAGATCCTGTTCGGCTCGCTGAACAAGTCACGGCCCAGCATCGCCGCCCATGCGCTGGGCATCGCGCGCGCCGCCTGGCGCGATGCGGTGTCGTATATCAACGACCGGCGCCAGTCGGGGCGCGCGATCATCGAGTTCCAGGGCATCCAGTTCCTGCTGGCCGATATGGCGACCGACCTCGCGCAATGCGAGGCATGGCTGTGGCACGTGGCCCGTCTGGTCGAGCGCGGCGAGACGGATTTCGGCATCGAGGCATCGATGCTGAAGATGCGGGCGTCGGATCTGGCGATGCGCATCTCGACCGAGGCGGTGCAGCTGCACGGCGGATACGGCTACTGCAAGGAATTCCGGGCCGAGCGGCTGATGCGCGACGCGAAGATCACGCAGATCTGGGAAGGTACCAACCAGGTGCACCGTCAGCTCATCGGCCGCAGCTTCATCAATCGCAAACAGGCAGGTGGACGATGAGCGCAATCAGGACGGTGGGAGTGGCGGGATGCGGAACGATGGGCGCGGGCATCGCGATCGTCTGCGCCCGCGGCGGGTTCAGGACGGTGGTCTTCGACACCCGGCAGCAGGGGTTGGACCAGGCGCGCGAGCAGACCAAGGGCTTCTTCGAGAAGTCGGTGCAGCGGGGCAAGCTCGCCGCCGATGAATTGCCGCGCATCATCGATCGGCTGGAATACGTGACCAGTGTGGAGGCGCTGGCCGACTGCGATCTGATCATCGAGGCGGTGTTCGAGGACCTCCCCGTCAAGCACCGCCTGTTCTCGGCATTGCATGCCGTGTGCGGCAAGCACACGATCTTCGCGTCGAACACGTCGACGATCTCGATCACCGAGATCGCCGGAGGGTCAGGACGGGACGACCGCTTCGTCGGCATGCATTTCTGCCTGCCGGCCCAGCTGATGAAGCTGGTGGAGATGTCGCCGGGGCTGAACACGTCCGAGCAGACGTTTCGCCTGGCGTGGGAATTCTGCCTGGCGCTCGGCCAGAAGCCGGTGAAGACCCAGGACAACCCCGGCTTCATCCTGAATTACTTCCTGATCCCGTTCAACAACGACGCGATCCGCCTGGTCGAGCAGGGGGTTGCCGAGCCGGCGGATGTAGACAAGGCGATCAAGACCGCGATGGGCTACGCGATGGGGCCGTTCGAACTGCTGGACCTGATCGGCATGGACACCCAGCGGCTGCTATGCGAGGCGATGCATGGCCTGACGCACGAGCCCAGGGCCACCTGTCCGCCGCTGGTCAGAAGGATGATCGCCGCCGGCCATCTCGGCAGGAAGAGCGGGCGGGGCTTTCATCGCTACGAGAACACACGGATGTACGGAGGCTGAACGATGTTCCATGTGATCGAGTGCAGCGGGCTCAGCCGCTCGTTTCCCGCCGGCGATGCGGTTTCGCGCGCGCTGCTCGAGCGGGCCGTGCCGGCCGGCGGCGCACAACGTTCCGAGGGGGTTCTGCTGCTGGCGGGCGCCGGGGCAGGCGATGCGTTCAGGCTGATCGACCCGAGGAACTGGCGGGCCGTGGCGATCGAGCTCGACAACGAGTGCCTCGGCGTGCACACCGGCGAGGCGCGGGGCGACGAAGGCTCGAACGTCGTCGGCTTCGCGCGGTTCAGGCTCGGGAAGGCGGAGCCCACGCCGCTGGTCGAGCTCGTGCGCCAGCCGGCCACGCAGGCCGACGCGATCGCGGCGGTCAGGGAGGTGCTCGAAGGAGCGGGACTCGTCGTCGCCGTCTGCGGCGACTTCCCGGGCCGGATCGTCAATCGCCTGATCCGCCCGTATCTGAACGACGCCTTGCGCCGGCTCGACGAACGGCTGGCGACCGCCGACGACCTCGACACGACGCTGCGGCTGGGCCTCGGCTATCCGGAAGGACCGATCTCGCTGCTCGAGCGCACCGGGCTTGCCGAGCACTACGAGGTGACGCGCGCGTTGCATGAGGCGCTGGGCGACCACGCGTTCGCGCCGGCCCGGCGTGCTCAGGTGGCCTGGGCGCGTCGGGCGCGGGGCTGATGGGGCACCGGGGGCTGCGCGCGCCGGGCGCGCGGCCGATGAGGCACGGGGGGCTGGGCACGCCACCCGTGCGGCCGGTGAGCCCCCGTGCCGTTCCATCGCAGATTCGAACACTTTCTGGAGAGACTGAATGAAATCGGTAGTGACGTTCCTGTTCGCCTGCATCGCCGCGGTCATGCCTTTGGCCGTGCAAGCCCAGGCGGCGGATTTCCCCAATCGCCCGATTCGGCTCATCGTGCCGTTCGCCACCGGCGGGCCGACCGATGCGCTGGGCCGAGCGTTCGCGCAAGGTCTGTCGCAGCGGCTGCAGCAGCCGGTCATCGTGGAGAATCGGACCGGCGTCGGCGGCAGCATCGGCGCCGAAGCGGTGGCCAGGGCCGTGCCCGACGGCTACACGCTGCTGTTCGCCACCAACGGGCCGCTGGCTGCCAATGTTTCGCTGTACCGCAAGCTCGGTTATGACCCGCTGCGGGACTTCTCGCCGATCAGCCGATTCGCGTTCGTTCCCAACGTCATCGCGGTCAATCCGGCGCTGCCGGCCACCAATCTTCGTGAACTGATCGCGCTGGTGAAAGCGAACCCGACCAAGTACAGCTTCGCCTCGGGCGGCAACGGCACGACCCAGCATCTGGGCGGCGAGCTGCTGAAGTTCATGGCCGGGATCGACATGCAGCACATCCCGTACCGCGGCGAAGGGCCGGCGATGGCCGATGCGCTCGGCGGCCAGGTGCCGATCATCTTCTCCAGCCTCGCGGTCGGCGTGCCGCAGATCCAGTCGGGCAAGCTCCGTCCGATGGCGGTCACTTCCAGCCGCAGGAGCCCGGCGCTGCCCGACGTGCGGACGGTGGCCGAGGCGGGGGTGCCCGGGTACGAGATGTCGGCCTGGGACGGGATCGTGGCGCCCGCCGGCACCCCGGCGGAGATCGTCGCGCGGCTCAACCAGGCGAGCCTGCAGGTGATCGGATCGCCAGAGATCCAGGCGCGGCTGTCCGCGGTCGGCGGCATCGCCTCCCCCGGCACGCCGGAGGAGTTCGCCGCGTTCATCCGCGCCGAGATTCCCCGCTGGGCGAAGCTGATCCAGCAGACCGGCGCCACCGCGGACTGATGCCATGAAGCAGATATTCGTCGTCCTGGCGGCATTGCTGGTCGCCTCCACGTCCTGGGCACAGGGTGACTATCCCTCCCGGCCGTTGCGTTTCGTCGTCCCGTTTCCGGCGGGGTCTGCAACCGATGCGATGACCCGCGTGCTGGCGCAGACGATGTCCCGATCGCTGAAGCAGACCATCGTCGTCGACAACCGCCCGGGCGCCGACGGGTCGATCGCGGCGCTGGAAGTGATGAAGGCCGCGCCGGACGGCTACACGCTGCTGGTGGCCACCGCAACCGCGATGTCGGCCGTTCCGGTGATCCGCAAGAATCCGCCCTACGATCCGATCCGGGATTTCGCGCCGGTCAGCGGGCTGGGCAACTTCACGTTCTTCCTGGTGTCGAATCCCGCGTTGCCCGTGCGTACCGTGGCCGATCTGGTCGCGCACGCCAAGGCGAACCCCGGCAAACTGACCTACGGGTCCGGGAACTCGACCGGCATCGTGGCGATGGAGCAGTTGCAGTCCGTCACCGGCACCCGGATGACGCATGTCGCCTACAAGGGCGAGCCGCCGGCGGTGCTGGATCTGGTCAGCGGCTCGATCGATCTGATGTTTGCGACGCTCACCACGTCGATGGCTTTCATCGGCGACGGTCGGCTCAAGCCGCTGGCGACCACCAACCGCTCCCGATCGCCGTTGTTGCCGGAGGTGCCGACGCTCGCCGAGGTCGGCCTCGAACGCCTGACCTTTGCGACCTGGGGTGGGATGTTCGGGCCCGCCGGGCTGCCGGACGAGATCGCCCGGCGGTTGAGCCGCGAGGTGGCGGATGCCTTCCGTCAGCCCGACGTGCGGGAATCGGCGCGCAAGCATGCGCTGGAGGTGATCACCTCGACGCCCGAGGGACTTGCTCAACTGGTGAAGGAGCAACTCGCCGTGTGGCGCAAGGTGGTCGAGGACGGCGGAATCCCGAGCAACTGAAGGCCGGCCGCGGCTGACGCCCGCCGCGGGTACGACGCCCGCCGCCCGCTACGCCGACAGCGTCCGCCGCCCGCTCTCGATGCGCCGCGCGTTGCGCCGCATCAGCTTCTCCTCGCGCTGGCGCACCGTGCTTTCTTCGCCGATCAGCCGTTCGACGTTGACCGTGTGCCCGGTGAACGCCCGCCCGCCGGCGGCCGACAGGAACGCCACCGCATCGAGCACGTCCAGCGGCGCCTGTCCTTCCGGGAAGCGGATGCCGAGGCCGCCGACCTGCGGATAGCCGACGGCGACGGTGTTGACCGAGACGTCGAACTCGCGCAGCTCGTGCGCCAATGTGCGGGTCATCGCCAGCAGCGCGCCGCTGCCGGCCTGCTGGTGCAGCGGATTGCGGCGCGCCGAATCGCCGGTGGCCGACACGATGTTGATCACCTGGCCGCCGCCGTTGCGTTTCATCGCCGGCAGCACCGCGCGGCAGCACAGGAACGGTGCCAGCACGTTCACGTTCATCGACTGGTGCCAGTCGTCGACCGTCAGTTCGCTGAACGAGCTGTCGCGCAGCGCCGGCTGCGAGGTGGCGTTGTTCAGCAGCAGATCGATGCGGCCGAAGCGCTGCTCGCAGACGCCGACCATCCGTTCGACGTCCGACGCGCTGGTGACGTCGATGTCCATCAGCTCGACATTCGGCCCGCGGGCGGGCAGGGCCTCGACGCCGTCGGCGCGGGTTGCGCAATCGGCGACCACCACCCGGGCGCCGACCGCGGCCAGGCTGCGGGCGAGCAACCGCCCGATGCGCGAGTGTCCACCGGTGACGATGGCCACCCTGTTCTTCAGGAAATGATTCATGCGCCCGTTTCCTCCGTAGGTACGCCGGGCAGGCTGCGGACGGCCGCAATGGCGAGGAGGTTCTGCGCCAGCCGTCGGAAGGCGCAAGGTTAGGCTCAGATCGGCGATCAGGCAAGTCGGGGTAAAAACCGCACCAGGGTTGCGGGGATGCAACGCCGGCGCGGGCAGGTGATAATCGAGCCATGAGCCGACCCGAAACCCTGACGATGCTGGTGAAGTCGGTGACCTGGGAAGCCCAGGGCATCGTCTCGTTCGACCTGCGCCCCACCGACACCGGCGTGCTGCCTCCGTTCACTGCCGGCGCCCACATCGACGTGCACCTGCCCAACGGGCTGGTGCGCAGCTATTCGCTGATGAACCCGCAGGAGGAGCGCCATCGCTACCAGGTCGCGGTCAATCGCGACGCGGCCAGCCGCGGCGGTTCCAGCTGCCTGCACGAGACGGTCAGGGTCGGCCAGACGCTGACCGTCGGGCTGCCGCGCAACAATTTCCCGCTCGCCGAGGACGCTGCGCAGTCGGTGCTGATCGCCGGCGGCATCGGCATCACGCCGCTGTGGTGCATGGTGCAGCGGCTGGCGGCCTTGAAGCAGCGCTGGACGCTCTACTACTGCACCCGCTCGCGTGCGCATGCGGCGTTCCTGCCCGAGGTGCTGGCGCTGGCGGCGCGCAGCGGTGGCACCGTGGTCACGCATTTCGATCAGGAGGCCGGCGGCAAGCTGCTCGATCTGGCACAGGTCGTCGCCAAGGCCGGACCGCAGGCGCATCTGTACTGCTGCGGGCCGCTGCCGATGCTGGCGGCGTTCGAGGCCGCCACGGCCGGGCATCCGCCCCGCCAGGTGCACGTCGAGTACTTCGCGGCCCGCGAGGCGCCGGCCACGCAGGGCGGCTTCACCGTCGTGCTGGCGCGCAGCGGCCGCGAGCTGCAGGTGCCCGAGGGGCGTTCGATCCTCGACGTGCTGCTCGATGCCGACGTCGACGTGCTCTATTCATGCACCGAAGGGGTTTGCGGCGCCTGCGAGACGCGGGTGCTGGAAGGCACGCCCGATCACCGCGACCTGGTGCTCAGCAAGGACGAGCAGGCGGCCGGCCGCACGATGATGATCTGCTGCTCGGGCAGCAAGTCGCCGAGGCTGGTGCTGGATCTCTGAGCGGCCCTGAGCGGCCCTGAGCGGCCGGTCGCGCGGCGGACGAGGGGGCTCGGGCAACTCCCGGCGGGTCTGGAGGCGAGCCGCTGCGCCGTTGCGCGCGGGATCCGAGCCGGGGCGCCGATGAGGTGTGGCGGCCGGGCATCGGGCTTGCCGCCGGTGAGGGTCGTGCCGCGACCGGATGTCGACCATTTCACATCCTGGATGCACCAACTGGGCGATAATCCGGCCGGTGCAACGGTGCGCCCGTCAGCCGGCGAGCGGAACTTCGCACAGGCCCTGGCAGACGCGCGTCCGGGGCCTGCGCAAATTCCACTTGGGGAGCAAGTCCATGCCACTCGTATCGATGCGTCAGCTTCTGGATCATGCCGCCGAAAACGGCTACGGGATCCCGGCGTTCAACGTGAACAACCTCGAGCAGGTGCAGGCGATCATGTCGGCTGCCGCCGACCTGGATGCGCCGGTGATCATGCAGGCATCGGCCGGTGCGCGAAAGTACGCCGGCGAGCATTTCCTCAAGCACCTGATCCAGGCGGCGGTCGAGGCCTATCCGAAGGTGCCGATCGTGATGCACCAGGACCATGGCCAGTCGCCGGTGATCTGCAAGGGGGCGATCGACCTGGGTTTTTCGTCCGTGATGATGGACGGCTCGCTGCAGGAGGACGGCAAGACGATCGCCTCCTACGACTACAACGTCGACGTGACCCGCAAGGTCGTCGACATGGCGCATTCGGTCGGCGTCACCGTCGAGGGCGAGCTCGGCTGCCTCGGCTCGCTCGAGACGATGAAGGGCGACAAGGAGGACGGCCACGGCGCCGAGGGCACGATGACCCGCGAGCAGTTGCTGACCGATCCCGAGCAGGCGGCCGACTTCGTCAAGCGCACCCAGGTCGACGCGCTGGCCATCGCGATCGGCACCAGCCACGGCGCCTACAAGTTCTCGCGCAAGCCCACCGGCGACATCCTGGCGATCTCGCGGATCAAGGAGATCAACGCGCGGCTGCCCAACACCCATCTGGTGATGCACGGCTCGTCGTCGGTGCCGCAGGATCTGCTCGAGGAGATCCGCAAGTACGGCGGCGACATGAAGGAGACCTACGGCGTGCCGGTCGAGGAGATCCAGGCCGCGATCAAGCATGGCGTGCGCAAGATCAACATCGATACCGACATCCGCCTGGCGATGACCGGCGCGATCCGCCGCTTCTTCGGCGAGCATCCCGACAAGTTCGACCCGCGCGAATATCTGAAGCCGGCCCGCGAGGCGGCGAAGAAGATCTGCGTGCAGCGCTACAACGAGTTCGGCTGCGCGGGGCAGGGCTCCAAGGTCCGCGCGGTGCCCCTGGCGGTGATGGTCGAGAAGTATCGCAAGGGCGAACTGGCGCAGGCGGTGGTCTGAGCCGGGCGGGCCTGGGCGCCCTGACGCCTGCGGGTTTCGACGACCCGGGCGATGCCCGTCCGCCTCCCCGGCTTCACTCGGTGAAGCCGGCCCGCCGCAGGTACCCGAGGAACTTCGCCTCGTCGCGATCGTCGCGGAACCGGCGCAGACGCGTCGAATAGCCCGGGTACTTGTCGACCAGGCGACGGCGGGTCTCGGCCGATTCGTCGGCGAATCCGAGCTCGTAGGTGGCGATCGCCTGGATGCCCAGGCACAAGGTCGCGCCCGCGTCCCGGACGGTGGAGTCGCGGGCCAGCGACAGCGCGCGATCGTAGTCGCCGAGCATCAGATAGGCGCGGGCAAGCTGTCCGAGCACATGCGGCGGCGAGAACGGGTCGAGCGTGCGGACGCGCTCGAGTACCTGCATCGACGGGCGGTGCTCGCCCGCGCGGCCGAGCGCGTCCCCGTACCAGTACAGGGCAGTGACGTCGTGCGGGTGCAGTTCGACCGCCCGGCGCAGCGACGCGAGGCTCTCGTCGTAGCGGCGCTCCCACAGCTTCGCGTTGCCTAATGCCGCGTGCGCGCTCGCGGAGTCCGGATCGAGCGATACCGCCCGCACCGCCGCTTCGCGGGCTCGAGCGAGCACCGCCGGCGACAGATGCCGCTCGTCCAGTGGATGCAGATACAAGCGCAGGTTCGCCCGGGCGACCAGCGTCCAGGCGGCCGCATGCCGGTCGTCGACACGCAGCGCCCGATCCAGCAGTTCGAGCGCCTCGTCGGCTTGCCTGGCGCCGTAGGTCGCGAGCGCGAACCCGGCCTTCAGCACCAGCTCGTAGCCCTCAAGCGTGGCTGCCGGCCGCGACCGGACACGTTCGGCGGCCGCGTGTCGCGCGCGAGACGCGAGCGCCGCGACGATTCGCTCGGCCATGTCGTCTCCCAGCGCCGGCTTCTTCGTCAACGCGCTGTCGTAGCGATCGGTCCAGCGAATCGTCCCGCTGTGGACGTCCACCAGGCGGATAAACTTGCAGCGGTCGCTCTGACCGTCGTGGCGAGCCCTGCGCCCGCCAGGGCGCCCCGGAGCAGCGCCTCGCGGTCGTCGGTGACCAGGTGGTGTCCTACGTGCACCGTGCCGCGCTCATCGCCGCGCTCGAACGCCCATTGATCCCACGGCGCGATGGTGACGGAGATCGGCGGCTTGTGGACCAGCGTGCGGTGTGCCGTCAGCTCGCTTGGGTGCTGCGGCGTGCCGTGCCGGTTCAGATAGCCTGGTGATGCGTAGACGCCGAACTTCAGTCGCCCCAGCGGGCGGGCCACCAGGCCGGTGTCGGACAGCGGGCCGATGCGGAAGTTCAGATCGGCGCCGCTCACGTGCATGTCGGCAACCTGGCCGCTGCTGGCCATCTCGATCCTCACGTCCGGATAGAGCTCGTTGAAACGGGGAAGCGCCGGCATCACGATGTGCGACGCCACGCCGGAGGGCACGCCGAGCTTCAGGGGCCCCGCCACACGGTCGCGCTGACCGGTCGCCACGGCCTCGATCCGGGCCATCGTCGCGATCATCTCGCGGGCATGGCTCAGGACGGTGACGCCTTCCGTGCTCAGCTTCAATTGCCGCGTCGTGCGGTAGAAGAGCACGACGCCCAGCGCCTGCTCGAGATGAGCGATCGCGTGACTCACCGCCGATGGGGTGATCAGCAGCAGGCGCGCGGCCTTGGCGAAGGTGCCGGCGTCAGCCACCTTGACCAGGATCTCCAAGCTTCGCAAGCGGTCCATGCTGTCTCCGATCCGTGCCCTTGGGATGCGCGAATGCCGATGCGTGCGGGCGCGCGGTCGATTCATGAATGATATTCACTTGAGCGATCGGACGCAGCCGCTCGCCAGCGCGTTCTCGGCTGCTTACAGTGATCGCGTCCGTCGACCACACACCGGAGCACGCAATGCATTCGATCCCGTCAGGCATCGGGGCCCGAGCAGTTCGTCTTCTCGTTGCCGTCATCGGATTCGCCGCCGGGCCGGCTGCGCAGGCTCAAGGATTTCCGGCCCAGCCCATCAGGGTCGTGATCGGCCTGCCGGTCGGTTCCGGGCCCGACGTCGTGCTGCGGACGCTCGCCGAGGCGATGAGCCCGCTGCTGGGGCAGCCGGTGGTGGTCGAGAACCGCCCGGGAGCCGGCGGTACGCTGGCCACTTCGGCCGTCGCTGCCGCATCGCCCGATGGCCATACGCTCAACGCCAGCGGCTGCTCGGGGGACGCGATCACCCATGCCTTCGTGAGCCAGGGCCGTGCGCCGCTGCGGCTCTTCCAGGACCTGACGCCGGTTGGCAGGCTGATGCGCGACCACTGGCTGGTGCTCGCGCCGGCCGCGAGCGGCGTCGCCACGCTGACCGAACTGGCCGAGCGCATGCGGTCCGCTGCGGCGCCTGCCGCCTATCCGTCGCAAGGCGAGGGCAGTACGCCCCACCTGCAAGGCGAACGGCTGGCGCGGACGCTCGGCTTCACCGCGCTGCACGTGCCGTACAAGGACAGCCCGATCAACGACCTGGTCGGTGGCCGCCTCGCCTATGCGGTGCTGGTCTCCGCCAGCGCGGTCAATCTGGTGAAGGCGGGGCGGTTGAAGGCGCTTGCCGTGTTGTCGGATGATCGGCTGGCGACGTTGCCTGATGTGCCGACGGTGTGGGAGGCCGGCTTCGCCGACCTCGTCTTCAACGGCGGCGTCTGTCTCTGGGCACCCGGGGCGACGCCGCGGCCTGTGCTGGAGCGGCTGAACCGCGCCGTCGTCGACGCGTCGGGCACCCCCGCGGTCCGCGCGCGATTCGATGCACTCGGCGTCGACCCGACGCCGCTGTCGCTGGACGAGACAGTCCGCTTCGTGACCGGGTTCGTCGCGCAGAGCGACCGGTGGCGCGCCGACGTGCTCGGCGCGGCACGATGACGGACCGTCGGAGCAGCGGACGGGTTGGCGCGATGGATGACCAGGCGATCTGCGGCGTTGCGATGCTGACTGATCATCACGCCCATTGGCTGCCGCCGGCGCTGCTCACCGCGCTCGTAGCGCGCGACGATCCTCCGCTTGCTCGGCAGGACGGCGCAGACTGGACGTTCACGGCAGCGCTGCGCCCCCGGCACCTGCCCGTGCATGCGTACGACCTGCAGGCACGCGACGCGCTGCTCGCCCGGCTCGGCATCGATCGGCAGATGCTGTCGCTGTCGCCGCTGTGGAACATCGATCGCCAGCCGCTCGACGTCGCACTGCCGTTGGTCAGGCTCTTCAACGACGCGACGATTGCCGCCGCACAGACCGGACACCGGTACGGCGCCTTTGCGGCCGTGCCGACCGTCGATGTCGCGGCTGCGTGTCGGGATCTGATTCGGGTCGGCGAAACCGGGGCGGCAGCCGGCGTCGTGCTGCCCGCCTGCGAACTGACAACCAGGACGCGCGCGGACCGCTGGGCGCCGTTGTTCGCGATCGCTGCCGAGCGGCGGCTGCGTGTGTTCGTGCATCCCGGTTTCGACGGATCGCCACCGGCCGCAGCGTCGTCGACAATGACCGCTGTCGCGTCTGCCCGGGTATTCGGCGTCGAACCGCAGCACCAGCTCGGTCTGGCGATGCTGACCCTCTGTCATGAAGGCTGGCTCGACGACTACCCGGGGCTCGAAGTCCAATTTGCGAATCTGGGCGGCAGTTTCCCCTTCCTGCTCGAGCGGCTGCACCGCATGGTGCAGGACGATGGGCGCGACGACCGTGACCACCAGGCGCGTCGGAACATCCTCGTCGACAGCGCCTCGCTGGGACCTGCCGCGATCGACTGCGCGCGCCGCATGCTCGGCGCCTCCCGCGTCGTGTTCGGAACCGACATGCCACTGTTCGATGCGCAGTGCGCAGTCGATACCTGGCGTGCCGAACCCGTCGAGTCCACACAGGCGGATCACCCGAACCCGAGCCGATCGGGTGGCGAAGCAATCACCGGGCAGGCCGAGAAGTTCACCGGGCGCCCGGCGGATCAGACGCAGGATGTACGGCGGGGGGGATCAGGCAACAGCTCAGAGAACCTTGACCCCGGGCAGCTTGCGCATGTCCCGGTCGAAAGTCGCGGTGAAGTCGCAACCGTGCCGGGCATGCTTGACGACGACCAGGCAGTCGGCGAATCCGCAGGAGCCCGCCTCGAACAGGGCCACCGCTGACGCGACTGCTTCGCGATCCTCGAAGGCGAAGGCGGCCTCCTCCAAGAGGCTGCGCACGGCGATCAACTGGGCGTTCCTGTCCTGATCGAACGCCGACGCCAGCGTCCACACCGCTTCGGCCAGGACGACATCCGTCACCAGCAACGAGCCCGGCGTGCTGCCATGCACGGCCAGAAGCGCATCGATGCGCTTGTTCTGCGCCGGGTCATCGTCGAGCCACAGGCGCAGAAGGATGTTGGTGTCGATGCCGATCATTTGCCGGCGGACTTGCGGCGGGCCGGTGTCGGGACGTACTTGTCCCGCAGGTGCTTCGAGACCGCTGCGTCCATCTGCTCCACCGTCAGGGCGGCGGCATGCGGTGACTTGAGCAATCCGCGGATGCGCCGGGCATCAGGCAACACACGCCGGGCGGTGATCGTGTTGTCTTCCAGGAGCTGGAAGTCGAGGATCGCTCCGGCATCGAGACCCAGCCGGTCCCGGATCTCCTTGGGCAGGGTGATCTGGCCCTTGCTGGTGAGGGTGGCAAACATGGTCCGGTCCTTGGATCGTTGCTGATTCCTTACATCCTATGCTGGTAAGGAGATTCAAGTCAACGTCGATACCAGTCTGCTGGTGCGGTTGTTCGTCAACGACGACAAAGTCCAGGCCGCGACGATCCGCGTCGGCCGGGTTGATCGGTCATCTCCCATCCTGGGGACGTGGCCCCGGCCGGCGTCTTCCCTTGCGCCTGAGAAAGACCGATGTCCGGCTTCGCGCCACTCGCGACGCCGGCAACTCGGTCATTTGAATGATGTGCGTCCGCACGCATCGATCGCTAATACGAAGGTTCCTGGCGGGACGGCCGCAAGCGCCGCCCGCCGCGATGGATCCCGTGCGATGGAGCCGCGAGGTGCCTGCGATGAAGCCGTTGACCAACATCAAGAGCCTGTGCTGTCTCGGTGTACCGGCCTGTTCCGTGTCGAAGGCGGTCACGCAGGCCGACGGCGACCGTCCACGCTTCGCACGCTCCGCGGCGCTGCGAGGCTTCGTCATCGTCGATGGCCGCGGCCGCCTGCTCGGCCGCTCCGCAGGCACCGATGATCTGCTGCAGGTTTGCGCCCGGGTCGGCGGTGATCCCGGAATCTCGGCGGATGCGCGCGCGCCGCGCGCCGTCATGGATGTCGTGCACCAGTTGCAGCTTCACGATGCACCTGTCCGGAGCGGGAGCCCGCATGGCGGCCAGCAATCGAGTCGCGGCGACCGGCGACGAAGGGGCCCGGCCGGACCTGGACACGGGCAGCCCGCCGACCCGGCCAGCCCTGCCGTCGCGGCGCCGCCTCGACGGGCACTGACGACCGCCTGGGGGCTGCTGTGCATCGAAGCGGCCTTGCTGGCCGGATTCGATGATCCGGTGATCGGCGTGCATCTGGAGCTGCATGAACCGGCTACCGCCTATGCGGCACGGATGCTGCGCGAGCAGGGCGTGCCGCCGGTGCAGATGCAGGTCGGAGTGCTGCTGGCGATGGGATGGACCAAGCCGCAGATCGCCCAGACGCTCGGCGTCAAGCCGTCGTCGGTGATCGATGCCGCCCGCAAGCTGTACGACCGGATCGGCGTGCACAGCGCGTCGGAGCTCGCCACGCTGCTCTGGACCCGGCGGCTCTCATAGCCGGTACCAGACGATCAGCATGCTGCTGGCTCCGCACATCAAGGCGTTGCCCAGGTTCACCAGGATCGCCCGGTCGACATGCTGGCCGTTGTGCTCGTACAGCCACGCCGCCATCGTCATGTTCGCGCCGGTCCAGGTCAGCCAGGTCAGCAGTGAATGCTGGCTCGAATCGCCGCTCAGGTGGATCGACCACATCGTCGGCAGATAGGCCACCATCCGGATAGAGCTGAATACCGCGAACGCCCAGGCGAGCGCCTGCAGGTAGAGGCTGCGGGCAACGCCGGCAGCCGGTCCCGGGTACAGCGCTGCGGCAGTGGCCGATGGCAGTGCCCGGTGCGCGGGCGTGGACAGCAAGGCCGGGGAAGCGGGGACTGCGCGACTGCAGATCCGCTGGTCGCCCGGGGCTCTTCCCCGGGGCACGGCCTTGCGCAGCCGGCGTGGCCGCTTGGGCGAAGTGACCGGCTTCGTGCCGCCCCACGACGGTGTGCCCGACTTCTCGCTGCCCCAAAAGGGTGTGCCCGCCTGCCGCACCGGCCGCGATCGGCGCGGCGACGACGGAAACCGCGGCAATTCCGCGCGGCGCAACGGACGGGGCGGCAGGATCGCCTCGCGGGTCACGGTGTCGACGCTCTGTTCGGGTGGGGATGCATGAGCGCGCATTGAATACGACGGCGCCGGACGTGTCGCCCCTTGAACGGGGGGAGCATCGCAATGCACGCCGCCCGCATTCGAACTCCTGTTGACGAGACGTGATGCGAATCGCGATCATCGGCATCGACGAGGCGATCATGCGTTTAAAGAAACTTGAAGAACATCGCAGGACCCGGCGCCAGGCATCGGGAATCGGTTTCATGCTGATGTCGTGCCTTGCGGCTGTCGCGCCACAGACACCGGCACAGCCACAGACACCGGTACAGCCACAGCCACAGCCACAGCCCCAGAGCGGCCAGTCCGCGATCACCCCGCAACGGCCCACCACCGAGCTCCCCGCCGTCACGGTGACCGCGCGCAAGCGCGAGGAACCGATGCAGTCGGTGCCGATCAGCGTCACCGTGCTCGACGCGCAGGCCGCGGCGGCCGCCACCGCGCCTTCCGACAGCAATGCGGGACTGGCGCGCTCGGTCCCCAACCTCTCCTTCGTCGACGCCGGCGGCCAGATCAGGAACCTGTTCGTCATTCGCGGCGTGGGCTCCTTCTCCCCGCTTTCGTCCGACGATACTTCCGTCGTCATGTATGTCGATGAAGTGCCGAGGCCGGTCTTCGGCACGCCGCCGGTGCTGTTCGACATCGACCGGGTGGAAGTGATGCGCGGCCCGCAGGGAACGCTGTTCGGCCGAAACACTCAGGGCGGCGCCATCAACATCGTTCCGAACGCGCCGCGCTTCAGGCGCGAGTTCTCGGTGAACGCGCAGGCCGGCACGCGCGGCCATGGCCTGGGCGAGGTCGTCGCCAATGCGCCCTTGTCGGAGCGGCTGGCCGGCCGCCTGGCTGTCCGGTACTCGAACGTGGACGGCACGGTGCCCAACCTGGTCTCCGGCCGCAACGAGGGCCGCGTGCACGTGGGCGCGGCCAGAGGCTCGCTGCTGTGGCTGCCGACGGACAGGACGGCCGTCACCCTGGCCGCGTTCCGCGACTACCGGACATCCGATGCGCCGCGTTTCATCTTGTACCAGAACGCTGCGTTCCCGCAGAGCGCGCTGGCGCCCACGTACAAGGTCCGCTGGCGTGACACCGGCGCCTCCGTGAAGATCGAGCACGACTTCGACCGCGTGCGTCTGACTTCGCTGACCAGCTACCAGGACTCGCGCTCGACGCAGCCCTGGGATCTGACCGACGGGCTGATCTACGCCGCAATGAGCGGACTGCCGCAGGCGGCCTTCGATGTGCCGTTCGCGGACTTCGTGGACCTGGCCGCCAAGGACACGATCGCCCAGCAGGAGCTGCGGCTGTCGTCGCTGGGGGAAGGGGCGTTCACCTGGACGGCCGGCATCAACTACTTCCGTTCGCGCCACTACAACCTCACCCGCGCGGTGGTGTCGCCCAGCTACGTATTCCAGAACCAGAGCGGCACGCAGGACAACCCGATCGCCACCGACAGCATCGCCGCGTTCGGCGAGGGCACGCTGGCCCTGACCGACCGGCTGAAGGCGACGCTGGGCCTGCGCTACACCCACGAGCGCAAGCAGGCCGACTATCGGTTCACCGGCAACGGCAATCCGGCCACCGTGCCGTTCTTCCAGCACACGCAGCAGCTCACCGACCGCTTCGTGACCGGCCGCACAGGGCTGTCATACACCTGGACGCCCCACCTGATGACCTATGCCACGGTGTCGCGCGGCGCGGTCGGCGCGGGCTTTCCGGCCGTGCAGACCAACAGCCAGGCGGGCCAGCCCGAAGCGTCCTATCCGACCTCGACGAGCTGGACCTACGAGGCCGGCTTCAAGTCCATGTGGCTGGACCGGCGGCTGGGGCTGAATGGAGCGGTCTTCCACAATGACGTCAGGAACGGCCATCTGCTCGTCTTCGACCCCGCCCGGGGAATCTTCACCACCGCGTCGCTCGACTACCGGAGCAGGGGCGCCGAGCTGGAAGCGGCGGCCCGGCTGAGCCCGCACCTGAAGCTGACCGCGGGCGTCGGCTATACCGATGCCGAACTGATCGACGTGCCCGCGGGCAGCCTGACCGGCGCCCGGTCGGGCAATCGCGTTCCGAACATGTCGAGGCTCAATGGTTCCGTCGGCCTTCAGGCCGACATGCCGCTCGCCATCGGCCACGCCGAAGGGCGGCTGAACGCAGCGCTGATGTGGCAGCACGTGGGCAAGCGTGCGGCGGAAGTGCGGGAGGGTCTGGAGCTGCCGGCCTACAGCGTCGTGAACACCCGCATCGGCTGGCAGCATGGCCGCTGGGAGATCTACGGATTCGCGTGGAATCTCTTCGACAAGCGGTATCTGGTGGCCGGCCAGGAGTGGACGCCGGCGGTCAGCTCGGTGCGGGTCGGGCAGCCGCGCGTCGTCGGGGTCGGGGTGAGCCTCCGCCTGTGACGGCCTGGCCTTCGGCGCTCCTCCCCAGGATGGGGGAAACGACTGCTGCACCTCTGTGGCAATGTGCCAGAGTTTCGCGATGATGGATTCCGGAGAACCGAACGAATGCGAGTGCTCGAAGACTCTGCGTACCTGAGCGCGCTGATCGGCCGCATCTACGACTGCGCGCTGCGCCCGGAGGGCTGGCAGGCTGTGATGGCGGAGTTGGCCGGCACGATCGGCGCGCGGGGGGGCGTCCTCGGCGTCACCACCGTCGGTGGGTCGGAAGGCTCGTTCGTCGTCAAACATGGAGTCGAGGACTTCACGCCCGAGATCTCTGCGCGGATGAATCCGATCAATCCCGTGTTGCCGATGGTTCTGGTCTGGCCGGTCGACCGCGCGCTGGTCGCGTCGCGCGATTTCGGCATGGAGCGCCTGCAGGCGACGCGCTTCTATCGCGAATGGCTGGCGCCTCGCGGCGACCGCGATACGGTCGGCTTCGCGCTGACGCGCGAAGGCAGTGCGATCGGGCACTGGAATCTGATCACGAAGGATGACCGCGGCCCGATCCGGGACGACGAGGCGGCCGGTCTCGAACTGGTGGCACCGCATATGCGCCGCGCGGTCGAGATCTCGAACGTGCTCGGCATGCAACGAGTGGCCGCCGAGACCTATCGCGATGCGCTGGATCAGCTCGATGCGGCGGTGCTGATCGTAGGCGATGCGCGCCGCATCGCCTACGCGAATCCGCGTGCCGAGTCGATGCTGGCGGGCAATGACGTGCTGAGCCTGCGCGAGGGGCGGGTATGTGGCGCCAACCCCGGTGCCGAACGGGCGCTGCGTGCCGCACTGGGCGAAGGCGCCGAGCAGGGGCGGCGTGCACTGCCCGGCGCAGGCTCCGGGCCGATGCGCCCCGGCGGCCTGGAGGCGCCGGTGACGGGCATCGACAACGCCGAGCGGCTGATGTTCTCGGTGACGCTGGAGACGCTGCACGACAACCCGTTCGCCGCGCCCGGGCGCTCGACGTTGCTGGTGCTGCGTGCGCCGCGCGAGGACACGCGCAACCCGATCGCGATCGCCGCCCGAGTGTTCCAGCTGACGCCGATGCAGGTGCAGGTGCTCGCGTTCCTCGCGCAGGGGCATGCGCCGGACGATATCGCCGATCTGCTGGGACTCTCGGTGAAGACGGTACGCACCCATCTGGCCGAACTGTTTCGCAGGACCGACAGCACCCGGCAGGCCGACCTCGTCGCACGGGTGCTGTCGGTCGCGTCACCGCTGCGCGGCGGCCACTGAGCCCCTTGCCTGCCGGGCGCCGCCCGCACGGCGCCGCATCGGCGCCTTATCAGGCCTGCGGCGTGAGCGCCACGCGGCTTTCGGTCAGGTGAGCGGCATACCCCGAAAAGCGTAGCGGATCCGGTCATTTGAAGGAGGCGGACGCCCGGTCGCCACATCGAGAATCCAGGCGAGGCCGATGTCACCGCCAGGTGCCATGACCCCTGTACCCGAACGCCCGAACGTCAACCGGGAGCCTCCGCCATGTCGAACTCCGCATTCCTGCGTCACCTGCCCGATCGGCTGATCACGGTCGCGCTGTCCGGCGGTCTGCTGGCGGCCTGCAGCGGGTCCCCGTCCGACGATGCCCCTGCGGCGTCGGCCGCCGCCGTGGAGCGCTCGGCGAAATCGCCGCCCGCCCTGTTGAGCATCGAAGGCTGCGTCGTCGACAAGTACTCCATTCCGCGCACCGGCACCTCGGTTCGCGTGCTGACCGATGACGGCCGGCTTCTCGGCCATGCGACCAGCGGTCGCTACGGCGAGTTCGTCATGCACGTCGTTGCCCACGATGCGTTGTCAGTGGCCGTGGACCGCGACGGCGGCGAGGCTTTCGCGGTTCGAACCGGCGGCCGCGACCTGCGGCTGACGGGGTGTCTGCAGGACGCCGACGGCTAAGGGGGTTGCGGCGCCGATTTCCAGGGCCGGGCACCGAGTAGTATCCTCGGGCGCTCGCCGCCGGCTGCACCGGCGGTGCCGGCTCGTACAGACGGGCCGGATTCGAATGCAGGCGCGCGATGTCCGACCCATCCGATCCCGACCGATCCAACCCGTCCGCCACCGGCGCCGCCGCCGGCGGCCCGGCAGCGGGCGAGGTGACCGCCACCACCGCCAGCGGCACCGTCGTCGGCGTCACGCCGTCCGGCGCTTTCGCGCAGGTTCGCCACGCCGTGCCGATGCTGTCGCTCGACAACGTGTTCAGCGACGAGGACGTGACCGATTTCGTGGGCAGCGTGCGGCGCTTCCTC
>DAISWF010000079.1:0-20668 GCA_036826495.1 Burkholderiaceae bacterium
CCGGTCCATGACACCCGAGATCGCGCGCAGCAGCGTCGACTTGCCCGCTCCGTTGGGGCCGATGATCGCGACCGACTCGCCCGGGCGCACGTCCAGGTCGATCCCCCGCAAAGCGCACAGCCGCCCGTAGTACGCGCTTACGCCCCTCAGGGAGAGCAATGCTTCAGCCGTCAACGGAGTCTCCGAGATAGGCGCGAATCACCTTCGGATCCTTGCGGACTGCGGCTGGCGTTCCGCCGGCGATCACCGTGCCGGCATCCATCACGAACACGTGATCGGACACGCTCATCACCAGTTCGATGTCGTGTTCGATGAGGGCGATGCCCCGCCCTGTGGCGGCGAGCTCCCGCAGCGTCCGCCCGAGCGCGGCGGTTTCCTCGTCGTTCAGGCCTGCGGCGGGTTCGTCCAGCAACAGATAGCGGGGTTGCGTCGCCAGCGCCCGTGCGATCTCGACTCGCCGCTGCAAGCCGTATGGCAGGTCGCCGGCGCGCCGCTCCCAGAAGCCGGCAGGCACCTCGAGCTTCGTCAGCAGTTCTTCCGCCTCCTGCGCAGCCGCCCGCTCCACGCGACGGGCCGCGGGCAGCATCAGCAGTTCGGACAGAAGGGGCGCGGACCGGTGCAGTTGCCGGCCGGTGATCACCACCTCCTTTGCCGACATGTCCTGAAACATCTGCAGATTCTGGAAGGTCCGCGCGATCCCCTTGCGGCAGATCTGGTGCGGACGCAGCCCCGCGATGCCGTCCTCGCCGACCGTGATCGCTCCGATGTCGGGTGCGATGAAGCCGGAGATCAGGTTCATCAGCGTGCTCTTGCCGGCGCCATTCGGGCCGATGACCGCGGTGATGGACCCGACCGGCACCTCGATGGTCACCTGGTGGACTGCGCGAAGTCCGCCGAAGGCCTTGCCGACGCCCTGGGTACGCAGCATCGGGTCAGTCCCGTCGCGCGGCGGTGAACCGCGCGCGCAGACCGAACAGGCCGTCGACCAGGCCCGACGGCATGAACTTCATGATCAGCACCATCGTCACGCCGAAGACCAGCGTGCGGTAGTCCTCGAAGTGCTCGAAGATCATCGGCAACGCGGTGATGATGAACGCCCCGGCGATGGCCCCGGAGACCCGGTTCAGAGAGCCGATGACGACCATCATCAGGAGCTCGATGGAGTATCCGACCCCGAACACGCCGGCGTTGAACGATCGCGCGGCGTAGGCGTAGAGGCCACCGGCGAAGCCGGTCAGCAGCGCCGACACCGCGAAGACGAACGCCTTCGCGCGGACGACGTCGATGCCCACGCTCGCAGCGCCGGCCGGCGACATCTTCATCGCGCGCAGCGACCGCCCGATGCGGTTGCCCGCGATGTTCGATGCCAGGAGCACCGAAGCCGCCAGGCCGATCCACGTCAGGACGAACAGTTCGTTCATCGAACCGAACTCCCGGCCGAGAATCGTGAACTTCGGAACCGACATGCCGGGGTCCAGCCCGCCGGTCAGGGCGCGCCCGTTGGCGAAGGCGATGTACATCATCGTGCCGAAGGCCAGCGTGGCCATCGCCAGATAGTGATCGTGCAGGCGCGACAGCGGACGGCTGATCGCCCACCCGGTCGCCATCGACACCAGCGCTCCGGCGATGATGGCCAGGATCGGTTCCACGCCGAGCTTGCCATCCAGGTTCGCCGTTACGTAGGCGCCGATGCCGAAGAACGCGGCCTGGCCAAGCGAGATCTGTCCGCCCAGCCCGAGCATCAGGCACAGGCCGGTGGCGGAAATGCTGCTGATGATCCCGAAGACCAGCATGGACTTGTAGAAGTTGTTGTCCGTCAGCACGCACAGAACGGGCAGCAGCGCCAGCAGCGCCAGTGTGAGGAGTCGGTCGAGTCGGGTCGGCATGGGTGCGCTAGAGCTTCTGCGGGAGCGGTTTGCCGAGCAGGCCCTGCGGCCGCAGCAGCAGCACGGCGATCAGCAGCGCCAGCGACACCACGTCCTTGTAGACCGAGCTGAAATAGCCTGCGGCCAGCGACTCCGCCAACCCCAGCACCAACCCGCCCACCACTGCTCCGAGCGGGTTGCCGATGCCGCCGACGATCGCGGCGGCGAACCCCTTGATGGCCAGGAAGATGCCGTTGTCGTAGTTGGCGGAGGCAATCGGCGCCAACAAGCCACCGGCGGCGCCGCCGATGACTCCGGCGAGCACGAAGGCGATGGCGGCAGCGCGGCCGGGACTGATGCCCATCAGGGTTGCCGCATAGGCGTTGATGGCTACGGCGCGCATGCCATTGCCCAGACGGGTGTAACGCAGCAGCGCCTGCAGTCCGAAGAGGATGACCAGGAGCCCCGCGGCGATCCAGATCGCTTGAGACGGAACCGAGATGGGCCCCATTGCCACGGGCTCGGGGCCGGAGAAGGCGGGTGGGAACAGGGTGTCCTTGCCGAGAAAGACCTGCGCGGCCCCTTTCCGCGCTATCCCCGCCCCGAGCGTGATCATCACCTGCGCGATGTGATTGTCCCGGTCGATCCCGTTCAGGCCGAACGCGTAGACGAGCCAGCCCAACCCGCCGCACAACAGGGCGGCCACCGGAAACGCCACGACGATCGGTAGCTGGTGGACCCCGGTGAGCCACGCATACAGCATGCCTCCCGCCATCACGAACTCGCCGTGAGCGAAATTGATCAGGCGGTTCGTCGAGAACACCACCGTGAAGCCGATCGCAATCAGCGCGTAGATGGCCCCCAGGGTCAGACCCGAGACGACGATTTGAAGCAGCATGCGGCCGGCTCCCGGTATGCGGAGCGATCGCCTATTCGTCGACCCTCCATTGACCGTTCTTGACGACCATCAGCACCATGGACTGGGATTGCGGGTCGAGACCGTGCGCCGTCGGCGAAAGCCGGAAGATGCCGTTGCCGCCGACCACTTCCACCGTCTCCATGGCCGCCCGGAGCTTGTCCCTCGTCAGGGGCCCGCTGACCTTCCTGGCCGCCGCCTCGATGATCGACATCGCATCCCAGCTATGCGCGACGAAGGTGGCCGGCGCTTCGTTGTGGCGAGCCTTGTACTCGGCGACGATCTTCTGGATCACGGGCCGCATCGGATCGTCGGCTTTCAACGTTTCCGGAGCAAGCAGACGCATGGAGGACACGTAGGTATTCTCGGCCGCCGCACCGGCCTGCACGATCAGGTCCTTCGACGCCGCCGCGAAGCTGTTGTAGATCGGACGGTTGAAGCCGGCAGCCAATGCGCTCTTCAGGATGATCGTCGGAGCCGGGAAGGCGCTCCAGATCAGCATCGCCTGGGCCGGCGAATCCTTGACCTTGAGAACCTGCGCGGTGATGTCCGGATCCTGCCGGTTGAACTCCTCGTGGCGGGCGATCGTGATGCCGTGCTTGGGCGCGAGTTCCTTGACGACGTTCGCGCCGGACTGACCGAAGCCGTCGGCGGCCGTCATCAGGCCGATCTGAGTCAGATTCCGCTTCTTGAAGATCGCCAGCAGGTGCTCGGCCACGATCCGGTCGGTGGGCGGCGTGTTGAACACCCAAGGGGTGACCGGATTCGTCATCTTCTCGGTGCCCGCATGGGCGATCAGCGGCACCTTCGACTCGTTGGCGATCGGCGCCACCAGCAGGCTCTCGCCGGAGCTGGACGGGCCGACGACGGCCAGCACATTGTCCGAGTCGATCAGGCGCCGTGCGAGCTGGGCGGCCTTGGTCGTGTTGCCCTCGGTGTCGTAGATGATCAGTTCGACCTTCTTGCCGTTGATGCCGCCGGCCTTGTTGATCTCGTCGACCTTCATGCGCAGGCCACGCTCCTCGGGCACGCCCAGGAAGCTGCCCGCGCCGGTCAGCGAATAGACCGCGCCGATCCTGATCGTTTCCTGAGCGCTCGCCGTTGCGGACGCGCCGAATGCCGTGACGGCGGCCAGCGCGATCAGCGACGCGGCGATGCCGCGACGCTGGGGCGACTCTGTTCGAGTCTGATTCATGTCCATCTCCTCGGGTGTTTCAGGTACAAAACGTTTATACGAATTATCGTTAGTTAGTTTATCTATCCACGTGGTGCGCGGTCAATCTCGCGACGCGCTCAGGGCGCCGATCGGGTCTCGCCGGGATAGTCGATGTAGCCGGCGGCCCCCTCGGAATAGAACGTCGCGCGATCGGGCACCGCCCAGTTCATACGACGGCGGATTCGCTCCACCAGGTCCGGGTTCGCTATGAAAGGTCTTCCGAACGCCACCAGGTCTGCGCGGTCGTGGGCAATGGCGGCTTCGGCACGCTCGGTGTCGTAGCCGCCGCATACGATCAGCGTTCCGCGATAGTGACTGCGGGCAAGCTCGGCGGCACTCCGCGTTGCCGTCCGACCGAGGTCGCTGCGATCGCCGGTCACATCCGGTTCGATCACGTGCAGGTACGCCAGGGTTCGCTCGGACAGCCGGCCGATCGCCGTGCCGAAGAGACCTGCAGGATCCGGATCGTGCACGCCGTTGAACCTGCCGTACGGCGACAGCCGGACGCCGACGCGTTCGGCGCCGATCGCCCTGCACAGGGCGTCGGTGGTATCGAGGAGCAGGCGGCAGCGGTTCTCGATGGAGTCGCCGTAGCGATCGGTGCGCGCGTTCGATGAAGACTGCAGGAACTGGTCGATCAGGTATCCGTTGGCCGCATGCAGCTCCACTCCGTCGAAGCCCGCGTCGACGGCGCGGCGGGCAGCGGTCGCGTAATCGGCGATCACCTGTCCGACGTCTTCGGCGGTCATCGCCTCGGGGAGCGGAAAGGGCTTCAGCCCATCGTCGGTGAAGATCCGCCCTGGAGCCGCCAGCGCAGAGGGACCGAGCGTTCTGGTGCCGGGCGCGCGGTTGTCCGGGTGCGAAGCGCGGCCCACATGCCAGAGCTGCAGGACGATATGGCCGCCGCGTTCGTGAACCGCGTCGGTCACGCCCCGCCAGGCGTCGACCTGCGCGGCTGTATGAATCCCCGGAGTCCGTATGTAGCCCTGACCATCCGGGCGGATCTGGGCTGCCTCGGCCACGATCAGACCGGCGCTGGCACGCTGCCCGTAGTACGTCGCCGCGAGCGGGCTGGGAACACCGGCGGCATCTGCCCGCGAACGTGTCATCGGCGCCATCACGATGCGGTTGGGCAGCGCCCAGGCCCCGACGCGAACCGGCGACAGCAGAGAACGAGTGGACGGTCTCACGGGCGACTCAACGCTTGCGGTAGGCGGCCAGGCCTCCGCCGTGCATGACCTTGCCCGGCAGGCCGTGGCCCACTATGGATTCCGCCATGCTGGCGCATTCGATCAGAAGATCCAGATCGATTCCGGTGTCTATCCCCATCTCCTCGGCCATGAAGACGAGATCTTCGGTGCAGATGTTTCCGGCGGCCCCTTTGTGACCGGCGAACGGGCACCCGCCCAGACCCGCGCAGGTGGTGTCGAACTGACGCACGCCCATCCGCAATGCCGCGTAGGCGTTCGCAAGGCCGGTGCCGCGCGTGTCATGCAGGTGGAGCGCCAGCGGCAGATCCGGCCAGCGCTCGCGCACCGCGCCCAGCCGCCGCTCGATGGCCAGCGGCGTGGCCCAGCCGACGGTATCGGCCAGGTACACGCCTTGCAGCCGAACGCCGGCCTCCCCGGCCAACGAGAGGATCTGCGCCACCATATCGACGACGGCATCCACCGGGACTTCGCCCTGGAAGTTGCAGCCGAAGGCGGTCATCACATAGCCCCATTCCACCGGCACCTTGCGCTCGGCATAGACCTCCAGCCAGCGGCGCTGCTCGTCGACGGTCTGGGCGTGGTTCATCCCGGTGTTGCGGATGCAGAAGGGCTCGGAAGCGGTCAGCCTGATCGCACCGACGACGTCGACCGGCGTCTGCAGCGCCCGCAGCAGCCCCTTGGTGTTCAGCCACAGACCGGTGTACCGCACGCCCGGACGTTTCGTGACCTGGCGAATCACCTCCTCCGCGTCGGCCATTCCAGGAACCTTCAGCGGATTGACGAACGAGACACAGTCGATCTGCCGGATGCCGGTGCCCGCCAACGCCTCGATGAATTCGATCTTCTGCCGGGTCGTGATGGGCCCGGGCTCGATCTGAAACCCTTCCCGGGGGCCCTCTTCGTGGATCCGGATGCTGGTGGGCAGGTCGGCCATGGCGTCATTCCTCGACGGTCATTCCAGCGCCTGACCGGCGAATTCGCCGGTCAGGAACCGATTCGGCTTCAGGAAGAAGCAGATCACCAGCGCTCCGTCGGGTGAACGGGCGATGTGGCGGTTGCCGGACGGACGCCACACGAAGTCTCCCGTCCGGACCTCGCCCTCGTCGTCGACGATGCTGCCCTTCAGAACGTAGGTCTGCTCGATCTCCACGTGTTCGTGCAGCGCGAGTTCCGTGCCGGGCTGCCAGCGGAACAGCGCGGTGAGCAGACCGGTCTCCTTGTCCTGGAGCAGGATCTTCATGTCCACGCCCGGCGTGGGCGTCGGCTTCCAGGGCAAGGCCTCGACCTGGACGTAGCGCGAGGCGAGTTGGGACAGCTTTTCCTCGCCGACGAGGAATGGGGTATGTGCGGCCATATCGGATCTCCTTTGTCGCGTACCGCCGGCGGGCGGTGGCTTGACACTCTTCTCAGCGTTCAGCGGGCCCAGGCGGGTTTGCGCTTCTCCATGAAGCTGCTGATTCCCTCCTCGGCCTCCTCTGACGACCACATCTCCGCCACCCGGTCGATCGTGTAAGGGAACCAGGCTTCGGACGGCTGCCGATCGACGAAATCGATCAGCTTCTTCGTACCGGCCACGGCACCCGGCGCGCAGCGCAGGAAGCGCAGCACCCGCCGCTCGACCGCCGCATCGAGTTCGTCGCGACCGACGACCTCGTGGATCACGCCCAGACGCATGGCCTCTTGTGCATCGAAAACGGTCGAATCGAGGAAGACGCTGCGGGCGTTGGAAACGCCCATCTTGCGGACGACATACGGAGAGACCATGCTGGGCATCAGCCCCAGGCTCACCTCCGACAGACAGAACTTGACGTCCTGCGCGGCGATCGCGACATCGCAGATCGATACCAGACCCAGACCGCCGCCGTACGCAAAGCCGTTGATGCGCCCCACGATCGGCTTGGAGAGGGTGTCCAGTTCACGAAGCCAGAGCGCCAGCTTGCTCGCCTCGGCGATCCGGTGGGCATGCGGCCGCGCCTTCTGCGATTGCTGATAGCCGAAATCTCCACCGGAACAGAACGCCGAACCGTTCCCGGTGAACACCAGAACCCGGACCGCGGGGTCACGATCGACCTGGGCGACGACGGCACGCGCCTCGTCGTACATGGTGCCGTTCATCGCGTTGCGCATTTCCGGGCGATTGAGGGTGAGCCGGGCCACGCCACGCTCGTCTACCGTGAACTCGATCGTCTCGAACGCCAACTGGATGCCTCCGCCTGCTCTGCTTGCGGGCCACCGGGATGGTGGCCCTGGAACATTGACTAACGCATGTTAGTTAGTTTACGATGTTCGAGTCAAGAGGCAACTGATACGGATGGCGATGTCCTCACTCACGCAAGAGCAGCTTCTGTTCGAAGAAACACTCGTCAAGGCGATCGACAAAGTGTCTCCGCTGGAAAAAGTCCAGCGCCTGGACCTCGCCAAACGGTTCGACGACGAGCTCCACGCCGCGCTGGCCGGGCTGGGCGTCTGGGGGCTGGGCGTGCCGGAAGACGACGGCGGATCCGGCGGCGGCAACATCGAGCAGATGCTCGCGCTGCGAGCGCTGGGGGATCTTTCGACCTCGACGGCGGTGTTCTGCGTGGTGCAGTTCCTGATCACCCGCCTGCTCAAGGACAACGCCTCGGCCGAGCAGAAATCGAAGTACCTGGCGCCGCTGGCTGCCGGCAAGCTCAAGGCGTCGTTCTGCCTGACGGAGGCGGGCGGCGGCACCGACATCCTGCGGGCGATGAAGACGCGCGCGCAGCCCGCCCCGGGAGGCTACCGGCTCAACGGAACGAAGATGTGGATCAGCGGCGCCAGCACGTCGGACTTCTATGTCGTGCTGTCCCGCACCTCTCCCGGCAAGACCGACGGCGTGTCGATGATGTTCGTCAACGCCAAGGCCGAAGGCGTCAGCGCACGAGAAGTCGATACATTCGCGATCAACGGCTACGACACGAACCAGGTCTATTTCGATGACGTGTTCGTGCCGGCCGAGGATCTGATCGGCGTCGAGGGAAAGGGCTTCCGGAACGTGCTGGCGACCTTGAACTCGGAGCGGATCAACGCTGCCGCGGTCGCCCTGGGGATCGCCCGGGGCGCGTTGCAGTACGCGGCCCGCTACGCCAGGGAGCGCCCGGCCTTCGGCAAGACCCTCTCCCAGCTTCAGGCGGTGCAGCACAAGCTCGCGAATACCGCGACATCGCTCGAGCTGGCCTGGACGTTCCTGCTGGATGTCGCACGCCGCGACGATGCTGGCGAAGCGGTCGACGTACACAGCTCCATGGCCAAACTGGCCTCCTCGAACGTGGCCAAGACCGCAACGGACGTAGGAATGGAGATCATGGGCGGCGCCGGCTTCGATACTTCGACGCCGATGCAACGCTACTACCGCGATCACCGGCTGTATTCCTTCGCTCCGTTGAACGACGAGATGTGCCGCAACCTGATCGCGGAGCGATACTTCGGCTTCGATCGGGCGTTCTGACGCCGGGCGGAGCGCCCGAACCGGGCGCGTGCGCCGTCGACCTCCGGCGGCTCTGTACCCCCGGCGGCCGCCGTCCTCGGCGGCTCAGCGCGCGGCAGCCTTGCGGGCGGGGCGCGCGGCGGTCGTACCGGCCTTGACCCCCCGTGCGCTGTGGCCGACTCAGGATCCAGACCCAGCATCTCGAACGCCAGATTGGTGTGGATCCGGATGATCTCGTCGGCGCCGATGCGGCCGTCCGGCCTGAACCAGTTGCAGACGCCCGACAGCATCGAAAGAATCGCGAACGTCACGACGCGCGGGTCGTCCACCTTGAAGACGCCCGCCTTGGCGCCGTCTTCGATGAGGGACGTCATCAGGTTGGAATACTCGTCGCGCAGCCCGGTGATCGTCTTGAAATGCGCCTTGCTGAGACTGCGCAGCTCCATGTTGCCGATGAACACCTCCTTCCGTGAGAACAGGTGGAAATCCAGGTGGACCTGGATCAGCGCCCGAAGACGCTTCATCGGATCATCGACGCCTTTCGTCCGTTCACGATACTGGGCGATCATGTTGATCAGCGGTTCGTGCAGGAGTTCGTAGAGCAGGCGCTCCTTGCTCTTGATGTGGTTGTACAGGGACGGAGCCCGAATGCCCACCCGCTTGGCGATCAGGCGCAGGCTGGCGGCCTGAAAACCATGCTCGGCGATGACTTCCACAGCAGCCTCGCGGATGGCCCTGCGCGTTTCCTCGCCGTTCGACCCAGTCGTTCTCATGCTCCGGTTCCCACTGATGGTAAGGCGGCGCTAGGCTGACGCCGAGCCGTCATGGAGCGTGTCGGCGTGGCAGACCCAGCGGGCGGAAGCTCCGACATCGATGAAGTTGGCCTCGTCGGCGGCCAGCGCCCGTTGTGCGGCAACGGCTTCGGGCGACGACAGCGCTTCACGAAATGCCGCCTCGGTGTCCCAGCACAACTCCGCCACCCCGTCGAACCGATCCAGGGCCCGCCCCGGGCGCTCGATACGGGCCGAGAACTCGTTCGTCAGCGGCACCCTCTGGGTGTACGCGCAGATCCGCAGCGCGGCCTGGTTCGCCAGCACCATCGGCGCATGGACATGCCTCCAGTGATGGAGAAACGCCTCGTGGCTCATATCCGGCTTGCGCCGCATGCAATAGATGACTCGGATCACTTGTTCGTTTCCGGCTGATCGGGTCGACAGGCTAACGGTAGTTCACGCGCTTGTCGAGCGCGCGGAGGGCGATGTGCGCGTACAGGGCGATGAGGTCTCCCCAGGATGGGCTTCAGAGTGCCAGCGCAATGCTAAACTAACTATTGTTCGTTAGCATATTGTGAGTCGACACCATGGCAGATCCCGATCGGCCCCACGCCCCCAAGGTCCTCATCGCCAATCGCGGCGAAATCGCTTGCCGGGTGATCCGCGCCGCCCGGTCGCTCGGCATGCGGTCGGTCGGCGTGTACTCCGAACCCGACGCGCAATTGCCGCATGTCGTCGAGGCCGACGAAGCCTGCGCGATCGGGCCGGCCAGGGCCGCAGAGAGCTACCTGAGCATGCACAAGCTGATCGAGGTTGCACAGGCGACCGGAGCCGGCCTCGTTCACCCCGGCTACGGATTCCTCGCCGAGAACGCCGACTTCGCACGGCGCTGTGCGCAGCAGGGGCTGACCTTCGTCGGTCCCTCACCCGAGGTCATCAGCCTGATGGGAGACAAGGAACGGGCTCGCCAGGCAGCCATCGATGCCGGGGTTCCGGTCCTCCCGGGAACAGGCAAGCTCGACCTGTCGGATCCCGACGGGGTGCAGCACTCGGCCGGATCGCTGGGCTTCCCGCTGCTCGTCAAGGCAGCCGCCGGCGGCGGCGGAATCGGGATGCGCCGCGTGGATCATCCCGACCAGTTGCTGGAGGCGGTGCGGGCGACATCCTCGCTGGCACACAAGGCGTTCGCCGACGGTTCGGTCTACCTCGAACGGCTAGTCAGCCGCCCGCGCCACGTCGAGATCCAGCTCTTCGGATGCGGACGGAACGGTGCCGTACACCTGTACGAGCGCGACTGCTCACTGCAGAGGCGGCACCAGAAAGTCATCGAAGAGGCCCGGGCACCCGGCGTGCCGGCTGGCGTGCTCGCGGAAATGGCTGCAGCCGCCGTGCGCCTGGCGCTCGCCTGCCAGTACGAGGGGGCCGGAACGATCGAGTTCCTGCTCGACACGGACGATGCGCGGTTCTACTTCCTGGAGATGAACACCCGAATCCAGGTCGAGCATCCGGTTACCGAAATGATCACCGGCACGGATCTGGTCGGCGCCCAGCTGCAACTGGCCGACGGAACGCTGCCGCCCGAGCAGTGGACTCAGACGGCGATCGGCTGCAGCGGTCACGCCGTAGAGGCTCGGCTGTACGCGGAGAATCCCGCCAAGGGATTCATTCCGAGCCCCGGAAAACTCACGCGCTTCGCCCTGCCCGACCTGCCTGGCGTGCGCATCGAAACCGGATATCGCGAAGGCAATACGGTCACGCCGTTCTACGATCCGATGATTGCCAAGATCATCGCCGCCGATTCGACGCGCGAGGCGGCGATCGATCGGCTGGCCGACGCGCTGGCGAGAGTCGAAGTCCAGGGAATCCATACCAACGCCGGCTATCTGCGCGCGATCCTGCGCCACAGCGACTTCCGGCGTGGCGACGTCCATACGGGCCTGCTGGCGCAGCAGCACGCCGAACTCGTCGCGGCGGCGAGCGCGGGCTGAATCGGGGACCTGCGCCACAGCCCGGCGCCGTTGGCCGACGCACGATCGTTGCAGAGCCGGAGACTCGACCGTCTCGGGCGCTCAATGGTCCTCTGCGTGATGGTGCCGGTACTGCTGTCCCAGACTGGCCAGTTCCGGCAACGCCTCGGGATTGACGAGGCCTGACAGGTCGCCGGTGTCCTGACCCAGGATCATCGATCGCACCAGCCGCCGCATGATCTTCAGCGTGCGGGTCTTGGGCAGGTCGGATGCGAAGAGCACCGCCTTCGGGCGGAACGGCACGCCGAGCGAATCGGTCACGGCATCCCGAAGCAGCTCGACGGTCTGCGGCCCGGAATCCGCCCCACGTGCCGGTACACAGATGACGACGACGGCTGCGCCCTTGATCGGATCGGGAATGCCGATCGCAGCGGCCTCGGCTATCCGGCCGGTGCTCAGCACCGCCGCCTCGACCTCGGCGGGCCCGGTGCGCTTTCCGGCGATCTTGATCGTGTCGTCCGAACGGCCGTGGATGAACCAGTGGCCGCAGGCGTTCACCGAAGCAAAATCGCCATGGATCCACACGCCGGGCAACCGAGACCAGTAAGCCTGGATGTATCGCTCCGGCGCGCGCCAGAAGCCCCGCGTCAATCCGATCGACGGCACCGTGAGCGCGAGTTCACCGACCTCGCCCGCTCCCAGCGGGCGGCCGGCTTCATCGACGACGGCGGCGCCCATGCCAGGAATCGGCCCGCCGAACGCGCAGGGTTCGAGATCCCGATGCAGCACCGTGCCGGCCAGAATTCCGCCGCCGATCTCGGTGCCGCCCGAATAGTTGAGCAGCGGCACCGCTTGTCCCACCCGCTCCCTGAACCAGGTCCAGGCCTCTGGGGTCCAAGGTTCGCCGGTGGCGGCCGTGATGCGCAACGACGACAGGTCGTACGATCGCATCGGATCGCCCGGCTGCTGCATGAACGCGCGAACCATCGTCGGGGCGACGCCCAGGAAACTCACCCGGTGCGTCTGAACGAGCTGCCAGAGTCGTCCGGGTTCAGGATAGTCCGGCACCCCTTCGGCCAGGATCAGCGTAGCCCCCATCAACGGTACTGCGGCGGCCAGGATGGGCCCCGTCAGCCACCCCATGTCGCTCATCCAGAGCAGGCGATCGGCGGGCTGCAGGTCGAGTATCAAGCCGAAATCGAGCGCCACCTTGGTCATGAACCCGCAATGGGTGTGAACGGTCCCCTTCGGCTTGCCGGTGGTCCCTGACGTGTAGACGATCATCGCCGTCGTCTCGGCGTCGAGGGCCGCGGGTACGCAGCGCGCCTGCCCCCGGGCGAGCGAGGACCACGCCACCCAGGCGGGCCCGGAGGACTGGTCAGCGCCGGCGGGCGCTCGAAGCGGTTCGTCGCACGATCGAGGAACCACCACGACGTGCGCAAGGGACGGCAAGGAGCCGGCCGCCTCTGCGATGACCTCCTGCATGCCGATCCGACGGCCCCGGCGCAGCGTGTAGTCGGCGGTCACGACGCACTTCGCATCCGCGTCGGACAATCGCTCGACCACTGCCGCAGCGCTGAAGCCGGAGAACACCGGCAGCGCGATCGCACCGATGCCGACTATGGCAAGGAATGCGATGATGGTTTCCGGAACCATCGGCAGGTAGATCCCGACGACGTCTCCCGGAGCGATGCCCAGCGCCTTCAGGCCGCCGGCCACCCGCTGGGTGGCTTCCGAAAGCTCGGAATACCTCAGGGAACGGATGTCGCCGTCCTCGCCCACCCATTCGATCGCGCAGTGATCGGCTCGTCCCGCCTCGATCGTACGGTCCAGGCAGTTGTAAGCCAGGCTGGTCGTGCCGCCGACGCACCAGCGGGGCCATTGCGGTCCTGACGTCGTGTCCAGCAGCGTATCGAAGGGGCGGAAGAAGTGAAGGCGATGAAACGACATCACCGCGCGCCAGAACCAGTCGGGATCACGCTGCGCCCGCTCGCACAGCGACGGATAGTCGGCGAGCTGATGCTCGGCAAGAAAGCGTTCGAGCTGGCTCGAAAGGGTGGCGGCGCTCATTGCCCTGCCTCATCCAGATCGCACGCCACCAGTTCCATGATGCAGGGTGTCATGAAGGCTTTCATCTCCTGGTGAAGCGGCGACGCCTGGTAGGCGTCATGTTCGGCGCTGGAGCGGAATGCGCTGACGATCGCCCAATCCAGGCCGCCGCTGCGTGCAGCGGTGTTCCGTCGGTAAATGTAGCGCAGCGGGCGCGGCGAAGCGTCCCGGATCGCGTCCGCGAAGGCTTCCACCTTCGCATGGAACGCCTGGTCTGCCTCATTTCCGAACCGCATCAGGACGATGTGATGAAACACGGGCACTCCGGTCGTACAGGTGAGTGGGTCAGAGATGGGCCAACAGGCCACCATCGATGGTCAGCGAATGGCCAGTGACGAACGCGCCGGCCGCCGAGCACAGGAAGACGACTGCCGGGGCGATCTCTTCGACCGTTCCCCAACGATGCAAGGGTACCGAGCGGCCGAGGAACTCCGCGAAGTCAGCATTGGCCTGGAGCGCCGCGGTGAACTCGGTCCGCACGAAACCCGGGGCCAGTGCATTGACGGTGATTCCACGTTCGCCGTATTCCACGGCGAGCGCCCGGGCGAAGGCGGCGAGCGCACCCTTGGCCGTTGCATAGCCGCAGATGTTCGGCACCGCCGCCCGAGCGGCGACCGAGGACATCAGGACGATGCGGCCGAAACTGCGCGTCACCATCCCGGGCAGTGCAGCACGGACGCAATGGAACGCGCCCTTGACGTGGACATCCTGTAGCGACTGCCAGCTCTCCGGCGACATATCCACCACAGGCTGGCGATCCTGGACGCCCGCATTGCTCACCAGCAGATCCACGCCGACCTCGTCGGATCCGAGCCGGCCGAAAGCCTCGGACACCGCCTGGGCATCGGTCACGTCGAACGGGACAGACAACGCCTCGATTCCTTGCGCCCGCAGGCGGGCGGCAGCGTCGGCGCAGCGATCTCCATGACGAGCGTTCACGATGACCCGGGCGCCCGAACGCCCGAGCGCCTCAGCGATCGCCAGTCCGATTCCGGTCGAACTGCCGGTCACCAGCGCCGTCCTGCCGGTCACGCCGAAGGTCCGGGTGAGGTACTGAAGGTCCAAGGGCGCCTCCATGCCACGTATTCGTATACGCCAGACTTTAAACTAACGATCATTAGTTCGTATTTGATCTGGGACAAGGGACTGTACGGGACGTTCGTGTACAGCCGGCGCCGGTCGCCGGCGGTGGCGAGTCCGGCGGAGGTGATCGACATTCCCGATGGGGTCGCAGCACAGCGCGGCGACGGATGCGCGGATGCGCACTCGTACGGCATACTCGGCGACTTCCCTGCCCGGATGCCGCCGATGACTCTGCCGATGACCTGGGACGAATGGGCCGCGCACGATGCGGTCGGCCTGGCCGAGCGCGTGCGCCGCGGGGAACTGACGGCAGCCGAGCTCGCGGCGCAGGCCGCCGCAGCAGTCGCCCGGATCAACCCGGCGGTCGGTGCCGTCGTCGAAGTCTTCTCCGACGTCGTCGCCGACCCGCTCGCCGACGGAATGAATGCGGACGGCCCGTTCGCCGGCGTGCCGTTCCTGATGAAGGACCTGGGACCGACCCTGAAGGGCCGGCTGCAGGAGCAGGGCTCACGCTTCATGACCGGAAACCGGCCGACGACCGACACCTGGCTGACCGGCCGGATGCGCCGGGCCGGCCTGAACCTGATCGGCCGCACGACGACACCCGAGTTCGGCGTCTGCAGCTCGGCCGAGAACCCCGCCGTCTACGTGACCCGCAACCCGTGGAACATCGCGTTTCCGACCTGCGGCTCGTCGGCCGGCTGCGCGGCCGTGGTCGCGGCCGGCGCCCTGCCGCTGTCGCATGCGACCGATGGCGGCGGCTCGATCCGTATTCCGGCCGGCTTCAACGGCAACATCGGCCTGAAGGTGTCGCGCGGCGTGTTCTCGATCGCACCGAACCTGTCGGACATCAGCGGCTATGTGTCGATCCAGGGATGCCAGAGCCGCACCGTGCGCGACACCGCCGCCTTCGTCGACCACTGCCGCGGCGGCGCACCCGGCGAGTTCATGCCGTTCTGGACACCGGCCGAGCCTTATGGCGAGCTGATCCGCCGCGACCCGGGCCGGCTGCGGATCGCGCTATCGCACGAGTGGGGCGACTACCGGGCCGAGCCGGCAATACTGGCCGAACTGGAGAAGGCCGGCCGCTTCCTCGAAGGGCTGGGCCACCACGTCGACTGGGCGCTGCCGCAGGCCGACCTGCGCGCCGCCTTCGCGGCCCAGACCCTGTGCTACATCAGCAACTTCGCGCAGGTCATCGACGGTCTGCTGGCGGCGCGCGGACTCGAGCGGCCGCCGGAAGACCGCATCGAGCCGATGAACATCCGCATCTGGGAAGCCGGCAAGGATCTCGCCTATCGCGAACGCTACCGGATGCAGGCGGTGTTCAACACCACCGCCCGTGCCTTCGGCGCGTTCTTCGAGGACTGGGACATCATCCTCACGCCGATCACCGCGAAGCCGACGCCGCCGCTCGGCACGACCGAATACCTGACGCTTTCCGACAACCCGTCGGTGCTCGACTGGTTCGAGAACCTGTGGCGCTTCTTCGCCTACACGCCGCTCGCGAACCTGTGCGGCATCCCGGCGATCTCGCTGCCGATGGGGCGGCAGCCGAACGGCTTGCCGTTCGGCATCCAGGCCCAGGCGAAGCAGGCGAACGACGGCCTGCTGCTGCAGCTCGCAGCCCAGATCGAGCGTGCGCTCGGCGGGCGCTGGAACGACGGCCGGCGGCCGGCCGTGCATGTGACGTCGCCGGCCGCCCCTGGAGGCTGAGCGACCGCCGGGCGCCGTCTCCGCCAGCGCTCAGCGCTGCACGCGCCGCCAGTCGTTGTCGGTGGGCGTGCGTGGATCGAACGTCGAGTTCGCCGACTCGACGACCCGGCCGTCCCGGCTGACCCAGGTCGCCGCGGGTGTCGTCGAATAGCGTTCCGGATTGCCGGTGTAGGGATTGCGGGTCCAGTACTGCCCGGTGAGATTCTCGCCGACGGCCTGCGCCTGCCGGTCCAGCGACTGCGCGCGCTGGGCCACCACGCCCGCCCAGTTCTGCTGGGACCACTGCAGATACTGCCGGTAGGCTTGGCCCTCCTGCTGCGTGTTCCGCTGGATCGTCGCCGACATCCCGGTGCGGCCGAACGGATTCGGGCCGGTGTTCAGCGCCTGCATCGCCACCTGCGGCAGCCAGCCGCGGACGGCCGGCCAGTGTGTCGCCCGCGCCAGCATCAGCGTGACGAATGCGTCGGAGCGGCCGTAGACAGACACCACGTTGCTGATCGCCATCCCGACGACCGGGAAGCGGCCCTGCGGCGTGACGCCGGTCATCGTCACGTTCATCACCGCCGCCGAGGTGTAGCCGGGGAACGGCTGGATCGATGACGGTTCGAACACCCGCGCATCGGGCGCGAGCTTCATCCGCTGCGAGATCACATGCTGCGCATACTGGAACGGCGACAGGCCCTGCTGGTAGCCGCTGGTGCCGAAGACGATGATGCCGACACCCTGGTCGGCGCTCTGCAGCACCAGCGCATGGTTGCCTTCCTCTACCGTGCGCCAGCCGGCCGGCAGCGCATAGGTGAAGTTGCGGCCCTGGACGATCTGGATCGGTGGCGCGCCCCCCGCCTGGGCGCGTGCGGGGGGAGGCATCGCGGTGACCAGCAGCACCAGCATCACGGCCGCGGAACGGATCAGAGTTCGCATCGACGGTCCTTTCACCAGCCGCGACAACTTACTCTTTCCCCCCTCGCCGGACAACCACTTCCGCAGCCTCCCGAGGGGCTGCCGCCGTCAGCCGCCGCAGGAAATCCGCCCGCATCCGCGCACCGATCGCGTACGCCTCCACCTCGTACCGGTTGTCCCGGTAGCCGCGACGCGACTCCCACAGATAGCGGGCATAGGTCATCCCGTTCTGGTACTGCACGACGTGCGCGAGTTCATGCCCGAGGATCTCTACCCCGTATGCGGTATCCGGCGCGTAGACGCCGGGACGAAGGTAGATCCGGTTGCCGAGCGTGATGGCGTCCATGTCGGGCCTCAGCCACAGCGGCACCTTGCCGTCGAACACCACCGCGACGTCCAGGGCGCTCGCGCGAATGTACGGCGCGTAGAAATCCCTTTCTGAGTCGGTCAGCCGCCGGCCGGCTACCGGCCGGCGCCGCTGCCGGTCGGGTTCGTGCGCTGGCCGCCTCACCGTGCAACCGCTCCCGCCCCGAACTGCATCCGCGCAAGCCGCGCATAGAGCCCGCCGCGGGCGACCAGTTCGGCGTGCGTTCCTTGCTCGACGATCTCGCCGGCTTCGAGCACGACGATCCGGTCCGCATGCACGACGGTCGACAGCCGGTGCGCGATCACCAATGTCGTGCGGCCGCGCATCGCCGATTCCAGCGCCTGCTGCACCCAGCGTTCGCTCTCGGCGTCGAGCGCGCTGGTGGCTTCGTCGAGCAGCAGCAGCGGCGGATTCTTCAGCAGCGCGCGGGCGATCGCGATCCGCTGGCGCTGACCGCCCGACAGGCGCACGCCGCGTTCGCCGAGGTCGGTGCGGTAGCCCTGCGGAAGCTGTTCGAGGAACTCGTGCGCATAGGCGGCGCGGGCGGCGGCGACCACCTCGTCGTCGGTCGCATCGAGGCGGCCGTAGCGGATGTTCTCCATCGCATCGGCCGAGAACACCGTGTTGTCCTGGGCGACGATGCCGATCGTCTCCCTGAGCCGCGCCGGCTCGATGCCGCGCAGGTCGCGGCCGTCCAACGTCAGCGAGCCGGACCGCGGGTCGAAGAAGCGCAGGATGAGCTGGAACAGCGTGGTCTTGCCTGCGCCCGACGGGCCGACGATCGCCACCGTCTCGCCGGGCTCGACGTCCAGCGACACGTCATGCAGCGCCGCGTCGGCCGGCCGCGACGGATAGTGGAACGTCACGTGCGACAGCCGCAGCGCGGCACCGGGGCGCGACAGGACGGCAACGCCCGGCATCGGCGCCGCGGACGACATCACCGCCCCACCCGGCATCACCGCCGCACCCGGAGCCCCCGCCGCATCCGGAGCCCCCACCGCGCCCGGCCGCACCGAGCCGCCCGGCACGGCCAGCCCGGCTGTTGCCGCCGATGCCCCCGCAGCGGCCGATGCCGCCGGCTCCACGAACGCCGCCTGCACCCCGATCGCCGGCTTGGCCGACAGCAGCTCCAGCAGCCGTTCGAGCGCGCCGGCCGCACGCTGCACGTCGCCCAGCACCTCGGACAGCGCGCCGACGGCGCCGGCGGCCATCGCCGCGTACAGGATGAACTGCGTCAAGGTGCCCGCCGTCATCGTGCCGGCCATCACCGCCTGCGCGCCCAGCCACAGCACGAAGACGATCGCGCCGAACACCAGCACGATCGCCATCGCGGTCAGGATCGAGCGGGCGCGGGTGCGGCGGATCGCGGCGCCGAACGCCTGTTCCGCGGACGCGCGGAAGTGCTCGGCCTCGAACGATTCGCGGGCGTAGGCCTGCACCGTCTGGATCGCGTTCAGCCGCTCGCCGGCCAGCGCGCTCGCGTCGGCGATCCGGTCCTGGCTCGCGCGGGACAGCTTCCGCACCCGGCGGCCGAACATGACGATCGGCAGCACCACCAGCAGGATCAGGCCGACGATCAGCGCCGCCAGCCGGGGGCTGGTGACCATCATCATCGCCAGGCTGCCGACGAACAGCAGCGAGTTGCGCAGCCCCATCGACACGCTGGTGCCGACCAGGGTCTGGATCAGCGTGGTGTCGGCGGTGAGCCGCGACAGCACCTCGCCGGATTTCAGGGTCTCGAAGAACGTCGGATCCTGCTTCAGCACGTGGCCGTAGACGGCGCTGCGCAGATCGGCGGTCACCCGCTCGCCGAGCCACGACACGAAATAGAAGCGCACCGCGGTACCGATCGCCAGCACCACCGACACCCCGAACAGCGCGAGGAACCAGTAGTCGACGTGGGCGGTGCTGCGCGTGACGGTGCCGGCGGCGAACCCGAACCCCAGGTCGATCATCTGGCGGAACGCGATCGGCGTGACCAGCGTCGCCATCGCGGCCACCAGCAGCGCAACGGTGGCGGCGACGACCCGGCCGCGATAGGGCCGCATGAACGGCGCGAGCTCGCGCAGCACCGCCAGCGAGCTGCGTGCCGCTGCGGAGCCGCCGCCCCCGGCAGCACCCGCCGGAACCGCACCACCCGCAGCCGGCGCCCCCGCCGGATCACTCGACGAACGGCCGGCCGTCATCGGAGGAGGGGCCTGACGTACTGCTTCACGAGGATCAGCGGCAACATCCGTAGGGGAATCACGGATCGCCGCGGGCGACCCTTGAATACTAGTATACAAGCCGCCTGGAAAGGGGCTCCAGAGCGGATCGATCCTGCACGCCGAAGCGCCGGCGCTCATCCGTAGCGCTTCGGACGACTGCCTGACACCCATAAACGAGGAGATTCGATGCTCACGATCCGTTCGACGCTGGCGCTCGCCGCCACGATAGCCGCTGCACTGCTGCCGGCCGCCGGTGCCTCCGCACAGACCAAGCTCAAGTGGGCGCACGTCTACGAGACCGCCGAGCCGTTCCATACCCAGTCGGTGTGGGCCGCCGAGGAGATCAAGAAGCGCAGCAACGGCAAGTTCGACATCACGGTGTACCCGGCCTCGCAGCTCGGCAAGGAAAGCGACATCAACCAGGGCCTGCAGCTCGGTACCGTCGACATCATCATCTCGGGCCTGTCGTTCGCCACCCGCTCGCTGCCGGCGATCGGCGTCGGCTACTACCCGTACGTGTTCCGCGATGCCGACCACCTGCTGGCCTTCGCGAAGAGCCCGGTGTTCCAGAACCTGGCCGAACAGTACCGGCAGAAGACCGGCATCCAGGCGACCGCCGTCACCTATTACGGCACCCGCCACACGACGACCAACAAGCCGTTCACCAACTGCGCCGGCATGAAGGGGCTGAAGATCCGCGTGCCCGACGCTCCGGCCTACCTGGCGATGCCGAAGGCCTGCGGCGCCAACCCGACGCCGATCGCGTTCGCCGAGGTCTATCTGGCGCTGCAGAACGCCACCGTCGACGCGCAGGAGAACCCGCTGACGACGATCGAGGCGAAGAAGTTCTACGAGGTGCAGAAGCACATCATGCTGACCGGCCACATCGTCGA
>DAISWF010000080.1:0-20665 GCA_036826495.1 Burkholderiaceae bacterium
GGTTTGCAGGCGCTGATCGACCATCTCAAGGCGGACCATGAAGACGGTAGGATCCCCTGAAGCGCTCCTGTCCGTACCCGATCGAGCGACTGCCGAAGTCATCCGGGCTGACCGACCCTGGTCTGCGACGCCGCCCGCAGGATCGTCGACGTCGCACCGCCGTCGATGGCGATCGTCTGCGCGGTCACGTGGCGCGCCAAATCGCCCGAAAGGAACAGTACGACGCTGGCGACATCGGCCGGTGCGGCTGAGCGCCGAAGCGGAATAGTCGATTCGATCTCCGGCAGGATCGGCTCCATCAGTTCGATGAAACGTGGCGTTCTAGTGGGTCCGGGCGCAACGGTGTTCACGCGCACTCCCTTGGGGCCGTATTCCACGGCCGCGCAGCGCGCCAAGTGGTGCAGCGCGGCCTTCTGAGCACCGTACAGGCTCTGGTTGGGTGCAGCGGTGATGCCGGACAGCGAGCCCACGAACGTGATGGCCCCCCCGCCCGCGGCGGCGAGCCAGGGCGCGCCAAACTGGATCGCCAGCCATGCGTGGCGGAACACGATCTCGGCTTGGCGGTTGTAGGCGTCATCGTCGATTGCCTCGATGGGCGCGAGGTGGACGCGTCCTACTACGTCGACGATGCCGTGCGGGCGCTCGAGTTCGCGCGCCGCAAAGTCGAATACCTTCTGCATGTTCGCGCGCGACGTGACGTCGGCCGAGAAAGGAATGCCGCCGACCTCCTCGGAGATCTTCTGGGCGCTGGGCGAATCGCGGTCGACGCAGAGTAAACGCGCGCCCGCCTGGGCCAAAGCGTGCGCTATCTGCCGGCCGATACCCCGGCCGGCGCCGAGGATCACCATGCCCTTGCCGTCCAGGCGCATCCTTGCGAAGTAGTCCGGAACATGGGTGTCGTCGAAGCTCGTCATGGGCGTCCAGGGGCAAGCGCGCGGCCGAAGCCAGCGATTCTGGGGCCGGCCACGGCGCCCAGGTATGACGGTTGGGCACTGCGCTGCCGCCTGGGGCGAAAGCCGCTGTCTGTGGCTCTGGCGAACTGTCGGGTAACCCGCCGGATGGCGCCTCCGGCCATGCCCTTTGCTTTCGTCAGGCGCGAAAGCGCTACCAGCAAGCATCACTTTGAAGCCGGTGGGGTAGCCCCCTACAGTGCCTCTCGGAGACACAGAGGTACAAGAAATATGACGATCCTGAAGCGAGCATCTTTACGGCTGGCCTTCGCGTTGGCAGCCATGATCCTGTGCAACGGCGCACGGGCGCAGCTCAACGATTTCCCGAATCGCATCCAGATCGTAGTGCCAGCCTCACCAGGCGGCCTCATCGACATGTCGAGCCGCCTCATCGCGCAGAAACTGGCCGGATACTGGGACGTGCCGGTGATCGTCGAGAACAAGCCCGGCGGCAACCTGCTCATCGGCAGCGGGGCCGTCGCGTCGGGTCCCGCCGATGGATCGATGATCCTGGCGGGCGTGGAAGCCAACATCGTCGTGAATCCGATCTTCGAGCCCGGTACGCCTTACGGCCTCTCCGACTTCACGCCGCTGGGCCAGGTCTGGGATACCAGCCTGATCCTGGTTGCCTCCAAGACCGTGCCGGCGACGTCCTTCCGCGAGTTGGACCGTCATGTCAAGGCGAACGGCCGGGCCATGAATTTCTCCTCTGCCGGGACCCACGTCGAACTGATGGCCGGTGCGCTGAAGGATGCGACGGGCTGGAATTTCGTCAACGTTCCGTACAAGGGGAACGTGGAGCGGATGCAAAGTCTTCTCTCCGGCGAAACCCAGTTCACCTTGATCAGCACCGGCTACGCCGCACCCATGGTGAAGGCCGGCAAGATCACTGGAGTGTTCGTCACCTCGGCTGCGCGCTCCACGGATCTGCCCGATGTCCCGACCGCGACAGAGGCCGGTCTCCAGAACTTCGTGATCACGAGCTGGGGCGGTCTGTTCGTGTCATCCAAGGTTCAACCGGCGATCCGGGACAAGCTTCGCGACGGTGTTCGGCGCGCGCTTGCGGAGCCGGACGTCCAGAAACTGATCCTCTCCGCAGGCGCTGAAACCAGCGTGCCGGATATCGCCGCCTTTTCCAGGCGGATCGCTGACGACGCCGAGCGATGGAGGTCCGTCGGCAAGAAGTACGACATCCGCACCTACCGCTGACAGGATCCGACATGAGCCCGGAACGCAATCGACTCCTCACTTCCGTCTGCAAGGGGACGCCGCTCGGCGACTTCATGCGCCGCTACTGGCATCCCATCTGCGCCTCGGCAGAGTTGCCCACCAAAGACTGCGATCCCTTGCGTACCAGGCTGCTGGGCGAATCCTTCGTGGTGTTCCGGGATTCCGAGGGTCGCGTGGGCGTCATCGACGAGGCCTGCATGCACCGTGGCGTGTCGATGGCGCTGGGACGCGTCGAAGGAGGAGGCATCCGCTGCCTCTATCACGGCTGGAAGTTCGATGTGCAGGGCAACATTCTGGAGATGCCCAACCACCCGGACGGCAAGCTGATGAGCCGCCTGCGCGCACCGGTCTATCCCGCCTACGAGAGCGGCGGACTGATCTGGACCTATATCGGCGACCAGCGGCACGTTCCGCCAAGGCGCCGCTTCGCGTTCGAGGACATGCCCGAGGCGAACCGGGTGGTGGTGCGAATCAACGTCAATGCAAACTATCTCCAGCTTTGGGAGGGGGGCATCGATCACTCCCACGTGACGATGCTCCATAGCAACTGGGCGCGACCGGACTGGGTGCAGAAAGACGGCAGGACCGGCAGCGGAATCGCGGACGACATGCTCGTGAGCGGCCTGAACGACACCTCGCCGGAGATCGAGCTCGATGAAACGGACTTCGGCTTCCAGATCGGCGGCATCCGGACGCCACCCGGCGAAACGGGCAGCAGGCGATACGTGCGCGTGCTGCCGGTGTTCATGCCCTACGGCCGTATCATCCCGTTTCGCGATTTCTCGACCTGGGTATTCGAAATGCCGCAGGACGACGAGCACACGAGCACGTACCTCGTCGATGCAGGCCCCGACGTGCCGCTGAGCCGCGACGCGCGCTTGAAGCGATCGGGTCTGACGAGCCCCCTGTTCTACAAGGACAACCAGTTCACCGCCAACTGGTCCAACCGCCTCGGACAGGATCGCGAGGCAATGCGAAAGGGCAGTTGGAGCGGATTCCACGGCATCAGCCAGGAAGACGCGATCATGGGCCTGTCGGCGGGGCCGATCGTGGACCGGAGCACCGAGCACCTAGTACCGGCCGACGCTGCCATCGCGAGGCTCCGAAAGACGCTGCTCGAGCAGGTCGAAGTGACTCAGAGCGGCGGCACCCCCAAGGGTGCCGACATCGCCGACTTGACGCGAATGCGCGGATTCCAGACCGACTGGGACATTGCCACGCACTGGACAGCAATCGCGCCCGATCACCAGGAGTTCTACAAGAAGCGAACCGCGAAGGCAGCCTGACCGACCGTTCGGTCGCCCTTCGGCGATCTCGGAGATGCGCGCTTTGGCGAGAACGTGCCCGCATTGTCCGCCCCGATATCTGTTTTCGAACTCACGAGACAACCCATGAATGCCACTGAGAACGTCCGATTGACCGGCGTGACACCGGGCAGCCCGATGAGCGAGCTGTTCAAGCGTTACTGGATCCCCGCAGGCCTGTCGAGCGACCTGCCGGACAACGACGGCGACCCCATCCGCGTCCGCCTGCTCGGCGAAGACTTCGTTGCATTCCGCAACAGCGAAGGCGAGGTTGGCATCCTCGACGAGCTGTGCCCGCATCGCCGCGCGTCGCTGATGCTCGGCCAGGTGCGTCAGGGTGGCATCGAATGCATCTACCACGGTTGGCGATTCGCCACCGACGGCTCGATCCTCGAGATGCCCAACTGCTCGGATTCGGCTCTGAGGAAGCGCTACGGCGCGAAGTCCTACCCGGTCGTCGAAGCGGGGGGGCTGATGTGGGTGTACCTGGGTGACCGCAAGCGCATGCCAGCCTTCGTTCGACATGAATGGATGACCGTTCCGGACAAGAACCGACATCCGCGCATCATCGCGTCACGCTCCAACTTCGTGCAGGTGATGGAAGGTCTGTTGGACACCACGCACGCCACGATCCTGCACCAGGACACCCTGCCCAAAGCGGACGGCACGGTCAGGTATGTGAACAACACCGTGCGGCCCAAGGAACGGTTCATCGGGGCGGTGGCCGCCAAAGATGTCCCCCGGGTAGAGGTGCAGGAGACGGACTACGGTCTGCATGCCGCGGCGTTGCGGCGCGTGGACATTCAGGGGCAGCCCAGGCTCGATATCCGGATCACCGCCTTCGTCGCACCATTCACCATCTTCATCGCCAATGGAAAGGTGGTCCTGATGGCAGTTCCGGTCGATACCGAGACCACCTATCTCTACGACATCTACTGGGATCTGAAGCGGCCGTTCGCCGAGGAGCCCTACCGGAGCGACATCGAACGCGGCACCGGCACGCAGGACGAGATTGCCGATCGATGGGGCTTCTCCAGGAAGACCTTCGGACATCCCGACATGATGAGCGCCCGGAACAGATGGGGCCAGAACCGCTCCGTCATGAGGAACGGCGAGTCGTATTCCGGCCTGGCCCCCTTCTCGATGGAAGACGCGGCCTGCACCTCGTCGATGGGGCCGGTGTCGGACCGCGACGAGATGCTGGTGCCCGCGGATCTGGCGATCGTCCGCATGCGCCGCTATATGCTCAAGGCTGCCGATGCGGTCGCCAGCGGTGGCGATCCGCCGGGGTTCAGCGACCCGGCGTTCGCGGCGACCGTGGGCGCCATCTATGCGACGTCGGAACCCGATACCGAATGGAAGTCCTTGTTGCCGGAATCGCAGGCGGCATGAAGAAAATGGACCATCTGATCGCCAGCCATGCGATCGTCGGCCGCTACTTCGTGCGGGTCGTGTTTCGTTCATGAGTGGACGCCCATCGGCCGCGCGGAACTTGAAGGACCGCAGCATTGTCGCGGCAATCCGGGCACGGATCCGGGCGCTGGGCAGCGATTTCAACGCCGAAGTCGTCAAGGCGACGCAGGACGTTTATAGGCCAGTTCTCGGACTGGCCGCTGTTCGAGAGCAATCCGACCAGCCGTACGGGCCGGAGGATCGGCAGCGGCTCGACGTGTACCACTCCGATGCCTCTTCGGGCGTTGTCGTGTACGTGCACGGTGGCGGATTCGTCGGCGGCGACAAGCGGCTCGACGGCAGCTTCTACGCTAACGTCGGGCGCTTTCTCGCGCGCAGCGGCTTCACGGCGGTGCTGCCATGCTATAGGCTCGCGCCACAGGCGTCCTGGCCGGCGGCGGCGCACGACGTGCGCGACGCCATCCGGTGGACGCGCGCCCATCTTCCCGGCGTTTCCTCGGGGGACGTCCCGCTTTTCATTGTGGGACAGTCCGCGGGGGCCTCGCACGTCGCGTCCTGGCTATTCGACGACGCGAGCCGGGGCGAGCCCCTGGGTCGGGTGTCGGGCGTCGTATTGATGAGCGGCTTCTACGTCGCCCGCTCGCCGCTGTCGAGCAACGCGACTGCCTACTTCGGCGCGGATCCGCGCTGCTATGCGCAACGCTCCCCGCTGTTCCACGTCCGCCGCACCGAGGTGCCGCTCATGCTTACCGTCGCAGAGCTGGAGCCTGCCAGCATCGCCGGTCATACGTTCGAGTTGGCACAGGCCTTGTCGGTCACCAACGGACATGTACCCAGGATCGCCTGGTTCGACGGTCACAACCACGCGTCGACGGTCATGAGCATCGGATCGCCTCAGGACGACGTGTCATCCGCATGGCTCGGCTTCTTCCGTTCGAGCGCTGGAGGAGGACTCGGTTCGTGAGCACCATCGAGGTCCTGGTCCAGGCAATCCGAATGGAGGCCGACGGGATCCTGTCGTTCGAGCTCCGCTCCGCGAGCGGCAGCGGCGTCTCCTTGCCAGGATTCACTGCAGGGGCTCATATCGACGTCCACATGCGCGAGGGGCTTTCGCGGAGCTACTCGCTTGTCAACGATCCCGAAGAGTCCGATCGGTACATCATCGCCGTGAACCTGGAGGCGAACGGGCGTGGCGGGTCGCGCTTCATGCACGCCCACGTGCGCGTCGGGGAGATCCTTCGCATCAGTGCGCCGCGCAACAATTTCGCGCTGTTCGAAGCGGCCCGCCACACCGTCCTGATCGCGGGCGGTATCGGCATCACGCCGATGCTGTCGATGATCGACCGCCTGTCGCGGATCGGGCGGCCCTGGACGCTTCACTATTGCGGGCGGAGCCGGCGCACGATGGCCTACCTCGCCCAACTCGAAGCACGCAGGCGTCTGGGGGCGGACGTGCGATCCCACATCGACGTGGAGACCGGCGGAAGGTTCATCGACCTGACGGCGCTCGTTGCCGACGCGCCTGACGGCGCCCACTTCTATTGTTGTGGGCCAACGGGCATGCTCGCGGCCTTTGAGGCCGCGTCTGGTGGACTACCTGAGGATCGCGTGCATGTCGAATACTTCGCCGCCCGCGAAGCATCTGCGTTGGACGGCGGCTTTGTTGTCGAGCTGCGGCGTGACGGGCGCGAACTCACCGTGTTGCCAGGCAAGTCCATCCTCGACACGCTGTTAGAGGCCGGCGTCAGCATCGAGTTCTCTTGCATGGAGGGGATATGCGGCTCCTGCGAAGTGAAGGTGCTCGCCGGGGTGCCTGATCACCGGGATTCCGTCCTGTCGGGCACGGAGCGCGCGGCCAACGACCGGATGCTGATCTGCTGTTCGGGGTCGAAGTCATCGAAGCTCGTGCTGGATCTCTGAGGGAGCGGAGAGCTGGTCGCCATGGTCACTTCTTCCCGTAGGCAGCGTCATGGTCGGCGGAGACCAGAAGCAAGCGCATGAACTCCTGCTCGCGATACGCGATTGCTCGAGTTGACCTCGATACACGCAGCGAGTAGAGCGCGTCAACGCCCTTCGGTGGTTTCAGACTTTCGATCTTTTCCCAGTGCAACCCTGAATCGCGGTAAACCTGCGACCAGGACATGCTGCAGATCTTCTTCAGCGTACCCAGGGTTTCGACGGCGGCCTTCTTCTCCAGAGCGAACAGTGTCCGCTGAAACTCTGGGCTGTTGAGGTCGAGCTTTACACTTATATCAGGCGCGCTTCTTTGTCGGGCCATTGACCAATTCCTTTGTCAGGAGATCAAGGTCGGACTCAGATGGAGCGGTCGACGTCGCGGATTTGAGGGCGCGTTGCAGGCTTTGCTGAACGTCGGCCTGGTGAACCCACAATTCACGATCCGGGATAACCGTTGCGGCTTGGATCAACCAGACGCCGGGTTCTCGCTCTTCAACGATGACCTGACGCCCGGCAAATTGCTTGCCCAACGAAATCTGTCCGTTGGAGCCGATCACCTTGACCTGCTGCTTTGGTGAAAGGTTGCTCATCGCGAATCTCTGGTCGTGTTGTGATCGAGTGGGCAGATGCAATCGAAGTAATTGTCAATCCTAAATTAGGAATTTCGTGCCGCACGATAGCACGTAATTGGTGTGCATGCAAAGAGAGCACTCACCCCACCACCGTCTGCGACTGCTCCCGCATATACAACGGCAGATACCAGAACGAGCCGATCGCCTTGCCGGTGGAGCCGCTGCCCTTCCAGCCGCCGAACGGCTGGTAACCGGGCCAGGCGCCGGTGGTGGCGCCCTGCGGGCGGTTCACATAGGTGACTCCGGCCTCGATGCGGTCGAGGAAGGTCGGGATCTCCTCGGGCGCGCCGTAGAAGCCGGCGGTCAGGCCGTAGTGGGAATCGTTGGACAGGGTCAGCGCCTGGTCGAGGTCGTCGACCTCGCCGACCAGCAGCAGCGGGATGAACTTCTCTTCGCGCCACAGCCGGTAGTCGAACGCGGCGCCGCCGATCGTCGGCGCGACGAACCAGCCGTGCGCATGTTCGCCGTCGGCAAGACGCACGCCGCCGGTGTCGATGCGGCCGTGCTCGCGCAGCATCGCCGAGCATTTCTGGAAACGCAGTGCGGCCTGCTCGTCGATGACCGGCCCCATCCAGTGCCGCTGTTCGGTCGGGTCGCCGACGCTGATCGCCTGCGCGCGGGCGACCAGCCGTTCGCGCAGCGCGGCCGCCACCGGCCGTTCGACGTAGACGCGCGAGCAGGCCGAGCATTTCTGACCCGACAAACCGAACGCCGAGCGGCTGATGCCGGTGGCGGCCGCGTCGAGATCGGCATGGCGGGTGACGATCGCGGCGTTCTTGCCGCCCATCTCGACGATCGCCGGCCGCGGCCAGCGGCCGCCGGCCATCGTGCGCACCACCTCCAGCCCGACCTCGGTCGAGCCGGTGAAGGTCACGCCGGCGGCCGCCGGATGATGAACCAATGCCGCGCCGAGCTCGCCGCCGCTGCCGGTCAGATAGTTGACGACCCCGTCGGGCAGGCCGGCATCGCGCAGCGCCTGCATCAGCAGCCAGCCGCTCCACGCGGTGCTGCTGGCGACCTTGAAGACCACGGTGTTGCCGGTGACCAAGGCTGCTGCGATCGGGCCGCCGGCCAGCGCGACCGGGAAGTTGAACGGCGCGATGACGACCCACGGACCGAGCGGCTTCATCATCGTGCGGTTGCGGCTGGTGAAGCCGGGCAGCGGGTCGTTCGGCAGCACCCGGTCGAAGCCGTCGTTGGCCTGCATCTGGTCGCAGTACCAGCGGATCAGGTCGGCGGTCTCCTGCACCTCGCCCAGCGCTTCCATCCGGTTCTTGCCGACCTCCAGCGCCACCGCGGCCGAGATCTCGTAGACCCGTTCCTCGATCAGCGCGGCCGCCCGCTGCAGCAGCTCGACCCGCCGCGGCCACGGGGTGGCGGCCCACGGACGGAACGCGCGGCCCGCGGCCGCCAGTGCCTCGTCGGCATGGCGAGGCTCGCCGGCCTGGAAGCGGCCGAGCAGCTTGCGGGTGTCGATCGGTGAAACCACGTCGAAGGTGCGCGGTGCCTGCACCGCGCGGCCGGCGATCCACATCGGGTGGGTCGCGCCCAGCGCGCCGTGTACCGTGCGCAACGCTTCGTCGAACCGGCGGTGCAGTTCGGCCGGCGGGTCGAACATCGTCGAGTAGGTCAGCTTGAATGCGGGCGGCTCGGCCATGGCGCCTCCAGAAGGCCGATTCTGCCATGCCGACGGCTGGTTGCCGGCGCCACGGAATCGCGGGCGGCGCGCCTATAATCACAGCCTGTTCCACCAGCAAGCAGCCGAGGACGACAGCCCATGACCTTCGCCCGCCGATTCGCCGGCCTGTGCGTTGCAGCGAGCCTGGGCGCCGCCCTGCTGGCCGGCTGCGCTCCGCTGTTCCTCGGCGGGGTGGCCGGCGCATCGTTCGCGGCCGCCGACCGCCGCTCGGTCGGCACCCAGGTCGACGACCAGCGCATCCAGACCCTGGGCACGCAGCGGATCAAGTCGGTGCTCGACGGATCGGAGAATGCCTACGCGTATGTCAACAGCTACAACCGGCGGGCGCTGCTGACCGGTCTGGCGCCGACCGAGGCGGCGCGGGCGCGGGCCGAGCAGATCGTCAAGGCGATCGACAATGTCCGCGAGGTGCACAACGAGATCGTCGTCGCGTCCCCCGCCGCCCACGCCAGCGCGGTCCGCGACACGGTGACCAGCACCCGGGTGCGCAGCGCGCTGCTCGAGGACAAGGAGATCGAGAGCACCAGCGTCAAGGTGATCACCGAGGCGCGAACCGTCTACCTGATGGGGCTGGTCAGCGAGAGCGAAGGCAAGCGGATCGCCGAGATCGCCAGTCGCACGCCGGGGGTCGAGAAGGTGGTCACCCTCTACGACTACATGTCGGATCAGGAGTACGCGGCGATGCGGGCCGAACGCGAGCGGCAGGCCGCCAAGAACGCGCCGCCGCGCAACTGAGCCCGTCGCGCAAGTCCTGTCATCGCAGCATCGATCGAGCCGACGCCCGCCATGCCACGCACGCCGTACGCCCTGATCGTCGCACTGCTGCTGATGGCGGCGCTGCCGGTGCCGCTGCGTGCCCAGCCGCTGTGGGAAGTGGGTGTCGGCGCCGCGGCGCTGAGCCTGCCAGACTATCGCGGGTCGGACGAACGGCACGAGTATCTGCTGCCGTTCCCCTACCTGGTCTATCGCGGCGAGCGGGTGCGCGCCGATCGTGAGGGGCTGCGCGCGCGGGTGTTCGACAGCGAACGGTTCGATCTTGACTTCAGCTTCAGCGGCAACTTCGCGCTGCGCAGCCGCGACAACATGGCGCGGCAGGGCATGCCGTCGCTGCATCCGCTGCTGGAGGCGGGCCCGGAGGTCTACTACCGGCTGATCGGCGACCGGCATTCGCCCTGGCGGCTCGATGCCCGCTTCGCGACGCGGTTCGCCTATTCGATCGGCGACAACCGGCTGACCTATCGCGGCATCGTCGCATCGCCGTATCTGCGGCTGGACGCGCGCAACGTCGCCGGCACCGGATTCGACGTGACCGGCTACGCCGGGCTGCTGTACGGTGACCGGCGCTACCATGACTATCTGTACACGGTGGACCCGAACTTCGCCACCGCCAGCCGGCCGGCCTTCAGCGCGTCCGGCGGCTACGCGGGCAGCCTGGCGCAGATCGGCGCGGGCCGGCGCTTCGGCAACCTGTGGGTCGGCGGGTTCATCCGTTACGACTCGCTGAGCGGTGCGGTGTTCGAGGCCAGCCCGCTGGTGCGCAGCCAGCGCTATGCCACCGCCGGCATCGCCGCCGCCTGGGTGCTGGGCACCTCCAGCAAGCGGGCCGGGTTCGATGACTGACCTGCCCATGCAGCGCGGGCGGGCCACAGGGGCGTCGGCATGACCGGGATGCGTGCTTCGTGGTCGCGGCTGAGCGAATTCATCCGGCATCTGCCGGGGCACATCGCGTTGTATCTCGGGCTGCTGCTGCTCGGCACGATGCTGTTCGTCGGCACCGGCGTCGTGCTGCTGCTGAACCTGCTGCCGCGCGCCGAGCGCCGGCGGCGCGTGCGCTGGCTGATCAGCTCGGTGTTCGACTGGTATCTGAGCCTGCTCGACTGGGTCGGCCTGATGCAGGTCGACGTCAGCGAGCTCGACGTGCTGCGCGCCGACCGCTCGCTGGTCATCGCCCCCAATCATCCGTGCCTGCTCGATGCGCTGCTGGTGATCTCGCGGCTGCCCAACGCCACCTGCATCATGAAGGGCGAGCTGTGGGACAACATCCTGCTGGGCGCCGGCGCGCGCGCTGCCGGTTACATCCGTAACGACTCCACCCGTTCGATGGTGCGGCTGGCGGTCGAGGACATCCAGCGCGACGGTCACCTGGTGGTGTTCCCCGAGGGCACCCGCACCGTGCAGCAGCCGGTCAATCCGCTGCGCGGCTCGTTCGCGGTGATCGCGCGGCGGGCCCAGGTGCCGATCCAGGTGGTGTTCATCGAGACCAACTCGCCGTTCCTCGGCAAGGGCTGGCCGCTGTGGCGCCGTCCGGAGTTTCCGCTGCGCTACCGGGTGCGGCTGGGGCCGCGGCTGCAGCCGGGCGGCAGCACCGACGACATCGTCGCCGCGGTCACGCAATGTTTCGAGAATGAACTCGGCCCGGCTCCGCGCAGGCGGCGCGAGGTCACCGCGACGCTGGGTTCCACGGTCGATGCCTGAGCGGCCGTCGCAGACGCATCTGGTCGTCATCCCGTCGTACAACTCCGGCGCCCTGGTGGTGCAGACGGTGCGGGATGCGCGTGCGCACTGGGGCCCGGTGTGGGTGGTGCTGGACGGCAGCACCGACGGTTCCGGCGCGGCGCTGGCCGAGCTGGCCCGCAACGATCCGCAGGTGCGGGTGTTCGACCTGGCACGCAATCGCGGCAAGGGGGCGGCGGTGCTGCAGGGGCTGATGGTCGCGCGGGCCGCGGGCTTCACCCATGCGCTGGTGATGGATGCCGACGGTCAGCATCCGCCGCAGTGCATCGCCGACTTCATGGCACGGTCGCTGCGCGACCCCGACGCGATGATCCTCGGCGTGCCGATCTTCGACGCCAGCGCGCCGGCGCTGCGCGTGAAGGGCCGCCGGATATCGAACTGGTGGACGCAGCTCGAGACGCTGTGGGCCGGCATCGATGATTCGCTGTTCGGCTTTCGCGTCTATCCGATCGATCCGCTGGTGCGCATCATGAGCCGCAATCCGTTCATGCGCCGCTTCGACTTCGACGTCGAGGCGGCGGTGCGGCTGTGCTGGCGCGGCGTGCGGCCGGTCAGCGTGCCGGCGCCGGTGCGCTACCTGACCGCCGCCGAGGGTGGCGTGTCGCACTTCAACTATCTGCGCGACAACGCGCTGCTGACCTGGATGCATGCGCGGCTGTTCTTCGGCTTCCTGCTGCGGCTGCCGTTGCTGGCCTGGCGCAGCCTGCGCGGCCCGCGCCGGCCGTCGGCCGATTGACTGCGAAAGACGAAGGAGATTCCGATGACTGCTGTCGAAACCCTGGATCCGAAGATCGTCGACGTGCTGTCCGGGGTCACGACCGCGACCCTGACCACGTTCCTGCTGAACCGCGGGCTGCGCAACGTCTGGCTGCGCGGCACCCGGCCGATCCGGCCGGGTCAGCCCAGGCTCGTCGGGCGGGCGTTCACGTTGCGCTTCGTGCCGGCGCGCGAGGATCTGGCGACGCCCGCCTCGTGGGCGTCGCCGATCTCCACCCGTGCGGCGATCGAGGCGATGCCGGCCGGCGCGATCGCCGTCGTCGATGCGATGGGGGTCACCGATGCCGGCATCTTCGGCGACATCCTGTGCGCGCGGATGGTCAAGCGCGGCGTCGCGGCACTGGTCAGCGACGGCGTGGTCCGCGACCTGGCCGGCGTGCTGGCCACCGGCCTGCCGGTGTGGTGCCAGGGCACCGCGTCGCCGCCGTCGGTGGCGGGCCTGACCTTCGTCGGCTGGCAGCAGCCGATCGCCTGCGGCGGCGTCGCGGTGTTCCCGAACGACGTCGTGGTCTGCGACGACGACGGCGCGGTGCTGATCCCGGCCGCGCTGGTCGACGAGGTCGTCGACAAGGCGCCCGAGCAGGAGAGCCTGGAGGCGTGGATCATGCAGCAGGTCGAGGCCGGCCAGCCGCTGCCGGGCCTGTATCCGCCGAACGCGGAGAACCGGGCGCGCTACGAGGCGACGCGCAGCCAGGGGGGCAGGCAGGGCGCGGAGTGAACTGAACGCGCCCGCTCCTGCGACGAGCGGCGGTTCTTCAGGATCTCGGGTTGCGGTTCAGAGATTCTGCCGATTGGCCGGTTCGTTGGCCCGGCAGTCCGGGTCATCTCCCTTCAGCGCGTTCTTCACGCAGTAGGTGGCGGCCACGCCCTGGCGGCACAGAAAACGCATCGTGTCGCCCTTGCCGGGCACGTCGCATTTCTGGCACTGCGCCAGGGGCAGGCCCTGCAGCCCGGAGCAGTGTGCCGGGGTTGCGGTCTTCGCCTGCTCCTGCGCCTTTTTCTTCGCGTCCGTCTTCTCGGCGTTCTTGCTCTGCGTCTTGCGGGGCTGCGCCTTCGATCCGGCACCGCCGGCCTTGTCGCCGGCAGATTTCCCGGATGCGGCCTTGCCTGGCGCAGCCTTGCCCTGATCGGCTTCGCCCGTGCCGACATTGCCGGTCGTGGCGTTGTCCGACGCGATGGCCGGCGAGACAGCGCCCGCAGCGGCCAGCACCGCGGCCAGCAGCGCCGCACGCAACATCGATCCTGTCTTCGCAATGGACATCGCTCTTCTCCTTCGAATCGTCACACCAGCCCGCCGTTCACCGCGATCACCTGCCCGGTGATGTACGACGAATCGTCGGACGCCAGAAAGCCGATCAGCGCGGCCACCTCGTCGGGGCGGCCCGCGCGTTTCATCGGCACCATCGAAGCGATCATTTCGGGCGGGAATGCGTCGCGGCTCATCGCCGACTCGATGACGCCGGGGGCGACGACGTTGACGGTGATGCCGCGGCTGGCGACCTCCAGCGCCAGCGCGCGGCTGGCGCCGTGCACGCCGGCCTTGGCGGCCGCGTAGTTCGCCTGCCCGCGGTTACCGGCGGTGGCCGCCACCGACGACACGCTGATCACGCGGCCCCAGCGGGTGCGGATCATCGGCAGCAGCAGCGGCTGCGTGACGTTGAAGAAGCCGTTCAGCGACACGTCGATGACGCGCGACCACTGCTCGGCGCTCATGCCGGGCAGCACCGCGTCGTCGTGGATGCCGGCGTTGTTGACCAGCACCTGGATCGGGCCTTCGTCGACCAGCTCGCCGAGCACGCGGTCGCAGGCGGCGCGGTCGGTGACGTCGAACACCGCCTTGCGCGCGTGGCCGCCGTCGGCGGTGATCGCCTGCACCAGCCGCTCGGCCGCGTCGGCGCCGCGGTTCGCATGGACGATCACCTGCAGGCCCTGCGCGGCCAGCCGCCGCGCGATGGCCGCGCCGATCGCACCGCTCGCGCCGGTCACCAGCGCCCGCTTCATTGCGCGATCCGGCTCGTCACGTCGCCGTCCTCCGTTCGTCGTCGATGATCCGTTCGTTCACGTCATCGTCCCCCGTTCGTCGCCGATGTCGGCTCGCCCACGCGCCGTCCCGTTCGTCGCTGGAGGGCGCGCCCTTCATGCCGTGCCCGATGCCCGACCGTCCTCGGGCCCGCCGGCCGGCCGGATCAGCACCGATGCGCGGCCGCTGATCAGGCGGCGCCCGGCCGCGCCGATCTCGAACGCATAGATCGCCGACCGCGGATCGCCGGACAGCAACGCCGCGCGGATCTGCAGATCATCGTCGATGTCGTCGAGCCGGTCCACGGCGAACACGACGTCGCGCACGCTGGCCAGCCGGCCCGCCGGCAGCGGCCCGCCGCCACTGCCTGCCATCGTCATCGCCGCATGCAGCGCCATCGCCTGCGCGGCGAACTCGATGCCGCAGGCGCTGCCCAGCCCCCGCGGCCCGCGCATCGGATGCAGCGGATCACGATGGCCGGTGGCCCGGCAGACGATCTGCTGCGCATCGCATGCGGTCACCGCGTCGAGCACGCACATCGCGCCCTGATGCGGCAGTATCCGCCGGATCGCCGCCTGGTCCAGTGTCATCGCGGGCGTCATCGTGGGTGTCGTCGCCGGTGTCGCTGCGGTCATCGCCTTGCGACCCTCACCTGAACCGCCCGCACCTGCACGGCCAGCACCTGGCCGGGCGGCCCCGACAGCTTCACCACCGACTCGCCGCCGCGGGCGATCGCGGTCATCAGCGGCAGGCAGCGTGCGGCCGGCACGCCGGCGCGCAAGCGTTCGAGCGCCGGATCGGCAAGCGGCTCCGGCTCGCCGGCGGTCCAACCGTCGAAGCTCAGCTCGGCCGACACGTTGCCGTCGACGTGCACGCCGGCCGACTCGCGGCCGGTCTTTCGGCGCGCGTCGGCGGTCGGCGTCAGCAGCCACGCGCTGCCGAACGCCGCCGCGATCGGCCGCTTGTCCGACAGCGGAAACGGGTAGGGCACGTCGTAGGCGATCAGCGCGACCGGGCGCGCGTCGACCACCGCCTGCAGCGCCGCCTCCAGCAGACCGCCGGCGAAGCTCGCGTCGTGCACGCACAGGCTGCTCGATGGCACGCGCGCGCCGGCGGCGATGCTCCAGTAGCCCGACGGCGCGTTGTGCACGGAATTCGTGAAGCGGGTCGGCGAGATCTGCGGCTCGTCGGCGGCCAGCGCTTCGCACAGGACGTGGCAGTTCTCGCTGTCGCCGCCCGACGACCGGAATACCCTCGCGGTGGCCGCCCCCCCTGCGGGATCGCCCGCGCACAAATTCTCCGCCCCCGCCAGCGCCAGCTTCACCGACGGACCGACGCGCCGCCGTTCGGCCGCAGGCAGCCGGGCGGGTGGCGGAACGACGATGGCCGCCGCTTCGTAGGCGGCCTCGCCGCGCAGCACGGTGGCTGCGCGCGGCCAGTCAGTGAGGCCGGGGCCGCACAGCGCGATCCGCTCGACCGAAACGCGCAGACTCACGACAGCCTCGCGAATACCAGCGGGCCGGCGCTCACGGTGGCCGCGCGAACACCCGTGGTCATGCTCATCAGGTTCCCCGCGAGAAACCCCGTCCTTCAGGGCGGGGAGGTAGAGCGGCGAGCGCGCAGCGCTCGCCTGGGTTGAAGTCGGGCTCGGTTTCTGTGCACTGTATAAAATGACAGCTATTGTTCTCCGCCTGCGCATCAAGGACCGTCACGCCAGGTGGCTGTCCGAACGCGCCCGCGAAGCGAACCTGGTCTGGAACTACTGCAACGAACTGAGCCAGAAGGTCTGGCAGCGCGAGCGCCGCTTCATGTCCGGCTTCGACTTCTGGCCGTATCTGAAGGGTGCCACGAAAGGCTGCCTCTTGCTGCCAGTGCAGACTGTCCAGGAGATTGCCGAGCAGTATGCCGTCAGGCGCCGGGCCGCCCGCAAGACACGGCTGAGCTGGCGTAAGTCTGGTGGCGCCCGGCGCAGCCTGGGCTGGCTGCCGTTCAAGGTCCGTACGATCCGCTACGCCCACGGGCAGGTCTGTTACGCCGGCAAGTGGCTGTCCCTGTGGGACAGCTATGGCCTGGGCGGCTTCGAACTGCGAGCCGGCTCGATCAGCGAGGACGCGCGCGGGCGCTGGTATCTGAACGTCTGCGTCGAACGGCCGGAGTTCGTCGGCCCCCGACCCGTGCCGCCGATCGGCGAATGCGTCGGCATCGACCTGGGTCTGAAGGATCTGGCGGCGCTGAGCACCGGTCACAAGGAAGTCGCGCAGCAGTTTTACCGTGATCTGGAGCCGGCGCTGGCGGTTGCGCAGCGGGCGCGCAAGAAGCACCGGGTCAAGTCGATCCACGCGAAGATCGCCCATCGCAGGAAGGATCATCTGCACAAGTTCTCCAACCGTCTGGTGCGCGAGCACCCGGCGATCTTCGTCGGCAACGTCAACGCCCGGGCGCTGGTTCGCACACGGATGGCCAAATCCGTGCTGGATGCCGGCTGGTCGTCGTTGCGAACCATGCTGCGGTACAAGTGCGCTCACGCAGGCGTGTGGTTCGAAGAGGTCGACGAAGCGTTTTCTTCCCAGACCTGTTCTTCGTGCGGCGGGTTGCCGCCGGAGCGGCCGAAAGGTATCGCAGGGCTTGGAATAAGAGAATGGACCTGCACCGGTTGCGCCACGACGCATGATCGTGACATCAACGCGGCTCGGAATATTCTCGCGGTCGGGCATGGCCGTCTGGTAGCAGGAATCTCCCGACTTCAGGTGGGAGAGGATGTCAAGGCTGCCTCGCGAACACCAGCGCGCAGTTGGCGCCGCCGAAGCCGAACGAGTTGCTCATGATTCGTCGCAGCGGCGCGCGGCGGTTCTCGCGCAGGTAGGCGCTGCGCAGTGCCGGGTCGGGGTCGGCCAGCGGCCGGCCGGCCGGCATCAGGCCGTCTTCGAGCGCCAGCAGTGCCACCACCGCCTCCAGGCCGCCGGCCGCGCCCAGCGCATGACCATGCAGCCCCTTGGTGGAGCTGACCGGCACGCCGTCGCCGAACAGTTCGAACACCGCCGCATCCTCGGCCGCATCGTTGCTCGGCGTGGCGGTGCCGTGCAGGTTCACGTAGTCGATCTGCGCGGGCGCGAGGCCCGCGATCTCGAGCGCATCGCGCATCGCCTGGCCGGCGCCGGCCCCCTGCGGATGCGGCGACGACATGTGATGCGCGTCCGACGTCTCGCCCCAGCCGACCAGCCACAGGCCGCCGGAGGTGCTGGAGGTGCCAGTGGTGCCGGCGTTCGCCCGTTCGAGCAGCACGAACGCGGCGGCTTCGCCGAGCGAGATGCCGTCGCGCGCCGCATCGTACGGCCGGCACGGCTGCTTCGACAGCAGCTCCAGCGAACCGAAGCCGTACAAGGTGGTCAGGCACAGGGTGTCGACGCCGCCGACGATCGCCGCATCGACGAGGCCGGCCGCCAGCGCGCGTGCCGCCGTCGCGAACACCTTGGCGCTCGACGCGCAGGCGACCGACAGCACGCCGGTTGGCCCGGCGAGGCCGAAGTGCTGCCGCACGAATGCGGCCAGCGAGTACATGTTGTGCGTGCCCGCGTAGTCGAGCCAGGCCGGCAGCGGCGCATCGATGGAGGTACGCTCGCGGTAGGCCAGCTCGGTGCTCAGCAGGCCCGACGTCGAAGAGCCCAGGAACACGCCGATGCGGCCGGGCCCGTGGCGCTCGGCCGCAGCGCGCACCCGTTGCTCGAAACCGTCCTGCTGAAGTCCGATCAGCGCCAGCCGGTTGTTGCGGCAGTCGAAGCGATGGTCGAAACGGTCTTCGAAGCGGCCGTACGCGCGCCCGTCCGAGTGGTCGTGCGAGCGGTCGTCGGGGCGGCCGTGCGGGCGGTCCTCCGGGCGGCCGTTCGGGTGGCCATTCGCCCGGCCGAAGGCCATGGCCAGCGCGGGATCGTCGAGCCCGGCGGCCTCGCCGGCCCAGGTGTCGAAGTCGATGCCGAGGAAGCGGCACGGCGCAAGGCCGCTCGTCTGCGTGGCCAGCGCCTTGCGCAGCGGCGCGATGCCGCGGCCCAGGCAGCTTGTGGCGGTGAACGCCGCGATGCTGATCGGTTGCCGCTGCGGCATCTCAGGCTCTCTGCTTCTCGGTCCTAAGGCGGGTTCTACAGATCGGCGATCAGCAGCACGTTGGCGAACAAGGTTCCCGTACTCATCGGTCGGGTCTCCACGACGAAGCCCAGCGCGCGCAGCGCCGCCACCCACTCCTCGAGTGGGCGGCAGTATAACCGGCTGATCCGATGGCCCCGCGCGCGCATCACCGCCCGGTCGACCCACTGGCTGAAGCGGAAACCGAAGCCGCCGGCGGCATCACCGATGCGCAGCAGCAGCCGGCCGTGCGGCGACAGCGCGTCGCGCACCCGCGCGAGCACCCGGTCCTGCGCGTCGAACGGCACGTAGTGCAGCACGTCGAGGATCACCACCGTCTCGCAGCGCGGGAACCCGGTGTCGCACATGTCGCCGACGACGAAGGTCGCGCTGTCGCCCAGCGCCGCACTGGCGCGGGCGACGTCGTCCGCCATCAGCTCGATGCCGTGCACCCTGGCCGCCTGCGGCGGCGCCGGCCAGTTGGCGGGCCAGCGGCCGGTGCGATGGACGCTGGCGGCTTCGACCAGCAGCGCCGCCAGCACGCCCTGGCCGCAGCCGATGTCCACGATCGTCCGCGGCTGGCCCAGCAGGCCGGCCTGCAGCAGCTCGCGGAACGCCGGATCACCGCCGAGCTTGCCGCGCGCCCAGCCGACCGCGAACCGGCCGGCCGGCCGATAGCGTGCGGCGGCGGCGTCGACGAGCTGCGTGAACACGGGTTTGCTCACTGGACTACCCTTGCATCTTCCCGGCTCCGCGCTGTGCGCCGCGGGGCCATGAGCCTTGGGGCGGCTTGGCGGCTCATGGCGTTCCCAGGGGCCTGCCGTCCGGCGCCACGGCGGACTGCGATCGCCTTCGGAGCGGCTCGACGGCAGGCATCGCCTCGTCCAGCGTCACCGGCGTCAGGCCGCGCTCGCGCAGCCGTGCCAGCAGCCGCGGCAGCACCGCGAGCACGACCGGATCGCCCCCGGCGGTGCGGGCCGCATGGCCGTCGTGCAGCAGCAGGATGTCGCCGGCCGCCAGGTCGCGGGTCAGCACGTCGAACACCCGGTCGGCATCGCCGCGCACCGTGTCGTAGCCGCGCCGGGTCCACGCCGTGAGCTGCAGGTCCAGCGCCGCGAGCACCGGTTGCAGCAGCGGATTGCGCAGGCCCGCCGGCGCGCGGAAGAAGCGCGGCTTGCGGCCGGCCAGCGCCTCGATGGTCCGCTGCGCCGCGTCGATCTCGCGCCGGAAGCCGCCGGGGCCGAGAAACGCGAAGCGGTGGCTGTGGTGTTCGGTGTGGTTGGCGATCAGATGGCCGTCGGTCACGATCGCGCGCGCCAGCTCCGGATGGCGGCGCAGCCGCTGGCCGATGCAGAAGAAGGTGGCGCGGGCGCCGGCCTCGCGCAACTGCGCCAGCACCCGGGGCGTCACCTCCGGGTCGGGGCCGTCGTCCAACGTGATCGCCACCTCGCCGCGGGCGCGGGCGGCGGCCGGCAGCCGCCGCAGGTTGGGCCCGAGCAGCGCGCAGCGCGGCAGCAGGCCCGCAACCGTCAGCACCAGGTGGTTGACCACCAGCGCCGCCAGCCAGACTGGCCACCAGGCCGGCATCGCTATCCAGGCGGTGGCCATCAGCAGATGCCAGACGGCGGAGGCGACGAACACCGGACTCATCGTGGTTCGGCCGGTGAGAGAGTGGAGAGCGACGGTGCGAGCCGCGCGGCATACCGGTCGAGCACCATCGTCCACAAGCGTGTCCAGGTGTCCCACTCATGGCCGCCGGCGATCGTGACGACCCGTGCGGGATCGAGCACCGGTGCCAGCAGCGACAGCGAATCGGCGAACCGGTCCTGCAGACCGTAGGCGAGGATCAGTTCGGGCCGTGACGGCGCTGCGCGGGGATCGCCTTCGGCCGGGGGGCGACGGTCGGTCGCATTGGCGGCCGCGCTCGGAGCCATGACGCCGGCCGTGCCGGCCGTGGGGGCGGCGGTAGTGGGGGCGGCGGCAGTGGCGGTATTGGCCGTGGCCGTGGCGGTAGTGGCCGTGGCGGTAGCGGTAGCGGTGGCGGTGGCCTGACC
>DAISWF010000081.1:0-20542 GCA_036826495.1 Burkholderiaceae bacterium
GAAGCTGCGCTAGAAGCGCGCCCAAGCTCCTACGCGCCGGGATCGGCGGCGTCGGATCGGGGCAGTGGCCTCGACCGTTGGGCTGGCTCCGCAACGGCCATTATGCATGCACGGAACGCATGCATGGCCAGCGCGTTTTTCGTTTGTGGCCGCCCGTATCCGCCGTTCAGAATCAGCCGGCTGGTCGGCGGGCCACTATCGGCGGCTCGTCGGATGCGGGAGTGCACGATGGCAACCGACTGCGAGATCCGGGACGAATCGATGTGGCGAGATCGTCGCGAGATCGCTTCATGCGCCGCGCGGCAGGCCGATCCGCGGGCCGCCTGCCTCGGCGTTGCGCTGCGCCGCTGGCTGCACGACCTGATCGTGCGGCTGCAATGGGGGCCGCTGCCCGGCGATCCGCAACGCCGCGATTGAGCGCCCGGGTCAGCGACGCAGCCGGATCACCGCCTCCGAATCGAACGGCACGAGCTCCAGCTCGTCGATCGACGCGCCTTCGACGCGCAGTTTCAGCTCGTCCAGGATCTCGGCGACCGTAGCATGTTCGGCGCCCTGCTGGACCAGCAGCACCCACAGGGCGACCGGGCATTGCGGCGAGACCCGCAGCACCGTGCCCGGATCGGCCCGTCGGGTCGAGAACCCCATCTGCCGGCCCATCTCCTCGGCGCCCCAGGTCAGCGCGATGTATTCGTTCTCCACGTAGTGCGTCCGGTTGGAGGCCGCATGCATGATCGGCTGCGGGCAGCTTCCGTGGGCGGCGAGCGCGTAGCGCGCGCTCTCTCCCCAGTAGAGCCCGACGTTCCAGTAGTTCGGTTCGCGCAGCACCTGGAACACGAATGCGGCGATCGCGGCCACGACGAGGCCGAACGCCGCCGTGGTCCGCCACCTCGGCTGAAGCTGGGCGATCCGCGCGACCGACAGCCAGGCGACCAGCAGACACAGCGGGCCGGTCATCACCGTGAAGTACCGGTCGACGATCAGCGGCGAGAAGAGGTTGCCGACGATGATCCCCATCGGGAACAGCACCAGCGAGCCCGCCATCGCGAGCAGGCTGATCTGCTCGGCCCGGCTCAGCAGCCGGGCCGAGCGGGCCCCCTGCGTGCCGCGCGAACGCAGCAGCGAGGGCAGGGCGGCGATCGCGAACAGCAGCGCCACGACGTTGGGAACGATGTACAGCGCGAAACCGGCGACGCGGCGCATCGCCCGTCCCACCGGGAGCTGCTGGATCCAGCCTCCGCCCAGGTCCATGCCCTTGAGGAACAGGGTCTGGGTGGCGTACCACCACACCAGCAGCAGCCCGAACACCAGCATCCACAGCAGGTATCCGGCGGCATGGCGCCAGCGCCCGTAGGCTGCCATCAGCAGCAGATTGATGCCGCCGTGCAGCGTGACGTAGATCGCCGAATACGCATGCAGGTGCAGCAGCAGCGCCGATGCCGCCCACAGCACCCACCAGTCCACGGTGCGCGGCGAGCCGCCCTCGATCAGCGCCGGCATCACGCGGACCACCGCCAGCGCATAACAGGCGGACGCCAGGATCAGCGACCAGTACACGCGGGCTTCGGCGCCGAAGTGCACGAAGAAGAAACCGGTCGTCAGCAGCAGCAGATAGCAGGCGAGGGTGGGACGTCGATCCGCGTCGTTCTTCCACACCCACCAGAAATAGCCGATCGCCGGCACGCAGGCGAGCAGGTTCAGGGATCGGGCCACCGTCAGGCCGGCGGGCGTCACTTCTCGGAACGCGTGCAGCACGAGGTTGAAGAGCGGCGGATGCATGTCCACCGACAGGCGCTCGCGGATCAGCGATATCGAGTCGACCAGCGGGTCGCTGAGGAACAGCGACCAGGCTTCGTCCATCCAGATGTCGCGGTCGATGATCCGGACCAGGCTGGCCACCAGGAACACCGCTGCGAAACCCACCATCAGACCGGTGAAGGCCGGCCGTCCGAACGTCGGACCCGGTTGCTGCTGCATCGTCGCTCTCCGCGCAGTCGCCTGCGTTCAGTGGACGCCCCGCCCGTCGGCCATCGCAGCCGAGAAACGGCGGGCCCCGCGCATGTTCAGATGCGAGCTGTCTCCGAACATCGTATCGTCGGCGAAGGTCAGTCGCGCCGCCCGTTTGTCGATCGAATCGGGAAGGCCGTCGATGTACCGGTTGAAGTCGGCCGGATAGTCGACCGCCGCCAAGGGTGCGGCGACCGTTCGCGGCAGCGGCGTCGTGACGAGCTGCACCGCCATCCCCTGCTCGGCGCAGACCGCGAAGATGCGGTCCAGATAGTGGCGCATCAGCGGTGACGGCGAGAACCGCTTGCCGGTCGCCTCGTCGGGCAGCCCGGTGCTGCGCTCACCGGTTCCGAACAGATGATGCCCCCGCGTCTGCAGCATCTGATCGAACACCCGGCGGTTGAGCCAGTATCGGTCCGGTCTCGGCGGCGGTATCAGGTCACCTTTGTAGGCGGACGGCAGGTCCAGGCGCAGCGCGAGCGGATAGTGGTTCGGCGGGCTGCCCAGGAACGAGCCCAGCGTGCGGGTATCGTCGAGCCGCTCGGCCTGGGCCAGCACATCGATGATGTCGGCCTTCGTGAACCACTCGGGGTCGAACTTGGCTGCGCGTTCCCAGAAGGTGTCGGCCAGTTCGTAGTGATACGGCGCGAACGACAGCATTATCGTCTTCGGCCTGTGGCCCGCCTTCAGCAGCGCCTGCAGCAGGTAGTAGCTTTCGATCGGCGTGGCGCCGCCGAGCGCCAGGTTGACGAAGTCCTCCGAGATGTCGGCCGGAACGAAGGCGGCCATCGCGCGGCTGTCTCCGAGCAGCACGGTGCCGCCCGGTCCGATGTGCCGGATCAGCGTCTCCTTCGACTTCCACATCGGGTACTCGGCGTTCATGAACGCCATCTTTCCATGGCTGACCAGCAGGGCCGCCAGCGCGAACAGCGCCACCTGGCCGAGCAGGAAGCAGAGCAGGAATCGCCGGCTGGTCATCGTCAGAACTGGAAGTAGAGGAACTGGCTGTGCGAGGACATCATCAGCAGGCAGGTGGCGAACATCGCCGTGACCGCGGCGAGCGTCGGCCGGGACAATCGCAACGGACCCTGCTCACGCCGCTGCTGCAGCCGCTGGTGGATGTCGGTCGACGACGGGCAGGCGAACGCGATCACCAGGCCCAGCGCGATCGTCAGCGTGTAGTGCAGCGGCGTGGCCGCGTATGCGACGTTCTGCCAGATGCCGGATGCGGAGATCCACGGCGCATCGCCCAGGCGGGCGGCGAGCCCCGGGGTCAGCGACACGCCGTTGAAGCCGGCCAGTCCGCGGTAGATGCGCGAGGCGCTCGCCACCGAGTCGGCACGGAACAGCACCCATGCGAAGCAGACCGCCGCAAAGGTGATCAGCCGGCAGCCGAAGCGGCCGAGCGGCCCGTACCGGTGGTTTTCGCCGACCAGCCTCTGCCACCCGTGGTTGATGACCAGGAACGCGCCGTGCGCCGCGCCCCACAGCACGAACGTCCAGCTCGCGCCGTGCCACAGGCCGCCGAGCAGCATCGTGGTCAACAGGTTCAGGTAGCGACGCAGCACGCCATGCCGGTTGCCGCCCAGCGGGATGTACAGATAGTCGCGCAGGAACGTCGACAGCGAGATGTGCCAGCGCCGCCAGAAATCGATGATGCTCGTCGCCTTGTACGGCGCATCGAAGTTCACCGGCAGCCGGATGCCGAAGCACGACGACAGGCCGATCGCCATGTCGGAGTAGCCCGAGAAGTCGAAATAGATCTGCACCGCGTAGGCGAGCACGCCGAGCCACGACATGAACAGCATCGGCTCCAGCCCCCGGGAGACCGGATCGAACAATGCGTCGGCATAGACGCCGGCCGGATCGGCGATCAGCAGCTTCTTGGCGAGCCCGATCGAGAAGATCACCGCGCCGATCGCGACCTTGTCGAAGTCGATGCGGTAGGTCGCCGGCTGCGCGAACTGCGGCATCATCTGCGCGTGATGCAGCACCGGGCCCGCGATCAGATGCGGGAAATAGGTGACGAACAGCGTGTAGTGCACGAAATTGCGTTCGCGGACCTTGCCTTCCCAGCAATCGACGAGAAAGGCGATCTGCGTGAACGTGTAGAACGAGATGCCGATCGGCAGCACGACGTTCAGGGCCGGCAGCGGCGGCGCACCGAATGCGCCGAGCGCGACGTTGGTGTTGGCGATGAAGAAGTCGGCGTACTTGAAGTAGCCGAGCAGGCCCAGATTCGCGCTCAGCGCGAGCCACAGCAGCCGTTTGCGGCCGGTATCGCCGAGCCGGTGGCCCGGCGTGAGGTGGCGGCCGAACAGGTAGTTCGCGACGATCGACAGCACCAGCAGCGGCAGCACCTCGATCTTCCACCAGCCATAGAAGAACAGCGACGCTGCGGCCAGCCAGCCGGCCGCCGCCATCGGCGAGAGGCGCGCGAACAGGAAGAAGCCGACGAATACCGTCGGGAAGAAGACGAGAAGGAAGCCGTAGGAATTGAAAAGCATGGCCGCAGCGAGGATGCGATCGGATCTCCGGAAATCCTGCCGTGGCCCCTTCACTGCCGGTTCTCGCATGCTATCAATCCGCAGGCCGGATTGCTCGGCCCGGCAGCGCGATGTGCGGCTGCAAGGCGACGGGCGGCGGCGGCGCGGAATACGTTACGCTTGCGCGGCTCGCGCCGGCGCCGCCGCCGCGCGGCTTCCGATCAGAGGATCTGCACGACCGTGAACTCCCAGTCGATTCCGCCCGGGTCGCTCGACCTGTCGGCGTTCATCCGCCCCGGCGACCATGTGGTCTGCGGCCAGGCCGGCGCCGAGCCGCGTGTGCTGACGGCGGCGCTGACCGCGCAGCGTGCCCGCTTCGCCGGCGCCGAGGGGTTCGGCGGCGCGCTGTTCTCCGACACCTTCCGCCCGGCGCATGCCGACCTGCTGAAGTTCGCGTCGTATGGCGCGCTGGGCAGCGCGGCGCCGCTGGCGCGCAGCGCGGCGCTGGCGATCGTGCCCACCCATTACAGCGAGCTGCCGGCCGCGTTCCGCTCCGGGCGGCTGCCGGCCGACGTGGTGCTGCTGCAGCTTGCGCCGGCGCTGCCCGGCCGGCGGATGAGCCTGGGCCTGGCCAACGACTACACGCTGGAGGCGGCGCGCCGCGCCCGGGTGGTGATCGCCGAGGTCAACCGGCAGGTGCCGTGGACCCATGGTGCCGAGGTGCCGGCCGATCTGCGCATCGACGCGATCGTCGAGACCGATGAACCGCCGCTGCCGATCGCCTCGTCGGCGGCCGGCGAGACCGAGCGGGCGATCGGCCGGCGGGTCGCCGAACTGGTGCCCGACGGTGCGACGATAGAAACCGGCATCGGCATGCTGCCCGATGCGGTGCTGGAGGCGCTGAGCGGTCATCGCGACCTCGGATTCCACAGCGGCATGGCCGGTGACCGGGTGGCCGAGCTGATCGAAGCCGGCGTGATCACCAACAGCCGCAAGACCCTCGATGCCGGGCTGACGGTGGCCAACATCGTCTGCGGCACGCCGCGCGTGCACCGGTTGGCGCACGACAATCCGGTCTTCGTGGTCCGTGAGCAGCAGTATACGCACGGCGCCGAGGTGCTGGCCCGCCACGAGCGGCTGTTCGCGATCAATGCGGCGCTCGAGGTCGATCTGACCGGCCAGGTCAACTCGGAGTGGCTGGGCGGGACCTGGCGCGGCGGCGTCGGCGGCGGCGACGACTTCGCCCGCGCCGCCCGCCGTTCGCCCAGCGGCCGTTCGATCATCGTGCTGCCGTCGACCGCCGGCAACGGCGCCGCCAGCCGCATCGTCGCCTCGGTGGCCGGCGGCTCGGTCACCGTCACGCGCAGCGACGCCGACCTGGTGGTCACCGAATGGGGCGTGGCCGATCTGCGCGATTGCTCGCTGGCGGAGCGGGCCCGCCGGATGATCGCGATCGCCGCCCCGCAGCACCGCGAGGCGCTGGCGGCGGCGACGATCTGACTGGCGACGTCGCCGGCGCGCATCGCTCGGCGCATCGCTCGGCGCAGGGCCGGCGCACGGCTCGGCGCATGGCTCGGCGCATAGCTCGGCGCAAGGCTCGGCGCACGCGCTCCGTCCGTGACCCCGCGCCCGCACGGCCCCGGGAAAATACTCATGACCCCGGCTGCCGCAGCGGCCGGCCGGGCAGCATTTTCGCGGTAAGGTTGCGAAGTTCACCAAAATCACGACGAAAGGAGGGACCATGAAACACCTTCATCGATGGCTCGCGCTGGCGGCGCTGGCGGTACCGCTGTTCGCTCAGGCCCAGGCCTATCCATCCAAGCCGATCCGCGTGGTCGTGCCGTTCGCGGTCGGCAGCGGCACCGACATCGTCACCCGCGTGGTGATCGACGAGATGCAGAAGAGCATGGGTGGCACCTTCATCGTCGACAACAAGCCCGGCGCGTCGGCCCAGATCGCCGCCGACTTCGTCGCCAAGTCGCCGCCCGACGGCTACACGATCTTCATGGGCACCAACACCGCGATCGCCGCCAATCCGCACCTGTTCAAGAAGCTGCCCTACGATCCGATCAAGGATTTCACGCCGATCGCCCGGGTGAACTACTTCGTGTTCCTGCTGGCGGTCGGCAACGACCTGCCGGTCAAGACGCCGAAGGAACTGATAGCAAGGGCCAATGCGAGCGCCAACGGCCTCACCTACGGCCATGGCAACTCCACCGGGCAGGTGGCCGGGGCGCACTTCGTGCACGGTTCCAAGATCAAGGCCACGGTGATCCCGTACAAGAGCACGCCGCCGGCATTGACCGATCTGTCGAGCGGCCAGATCGACTTCATCTTCGTCGACCTGGCAGCCTCGCAGAGCTATCTGAAGGGCGGCCGGATCCGCGCGATCGCCGTGCAGTCCGATCAGCGCTCGGCTCTGGTGCCCGACCTGCCGCCGGTCGGCGACACCGTGCCCGGCTACAACTTCACGGCCTGGGGCGGGCTGTTCGGCCCGGCGGGCATGCCGCGCGACATCGTCGCCCGGCTCAACGCGGAGACCAACAAGGCGCTCGCCTCGCCGACGGTCAAGGAGCGGATGGCCGCGCAGGGGCTGGAACCCGCGCCGATGAGCGTGGAGGAGTTCAACCGTTTCGTGCCCGAGCAGCTCGTGCTGTGGGGCGAGCGGATCCGCGCCGCCGGCATCCAGCCGGAATGACCTGCAGGCGGCCGCGCTCGCCGGGCCGCTCGCCGCCGCGGTGCGCCCGGCGGCCCGGCAGGCCCGGCGATGAGTCCGCTCTAGATCTGACGCAGCCAGATCTCGCCGACCGAATGGTCGGCGCGTTTGCGCAGCACGACGTTGGCGCGCGCGCGCGTCGGCAGGATGTTCTCGTTCAGGTTGGCGAGATTGATGTCGCGCCAGATCTGCCGCGCCACCTCGCGCGCCTCGTCGCCCGACAGGTCGCGATAGTGGTGGAAGTACGATGACGGGTCCTGGAACACCGTGCGTTGCAGGAACAGGAAGCGGTTGACGTACCAGTTCTCGATGTCCTGGACCTCGGCATCGACGTACATCGAGAAATCGAAGAAGTCCGACACGATGACGTTGGGCGGCTGGCTGCGTCCCGATTCGACCTGCGCGGTCTGCAGCACGTTGAGCCCTTCGAAGATCAGGATGTCGGGCTGGCGCACGGTCTGCAGCTCGCCCGGCACGATGTCGTATTTCTGGTGCCGATACACCGGCGCGCTGACGTCCGGCTTGCCGGCCTTGATGTCGGCCAGGAACTGCACCATGCGGCGGCGGTCGTAGCTCTCCGGGAAACCCTTGCGCCGCATCAGCCCGCGCTCCTCGAGCACCCGGTTCGGATAGAGGAAGCCGTCGGTGGTGATCAGCTCGACCTTCGGATGGTCGGGCCAGCGCGCCAGCAGCGCCTGCAGCACCCGCGCGAACGTGCTCTTGCCGACCGCGACGCTGCCGGCGATGCCGATCACGTACGGGCGGCTGCCGACCAGCCGGCCCAGGAACTCGTCCTTGACGCCGGACAGACCGCGCGCCGAGCGGACGTGCAGGTTCAGCAGACGCGACAGCGGCAGGTAGATCTCGACCACGTCCTGCAGCGACACCTGCTCGTTGACGCCGTGCAGCGACTCCAGGTCCTCCTGGGACAGGGTCAGCGGGGTGTTCGAACGCAGCGCGGCCCATTCGTCACGGACGAATGGAATGTAGGCGGTGAACTCCGACTGTGTCTGCGTATCCATGCTGTTCCGTTCGCCCGCCGGGCATCGCCCTGTCGCGGCGCAATATTACACGCCGGACCTCGCCGCGGTGTGCAGTCCTGCACGGCGCGATTGATATGATCGATGCATGTACGACGTGATCATCGTCGGTGCCGGCATCGCCGGCGCCTCGCTCGCCTGGCGCCTGGCATCGCACGCCCGGGTGCTGGTGTTGGAGCGGGAGGACCAGCCGGGTCACCATTCCACCGGCCGGTCGGCGGCGATGTTCATGGAAACCTACGGTGCGCCGATGGTGCGCGCGCTGACCCGGGCGAGCCGGGACTTCTACGAGCATCCGCCCGCCGGCTTCTGCGAAGGCCCGCTGCTGGCGCCGCGCGGCTGCCTGTACCTGGCCGACGCCACGCAGTCGGCCGAGCTCGCAGCGCTGCATGCGACCCTGGCCGCCGAGGCCGACGGCATCTCGCTGATCGGTCGCGACGAGGCCTGCGCCCGGGTGCCGGTGCTGCGGCCCGAGCGGGTGATCGGTGCGGTCGACGAACGGGATGCTCGCGACATCGACGTGGCGATGCTGCATCAGGCGTTCCTGCGCGGCCTGCGGACGCAGGGCGGCGAGCTGCGCACCCGGGCGACGGTGCAGCGCGCGGTCCACGACGCCGGCGGCTGGACGGTGACGTTCGCCGAAGGCGGCAGCGTGCGCGGCCGGCTGCTGGTCGATGCCGCCGGCGCCTGGGCCGACGAGCTGGCGCGTGCGTGCGGCGTCGCGGCGGTGGGTCTGCAGCCGCGGCGGCGCAGCGCATTCACGTTCGCCGCGCCGGCCGGTATCGATCCCCGCGGCTGGCCCTCGGTGGTCGGCGTCGACGAATCGTTCTACTTCAAGCCCGACGCCGGTCAGCTTCTGGGGTCGCCGGCCAATGCCGATCCGGTCGAACCGCACGACGTGGTACCGGAGGAGCTCGATATCGCGCTCGGCATCGACCGCATCCAGGCATTCACGACGATGTCGATCAGACGCCCGTCACGGGTCTGGGCCGGCCTGCGCTCGTTCGTCGACGATGGCGAGCTGGTGATCGGCGCCGATCCTGCGCAGCCGGCCTTCTTCTGGCTGGCGGCGCAGGGCGGCTACGGCATCCAGACCGCGGCCGGAGCGTCGGCGCTGGCCGCCGCGCTGCTGCTCGGCCAGCCGCTGCCGGCCGAGCTCGAACGCGAAGCGGTCGATCCGGCCCGGGTGTCGCCGGCCCGGCTGCGCTGACGACGCGGATCGGATCTGACTGACGAGCGAATTGCCGGCTGCGGCAGGAATTCGTTGCCCGTCTCCGCACACCCGCCTGGGTAGCCATGCGACTCCGGTGCACGGAGGCGCGAATTGCAAAACCGCGCTGCGGGGGACATGAAAATGTGTAAAAAGCACAGGTAAACCCCTCGGTCCAGCTACTTTTCTCCTAGGGTGATCAATAAAAATCAATACCTTAATTTAATTCATCAGCAGGTCCGAACTTTGCTTTGGTTTCCGTCGCTCAGGGAGCCAGCATGGGAATCGCGTTGACCGTCTGCATCGTTTGGGTGGTTTGTTTTCTGATCGTCATGACGGCCGGATGCGTCTCCGCCTGGCAGGAACACGACCGTTCGAAGTCGGCGGCACCCCCGCTTCGGCCCGATCGATCCCCGGAACCCCAGGCGGCCGGCGGCATGCTGCCCCGTCGCGCTTCCGCCGCTCCCGAATCCGCCATGGCCGCATTCGAATTCAGGTGAGCACGTCGTGAAATCCGATAAGGGATGATGGAGGCTCTTAACAATTTTGTGCGCCACGATGACGGACGCATCCGAACAAGAAACTGCGTTGGGCATTACCGCCGCGGTTGCCTCCAGCTTGCGGCGCGTGTTGACGCCGATCGTGCGGCTGGCGATCGCCCGTGGCCTGAAGTTCCAGCAGATGTCGGATCTCATGAAGTCGGTCTACGTGGACGCCGCGCGCGACATGAGTGACGGCGGCCAGCGCCCGACGGTGAGCCGTATCAGCATCCTGACCGGATTGCAGCGGCGCGATGTCAAGCAGTGGATTGCCGACGATGCGCCGGACCCTCGATCGAGCATGTCGATCGAGACGCAGTTGTTCGCCCGGTGGCTGAACGATCCGGCGCTGCTGGACGAGCAGGGGCAGCCGTTGCCGCTCCCCCGCGCCGGCGCCGAAGCGAACGGCATCACGTTCGATGACGTGGCGCGGGCCGTCACGACCGATATCCATCCGAGGACGATTCTCGATTCATTGCTCAAGCTCGGAATCGCCCGGGTCGACGACGAAGACCGGGTGCACCTGCTGTCCGACCGGTTCGTTCCCAGCAACGAACAACTGAGCATGTTGGAATTTTTTCGGGAGAACGCTCACGATCATCTTGCGGCCGCGATCGGCAATCTCTCGGGAGAGCCGCGAATGCTCGAGCAGAGCATCTTTGCAAACGGCCTGTCGGTCGATTCGTGTCAGCAACTGCATGCCTTGAGTCGAAAGGCCTGGCGTCAGCTCAGCCGACAGGCCGTTCCTGCGGCCCAGACGCTGGTCGATGGCGATCGCGGGCTTCCCGGCGGGCAGCGCCAGCGGGTCCGGATCGGCATGTATTTCTATGCGGCACCGGAGTATCCGCCGAAGGCGCGCGCCTCTTCCCAGGACGCTTGAGACACCATGCGTTTCCTCATCCGCTTGCTGATTGGTTTGCTGACGGCCGTCGCGGCAGGGTGCGGGGGAGGGGGTGATCCGGGCGGCGTCGGGACCGGCGGAACCGGAACGGTGACGACCGCCGGGACCGCTCGCGATCACGGCGATCCGATTTCGACGGCTCCACAGGAAACGGTGGTGGTGGCCCCGATAACCGGCTTTGGAAGCGTGTTCGTCGGGGGTATCCGCTTCGACGACTCCTCTTCCACGATCACCGGCGATGACGGGGAGCTCGCGAGAACCGATCTCAAGATCGGGATGATGGTCGAGGCGCGAGGCGTGGTCACCGGTACCACGGGGTCGGCGCGCAGTCTCAGGGTGTTCAGTGCGGTCCGGGGGCTGGTCGACAGGGTCGACCCGACGAAGAACGAGATCAGACTGCCGGGCTGGCGTGTGACCGTCGATGCGAACACCGCCTTCGGCAATGCCGACCGGCTCTCGGACATCGGAATCGGGGACTATGTCGAGGTCTTCGGACTGCGCGACGACAGCAGCGCGGCCATTGCCGCGACGCGTCTGGAGCGTAAACCTTCGAGTGCGGCGCTTCCGACTGCCGGGCGAGGCGTCGTGCACGACGTCGACCCGGTTGCGGGTACTTTCCGGGTCGGCGATCTGACCGTCGCGTACGACGCAGGCGGCGGGGCGCGGGTGCCTGTCGAGGGGGAGGTCGTCAGCTACCGCGGAGTGCAGTCTTTGCTCGGCTCGCTGCTCGTAGCCGAATCGATCCTGGTCGAGCAGCCTTTTGTTCCGGCCGATGGTGTGCAGGGCGACGTCGAAGGGATCGTGTCGAGCTACGTGTCGCCGGGATCCTTCAAGGTCACCGATACGGAGGTGGACGCGTCGGCTGCCCTCGTCACGCCGGCGTCGGCCGACGGGATCTCGGCGGGGAGCCGCGTCCAGGTCAGTGGAACCTACCAGGGCGGCGTGCTCCGGGCCAGGCACGTGAAACTGCGCAGGAACGCCGATGCTTCAGCCGCAGACACGGCCGGGCAGGCCGCGACGCCGTCGGCCACGCAGGCTTCCGGCAGCGGCGACGCAACCAATGGCGGTGACGCAGCCAGCAACGGCAACGCAACCGACAACGGCAACGGAACCAACAACGGCAGCGCAACCAACGGCAGCGCAACCAACGGCAACGCCGGTTCGAACGGGAATGGCAGTGCGAACGGCAATGGCAGTGCCGCGGGCGGCGGAAGCAGTTCCAGCGGGAACGGAAACGCAAGCGTCGGAAACGGCCTGGGCGTGGAACGGACTGCGGTCGTTCTCATTGGCGCGATAGAGAACTACAGCAACCTGTCGAGTTTCTCGGTCCGGGGCCAGATCGTGGACGCCAGCAGTGCGACGCTGTCGGGACGTCAGCACAACCAGTTCTTCAATGGCCGTCTCGTCGAAATCCAGGGTGTGATTTCAGGCTCGATCGTCATCGCCTCGAAGGTCCATTTCACGGATTGATTCTCGAACGAGGGGCATTGTTGCTGCGCGGCAGCCGGGCGCGAATAATGTTCAGCCCGCCGCCCGGCAGTACTGCGTCCGAAGGAGCCGCCATGTCCCTGCGCATCAACGACATCGCCCCGGATTTCACCGCCCAGACCACCCAGGGCCCGATCCGCTTCCACGACTGGATCGGCGATAGCTGGGCGATCCTGTTCTCGCATCCGAAGGACTTCACGCCGGTGTGCACCACCGAGCTCGGCTACATGGCCAGGATCGAGCCGGAGTTCACCCGCCGCAACACCAAGCTGATCGGCCTGAGCGTCGATCCGGTCGACGACCATCAGCGGTGGTCGCGCGACATCGAGGAGACCCAGGGTCATCTGCCGCGCTACCCGATGATCGGCGACACCGACCTCGCGGTCGCCAAGCTCTACAACATGCTGCCGGCCGAAGAGCCCGGCACCGCCGAAGGCCGCACCGCCGCGACCAACGCCACGGTGCGCTCGGTGTTCGTCATCGGCCCCGACAAGCGCATCAAATTGATGCTGACCTATCCGATGACCACCGGCCGCAACTTCGACGAGATCCTGCGGGTGCTCGACTCGATGCAGCTCACTGCGAAGCACAAGGTGGCCACGCCGGCGAACTGGAAGCACGGCGACGACGTGATCATCGCCGGCTCGGTCACCGACGACGACGCGAAGAAGCTGTTCCCGGCCGGCTGGCAGGCGCCCAGACCCTACCTGCGGATCGTCAAGCAGCCGGGCTGAGCGGGGAGAGGGGCGGCGGCGCCTGCATCGCGGGCGTCTGCGTTACCATGCACGCTGGTCACCGGGCCGGCCGGGACATGGCCGCCTGAGCGACCAGCAAAGGCCCGGCCGCGCGAGAGGAGACAGCGTTGGCCAGTATCGGACCCGCGATCGGCCGGCAGGCGCCCATGCCTTCCGGGCTGACATTGCTGACCAGGCTGAACAACAACGCCGATGCGCTCGGCCTGCTGTTCATGCTGCCCGCCGCCGCGGTGCTGCTGGTGTTCCTGACCTATCCGCTGGGGCTGGGCTTCTGGCTCGGCCTGACCGACACCAAGATCGGCCGCGAGGGCGTGTTCATCGGGCTCGACAACTACGTGTCGCTGTTCCGTGACGACACCTTCTGGCTGGTGGTCGGCAACACGATCTTCTACACCGCGGTGGCCAGCGTGCTGAAGTTCGTGCTGGGCCTGTGGCTGGCGCTGCTGCTGAACCAGAACATCCGCCTGAAGAGCCTGATGCGGGCGATCCTGCTGCTGCCGTGGATCGTGCCGACCACGCTGTCGGCGATCGCGTTCTGGTGGATCTTCGATTCGCAGTTCTCGATCATCTCGTGGGTGCTGATCAAGCTCGGCCTCATCGACAAGTACATCAACTTCCTCGGCGACGGCTGGAACGCCCGCTGGTCGGTGGTCGCCGCCAACGTCTGGCGCGGCATCCCGTTCGTCGCGATCTCGCTGCTGGCCGGGCTGCAGACGATCTCGCCGTCGCTGTACGAGGCGGCGACGATCGACGGCTCCAGCCGCTGGCAGCTTTTCCGCCACGTCACCTACCCGCTGCTGACGCCGATCATCGCGATCGTGATGACCTTCTCGGTGCTGTTCACGTTCACCGACTTCCAGCTCATCTACGTGATCACCCGCGGCGGGCCGGTCAATGCCACGCACCTGATGGCCACCTTGTCGTTCCAGCGGGCGATCCCCGGCGGGCAGCTCGCCGAAGGGGCGGCGATCGCGATCGCGATGGTGCCGTTCCTGCTGGCGGCGATCCTGATCAGCTTCTTCGGCCTGCAGCGCCGGGGCTGGCAGAAGAGTTGACCCCCCCGAAGCGCCTTCGGCGCCTCCCCCCAGGGGGCGGGCGCTTACGGACCGGCAAAGCCGGATCCGTGGCGCCCCCTCCAGAGGTCGCCGGCTTCGCCGCGACCCGGATGCACGGATCGTTGGACGGATGATGCGATGAGCAATGACGCGGAAACCTCTCGAGGCATGGACTACCTGGTCACCCGCCGCCAGAAGCTGGCGACGGTGTACCTGCCGCTGCTGTGCTTCGCGTTCGTGCTGCTGTTTCCGTTCTACTGGATGACGGTCACGACGTTCAAGGGCAAGGACGAGATGTACGACTTCGAACGGTTCAGCCCGTTCTGGGTCATCAATCCGACGCTGGCGAACGTCAAGAAGCTGCTGTTCGACACCGCCTACCCGCAGTGGCTGTGGAACACGATGCTGGTCGCGTTCGCGGCGATGGCGATCGCGCTGCTCGCGTCGGTGCTGGCCGCCTATGCGATCGAGCGGCTGCGCTTCAAGGGCAGCCGCTGGGTGGGGCTGGCGATCTACGGCGCCTACCTGGTGCCGCCGTCGATCCTGTTCATCCCGCTGGCCACGATGGTGTTCAAGCTGCAGCTCTTCGATACGCGGATGGCGCTGATCCTCACCTATCCGACGTTCCTGATTCCGTTCTGCACCTGGCTGCTGATGGGCTACTTCCGCTCGATCCCGTTCGAGCTCGAGGAATGCGCGCTGATCGACGGCGCGACCCGCTGGCAGATCCTCGTGAAGATCGTGCTGCCGCTGGCGGTGCCGGGGCTGATCTCGGCCGGCATCTTCGCGTTCACCTTGTCGTGGAACGAGTTCATCTACGCGCTGACCTTCGTGTCGTCATCCGAGATCAAGACGGTGCCGGTGGGCGTCATCACTGAGCTGGTCGAAGGCGACGTCTATCACTGGGGATCGCTGATGGCCGGCGCGCTGTTCGGCTCGATCCCGGTGGCGGTGCTGTATTCGTTCTTCGTCGAGTACTACGTGTCGGGGATGACCGGCGCGGTGAAGGAGTGAACGTCGCGGTGCCGGGCCGTTGACCCGGGCACTGTTCCGATTCAGGCACTGTCCCGACTCAGGCACTGTCCCGGGCGACGATCTCGTAGCCGACGTCGATCGTCGTCTGCACATTGCCGCGGCCGTCGATCCGCGCCAGCAGCACCTCGGCCGCCCGTTCGCCGATCGCCCGTCCGCGCACGTGCACCGTCGTCAGCGACGGATTGAACTCCGACGCCAGCTCGGTGTCGGTGAAGCCGGCGATCGCCACCTGCCGGGGCACCGGCCAGCCGCGCCGCTCACATTGCAGCAGCGCGCCGATCGCCAGCACGTCGTTGCTGAAGAACACCGCATCGGGCGGCGGGTCGTGCCGCATCAGTTCGTCTATCGCCTCGCGGCCGGCCGCGACCCGCGACGGAGTGGCCACCGTCAGCGACGGCCCCGGCACGGCGCTGGCCGCCTCGAGCGCGGCGAGCCATCCGGCACGGCGGCTTTCCGAGCGTTCGTCGGCGCCGCCGGCGAATGCGATCCGCCGGTAGCCGCGCTCGATCAGGTGGCGGGTCATCGCCTCGCCGGCCTCGCGGTTCGAGAAGCCGACGATCCGATCGATCGGCGACGGCGTCAGATCCCAGGTCTCGACGACCGGCAGCCGCCGGCGCATCAACTGCAGCCGCGTGTCGCGGGAATGGCCGATGCCGGTCAGCAGGATGCCGTCGACGCGCCGCCCGAGGAAGGTCGCGACCAGCGCCTCCTCGACCGACTCGTCGTAGCCGGTCTGGCCCAGCAGAAGCTGATAGCCGTGCCGGGTCAGCACCTCCGACATGCCTTCGACGGTCTCCGAGAAGATCGAGTTCGCGATCGTCGGCACCAGCGCCGCGACGATCCGGCTGCGGTTCGATGCGAGGCTGCCGGCCAGCAGGTTCGGCACGTAGCCGATCCGCTGCACCGCCGCCTCGATCCGCGCCCGCGTCGCCGGCGCCACCTTGTCGGGCGTGTTCAGCGCCCGCGACACGGTGACCATCGACACGCCGGCCAGTCGGGCGACGTCCTCCATCCGGCCGGGCGGTGCCGGCGGCGGGCTGGCCTGAGCCGGCGCGGCCGCAGCGAGGGCGGTGGCCGAGCGGCCGGAGGATTTCGTCATCCGCCGATGTTAACGTTTCCATCCGTCCGGGCAAGTCGCCTCCGATGGCGGGCGGCCCCGTCCGATTCGGGGCGATGGTTGACGCCGTCGCGGTTCCGCTTCATGATTGGCCGATGGAAGCGCTTTCATCGCGCCCCATGCCGGTCGATCAGGTCCGGCGCCCGCAGGAGACATCCGGATGATCAGCCGTTCACAAGTCGATCACTACCATGAGCAGGGTGCGGTGATCATCGAGGGCCTGCTCGACCAGGCCACCCGCCTCGAGATGAAACGCGTGCTCGACGGTCTGGTGGAAGCGTCGCGCAAGGTGTCCAGCCACGACGACGTCTACGATCTGGAGCCCGGCCACACCGCCGAGGCGCCGCGGGTGCGCCGGATCAAGAAGCCGCACGTGATCCACCCGGTGTTCGACGCGTTCGTCCGTTCGCCGAAGATGATCCAGGTGCTGCAGGCGCTGCTGGGCGACAGCGTGCGGCTGCACGGCTCGAAGCTGAACCTGAAGTCGCCGCGCTACGGTTCGCCGGTCGAATGGCATCAGGACTGGGCGTTCTATCCGCACACCAACGACGATCTGCTGGCGATCGGCGTGATGCTGGAGGACACCACCGTCGAGAACGGCGCGATGTACTACCTGCCCGGCACGCACCGGGGGCCGACCTACGATCACCATGACGAGGACGGCTACTTCTGCGGCGCGATGGATCTCGCCGATAGCGGCCTGTCGCTCGCGCAGGCGGTGGCCTGCGAAGGGCCGGCCGGCTCCTGCTCGTTCCATCACGTGCGGGTGATCCACGGGTCGGCGCAGAACCTGTCGGACCGGCCGCGCGGGCTGCTGCTGTACGAGGCGGCGGCGGCCGATGCGTTCCCGCTGCTCGGCGTGCCCGACTACGGCGACTTCAGGTCGCGGCTGCTGGCCGGCTCCGAGACCATCGTGCCGCGGATGCGCGACGTGCCGATCCGGATGCCGTTCCCACCGGCGCGCAACCAGGGCTCGATCTACGAGAACCAGACCACCGGCCGGCGCTTCTTCGAACGTGTCGAGGTGCCGACCGTCGGCGCCGTCGCGCCGGTCAGGGCCGCTGCCTGACGGCGGGCGTCCGGCTCGCCCCTCCGGCGTCGGCGATGCAGTCGCTGAAGGTCTACCAGTCGCTGTGGGCGATGGAGCGCCGTCGCCCCGACGGCCAGGAATGGACGCTGGATCAGAAGCTGGCGATGATCCGCGATGCCGGCTTCGACGGTGCCGGCGTGCGGTTCGCCGACCGCGCCCATGCGCGCACCGTCACGGCATTCCTGCGCGAGCACGACATGACCTGGCAGGCGCAGTGCTATCCGACCTGCGTCGATGACCTGAAGCCGATCATCGAGCACGTGCAGGAGCTCGGCGCCGATCACATCAACCTGCAGGCCGACGTGCGGCCGGTCACGGTCCGTGAGTGCATCCCGTACATCGAAGGCTGGCGCAGGCTCGCCGACGATGCCGGCATCCGTTTGCACATCGAGACGCACCGCGACCGCATGACCACCGACCTGTACTTCACGCTGCGGCTGCTCGATGCATTCCCCGATCTGCGGCTGACCGGCGATCTGTCGCACTACCTGCTGGGCCGCGAGTTCGCGCTGCCGGTGTCGGACGTCAATCATGCGCTGATGCACCGGGTGCTCGATCACTGCTGGGGCCTGCACGGCCGCGTCGCCAGCCGCGAGCAGATCCAGGTGCAGATCAGCTTTCCGCATCACCGCCACTGGGTCGAGCTGTTCATGGGCTGGTGGGCGTACGGGTTCAGAAGCTGGATGCGGCGTGCGCCGCCCGACGGCGTGCTGACGTTCCTGTGCGAGCTGGGCCCGCCGGAATACGCGATGACCGGTCCCGACGGATACGAGCTGTCCGACCGCTGGATCGAGGCCGGGATGATGAAGGACCAGATCCGTGCGCTGTGGGAGCAGGTCCGCGCGGAGAGCGCTCCCCGCGCGCCGCCATCCGGATGACACCTCGCGACGTCGGACGCATCGACGTCGGACGCACGACAGGCCGCGCGGGGGCCTGACAGAGCCCGGGACGGATCACCGGGCCGAACACAGACAACCCAGGAGGAGACGATGACCAGACCCGACAACCAACCCGAATCCACCGGCCGTCGCGGCATCGCCAAGGCGGTCGGCGTAGCGGCCGCGGCGCCGGTGATCGGCGCCCCGATGATCTGGACGCGCCACGCGTCGGCCCAGACCTTGGCGTTCAAGCCGGAGAAGGGCGCCCGGCTGCGCGTGCTGCGCTGGAAGCGCTTCGTGCAGGCCGACGAGGACATGTGGCTCGCGAACACCAAGAAGTTCAGCGAGAAGTACGGCATCGAGGTGCGCACCGACCACGAGAACTGGGAGGACGTGCGGCCCAAGGCGGCGGTGGCGGCCAACGTCGGCGCCGGGCCCGACGTGATCGTCGGCTGGCTCGACGACCCGCACCTGTATCCGGAGAAGCTGGTCGACCTGACCGACCTGGCCGAGTACCTGGGCAACAAGTACGGCGGCTGGTTCCCGGCGGCGCGCACCTACGGATCGAGCAAGGGCAGGTGGATCGGCCTGCCGCTGGGCGCGTCGGGCGCGCTGCTGAACTACCGGGTGTCGTGGGTCAAGGAGGCGGGCTTCGACAAGTTCCCGACCAGCACCGACGACTATCTGAAGCTGTGCCAGGCGCTCAACAAGGCGGGCCGCCCGCCCGGCTTCGCGCTGTCGCACGCCACCGGCGACTCGGAGACCTGGATGCACAACATCCTGTGGGGCTTCGGCGGCAAGCTGGTGGACGAGAACAACAAGGTCGTCATCAACAGCGCCGAGACGGTCCGCGCGATCGAGTACATGCAGCAGTTGTCGAAGACCTTCATCGAGGGCACCGCGGCCTGGAGCGGTGTGTCGAACAACAATGCGTTCCTCGAAGGCAAGGTCAGCCTGACCTCCAACGGCATCTCGATCTATTTCGCCGGCCGCAACTCCGACGATCCGAAGAAAAAGGCGGTGGTCGCCGACATGGACCATGCGCCGATGCCGATCGGGCCGATCGGCCAGCCCACCGAACTGCATCTGCTGAGCCAGGCGATGCTGTTCAAGTACAGCAAGTATCCGCAGGCGGCCAAGGAGTATCTGCGCTTCATGTGGGAACGCGAGCAGTACGAACCGTGGCAGGCGGCGTCGCTCGGCTACGTCAGCCATCCGCTGAAGGCCTACGACAACAATCCGTTCTGGGCCGCCAATCCGATCGCCGCGCCGTTCAAGGGCGTCGTCGAACGGATGCGGCCGCACAGCTTCGCCGGCAGCCTCGGCTATGCATCGGCCGCCTGCCTGGCAGACTGGATCGTCGTCGACATGTTCGCGTCGGCCTGCACCGGGCAGAAGAACGCGAAGGACGCGGCCGCCGAGGCCGAGCGCAGGGCGAAGCGGTATTACACCTGAACCGGCGTGCGCGAACCGGCGGCGGCGTTCGCGCGCCGCCGGCCGGACGCGGCTCAGACGTTGAACCGGAAGTGCATGACGTCCCCGTCGTGCACCACGTATTCCTTGCCCTCGAGCCGCATCTTGCCCGCTTCCTTCGCGCCCTGTTCGCCCTTCAGGCGGATGTAGTCGTCGAAGGCGATCGTCTCGGCGCGGATGAAGCCCTTCTCGAAGTCGGTGTGGATGACGGCGGCGGCCTGGGGGGCGGTGGCGCCGACCCGCACCGTCCATGCGCGCACTTCCTTGACGCCGGCGGTGAAGTAGGTCTGCAGGCCCAGCAGCTTGAAGCCGCCGCGGATCACCCGGTTCAGACCCGGCTCGTCCATGCCCATGTCGGCGAGGAACACCAGCTTGTCCTCGTCGGACATGTCGGCGATCTCGGCCTCGACGGCGGCGCACACCGGCACCACCACCGAGTTTTCGGCGGCGGCGTACTTCTGCACCGCTTCCAGGTACGGGTTGTTCTCGAAGCCGCCTTCCTTGACGTTGGCCACGTACATCGTCGGCTTGGCGGTGATCAGGCACAGCGGCTTCAGCACCGCCTTCTCTTCCTCGTAGAGGTCGAGCGAGCGCACCGGCTTCGCCTCGTTCAGCACCTTCATGCACTTGTCGAGCACCGCGACCAGCCGCTGCGCTTCCTTGTCGCCGCCGGCGCGCGCGACCTTGACGTAGCGTTCCAGCGTCTTCTCGACGGTGACCATGTCGGCGAGCGCGAGCTCGGTGTTGATCACCTC